>NZ_NFIQ01000011.1 GCF_002159455.1 Flavonifractor sp. An306
TCTGCCTATTCCCGCATGATGGACGATGTAGAAAACGGAAAAATCGGTGTCTGCATTATGAAAGACCTGACGCGCTGGGGGCGCGACTATCTCCAAGTTGGCAACGCTAGCATCAATGTCCAAACGATTTACGAAAATGACAAAATAGTTGGTGTAAAAGAGATGGAGTAACCTGCCGGACGACGGCAAAAGAAAAAAGCCGTCGTACAGCAGCCGAATTAATGCGCCTATTTGATTTAGCGGCGGTTTTGAGAAATCAAGGCCGCCGTTTTTTTGCCCAAAATCCAACAATGACCCAAGTCATGCAAATTTACACGGCGGCAACAGGAGGATACCGCCGTGCACAACAACGTCTTTCGACATAAAGTGACAAGAGCCATCTCGTCAAAAAAAGTTGGTTCCCATTATCGGGATATTCCGGCTATGAAGATGAACAATTAAATCATGTAAATACTTCTGTTAATTCCTTTGCGCCTGTCCGCATTTTGCGGATGGGCGCTTTTTGCCGTTTATGTGGGCCTTTGTCACCTGACGGAGCCTTTCATAGAAATTTCTTTCCTTTTGAGGTTGCCAAAATCGCAAGTCTTGGATTACTGAGGCGAAAGGGAGGAAATCACCACCCCGCACCTGTGCGGCGCGAAGGGAGGTGAGAATATGAAAGACTCCTATGAGCAACGCATTCAAAATCAGTTTGGCGCCTTCTGCGTCAGGGTTTTGAAGAATGAGGCCCGGCATATCCAACGTGACTATGCCTGCCTTCTGGACCAGGAAAAGCCTTTGGACGAGCTGACAGCCTCCGAGCTGGAGCAGACCGCCGTGTGGGACGATTACTTTATGGACGAGCATGTCTTTGAAGTATTGGGACTTCCGGTAGTCGTAACCGGCAATGTCCTGGCCGATGCGTTAGCGCAGTTGCCGGAGGGCAAGCGGGATGTGATCCTGCTGTCCTACTTCCTGGGTATGACGGATCGGGAAATCAGCGAAAAGCTGCATATCGTCCATCAGACCGTATCCAAGCGGCGGCTCGTTACGCTGAAAGAACTGTACGAATATCTGGTAAAGGAGGGATTTGAATGGCCGGACATGTAAAGCCCATTCCGGTGCCTGTGATTCTGGCGGCCGTGAACGGTGACGAAAATGCTCTTGCTGCTGTTGTCGCTCATTATCAGAAGTACATTCGGGCTCTCGCCACCAGACCGGTGAAAGACGAGTATGGCAACGAATACCTGTATGTGGACGAAGATATGCGGCTCAGGCTGGAAACAAAGCTGATACATAGCATTGTGACGAGCTTCAAGGTGCTGCCGGTCTAAAGTTGTTCGGGGCAAGTTTCGCTCCCTTTCCTTGCCCCGACAATCCGGCAACGGAGTCCATGATCCTTGACAAAGAAAGCCTTCGGGCAGCATAAGGCAGACGGATACGATCTGTCTGTGTAGAGCCGGTCGGCCGGTGCGCCATGACCCTGTTGCAAGTCCGCAGGACGGGACCCCTACCAAACAGGTGAGCGACAAAACCAGGCCGCAAAACAGGTGTGGCAACCTGTGGGCGAGGATGCACAGGCAGGATAATGAGACTCCCGCGTTGAACGCCCTCAAAGCATTGCGCGGCGCACCCATCAGCATGGGCCGGGGTGAGATTCCCGTGGAGCTGCGGCCAGCAGCCATCCGTTTTCTGCCTCTTTTATGGTTTTAATATAATGGCATGAAAGGGGCTTTATCATGCAGAAAAATCAATCTGAAAATAAATATGCCCCGCCTATGCGGAGCAAAAAGAAGATCGGCAACACGATCTTTATCGTCAATTCCTTTTTCCCTCAAACGGGAAACCAGACGATATCCTCCAAACTGGAGAACCTGATAAAAGCCGATATTCAGAAACAAACTGTGACTTGAAAACCTCCTAACAGGCAGACAGGGAAAAGGAAGCGCGGTATAATGAAGTTGGACTTCAATATCGTGTTTGACTGCCGGATAGGAGGTATTTATGTATTATCAGTCAAACACCGCTGCCGCGCTTCAATTCCCTTACACGGCTATGAGCTCCGAAGAACTTACAGCTTTGTATTGTCGCTTATCCCGTGACGATGAATTGCAGGGTGACAGCAATAGCATTGTAAACCAGAAAAAAATCCTGGAAAAGTATGCCCGTGAGCATGGATACAGCAATTTCAAATTCTATGTTGATGATGGCATCTCAGGTACGACCTTCAACCGCCCAGGCTTTCAGCAGATGATTGCAGACATTGAGGCTGGCCTTGTCAAGAGGGTCATCATCAAGGATATGTCACGTTTCGGACGTGATTATCTGCAAGTCGGTATGTATACGGAGATCATGTTTCCCGAACATGATATTCACTTTATTGCGGTGAATGATGGTGTAGACAGCACTCAGGGCGACAACGAGTTTACGCCCTTCCGCAATATCATCAATGAATGGTACGCCAAAGACACCAGCAAAAAAATCCGTGCCGTTATGAAAGTGAAAGGCAATGCGGGAGAGCATTTGGCTACCATGCCTCCGTATGGATACATGAAATCGTCTGATGATAAAAAGCAATGGGTGAAGGATGAAGAAGCGGCCCAGGTGGTTTATGAAATCGGTCTTTATATCATGGACGGATTGGGACCCTCGCAGATCGCAAGAAAGCTGACGGAAAGAAAAATCCTTACTCCGGCTGCTTACTATGAGAGTAAAGGCAGGACAACCAATGTCACAAAGAAAGGTTCTCCTTATGCCTGGGATTCTTCTACGATTGCCGACATCATGGACCGCTGGCGTGAATACCTGGGGCACACAGTTAATTTCAAAACCCGCAAAAAATCCTACAAGAGCAAAAAGACCCTTCTCAATCCAGAAACCGAGTGGAAGATTTTTGAGAATACCCATGAAGCCATCTGGACGGAGGCGATTGCCGATGCAGCAAGGCTTGCAAGGCAGACGCGGCGCCGACCAACAAAGATGGGAGAAATGGGGATGTTCTCCGGCATGATGTTCTGCGCCGACTGCGGCTCCATCATGTATCAATGCAGGGCAACCAATTTCCGGCGCGATCAGGAATATTACCTGTGTTCGGGCTATCGGAAAAGCCGTGACGTATGCGGGCAGACACATTCCATCCGAACTGTTATCATGGAGGAATTGGTTCTGCAAAATCTGCGTGAGATCGTTTCCTTTGCATCACAGCACAAAGACGATTTTGTAAAGATGGTTATGGATGCGGATTTGCGCCAACGTAACCGCGGTTTGGCAAAGCGGAAGAAAACACTGGCTGATGCTGAAAAGCGGATTGCAGAACTGGACACCATTTTTAAGCGGCTCTATGAAGATACCATTTCGGGAAAACTTTCTGACGAGCGTTTTCAAAAGCTCTCCACTGACTATGAGAAAGAGCAGCATCAGCTTCAAGATGTAGCGATTGCCCTCAGGAATGAAATCGAGGCAGAGGAACGCAAAAGCGCCAATGTGGAAAGGTTTCTCTCCGTTGTAGAACGGTATACGGAAATTCCCGAATTGACCCCATGTATCTTGCATGAGTTTGTCGAGAAGATTGTTGTCCATGCTGCCAGCGATCCGAAGGGCAAGAACCGCACCCAGGAAATTGACATCTACTATAAGGGCATTGGAGCCCTGGAAGTATCCAAAGTAACTTCATCAAGGCAAGAATGAGAAAAACGGCATAGCCGAAGCTATACCGTTTCTCTCTTGCCCCACGATGTTTTCTTATCGGGATGTGCCTTGGCCTCTCCCTTTTTCTTTCGGAAATTTGTGGCATCCTCTTTTCAAGCCACAAGATGTTGAGTATAATGGGGAGTAATTAGATTGCTACAGATGAAAGGAGAGGGCTATGGATATTCAGTGGTATCCCGGCCATATGACGAAGACCCGGCGGCAGATCCAGGCGGATTTGAAGCTGGTGGACCTGGTGGCCGAGATCATTGACGCCCGCATCCCGATTTCCAGCCGCAACCCGGATATTGATGAGCTGGTGGGGGAGAAGCCGCGGCTCATCGTGCTCAACCGGGCGGATCAGGCCGACCCGGCCATGAACAAGGTCTGGGGCGACTGGTTCCGCAGCCGGGGCTGGTGGGTGCTGGAGACCAACGCCAGGGACGGGAAGGGGGTCAGCCAGTTTTCCACCGCCATCCGCTCTGCGCTGAAGGAGAAAATCGAACAGTGGAAGGCCAAGGGTCTGGTGGGCCGCCCGGTCCGGGCCATGGTGGTGGGGGTACCCAATGTGGGGAAATCCACCTTCATCAATCAGGTGGCCAAGAAGAAATCAGCCAAGGCGGGCAACAGGCCCGGCGTCACCCGGGGCAAGCAGTGGGTGAACGTGGACCCCGGCCTGGATCTGCTGGATACCCCCGGCATTCTGTGGCCCAAGTTTGAGGATGAAACCACTGGCATGCATTTGGCCTTTACAGGTGCGGTGAAGGACGAGATCATGGATCTGGAGACCCTGGCCTGTCATCTGATGGAGATACTGGGCCAACGGTATCCCCAGGCCCTGGTGGACCGCTATAAGGTGGAATTGGAGCCGGAGTTGCCCGGCTGGGAGCTGCTGGAGCGGTGCGGCCGAAAGCGGGGATTTCTGATCTCCGGCGGCGAGGTAGACACGGAGCGGATGTCCCGGGTGCTGCTGGAGGAGTACAGGGGCGGCAAGCTTGGAAACTTTACACTAGAGTCGCCAGAGGAGCTGGAGGTATGATGGAACAGGTGGATCTCTGGCAGCTGGAGCGGGCGTGCTGGGAGGAGGGCTACCAGGCGGTGTGCGGCTGTGACGAGGCGGGGGCGGGTCCCCTGGCCGGAGCCCTGTATGCCGCCGCGGTCCTTTTGCCCCGGGAGGCACACCTGTCAGGGCTGAACGATTCCAAGAAGCTGACCCCCAAAAAGCGGGAGTTGCTGTATGACCAGATCCGGGATCAGGCGGTGGCTTGGGCGGTTACCCGGGTGGAACCGGAGGAAATTGATGCCACTGATATCCTCAGCGCCCGTATGAAGGCGATGCAGCAGGCTATTGACGCGCTCTCCCCGGCGCCGGATCTGGCTCTGGTGGACGGAAACCGGGACCACGGCAGGGCGGCTGCCATTACATCCCCGCATAGAACGGTTGTAAAGGGAGATTCCCTGTCGGTGTCTATTGCGGCGGCGTCCATTCTGGCCAAGGTGAGCCGGGATCGGTATATGGAGGAGATGGCCCAAATGTATCCCCAATATGAGTTCGAGCGGCACAAGGGCTACCCCACCCGCCGCCACTATGAGCTGCTGCGGCAATATGGACCCTGTCCCATCCACCGCCGGAGCTTTTTGAGCAAGCTGTGAGCGGGGGAGAGGCCAAGCTGCTGGGCCGCTGGGGTGAGGCGCTGGCGGCGGACAGGCTGCGGCGTATGGGCTATCGGATCATTGCCGCCGGGTACCACTGCCGGTTTGGTGAAATTGATTTAATTGCAACGACTGACAAGTATTTGTGCTTTATAGAGGTAAAGCTGCGGAAGAACGCAAACTTTACTCCGGCGCGTGCGGCGGTGGACCGGCGGAAGCAGGAAAAGCTGCGGACCACGGCGGCCTGCTATCTGGCGGAACACCCGGAGCTGGAGCTGCAGCCCCGGTTCGATGTGGCGGAGATTTACGCGCCGCAGGGCATGTCCACCAGAGAGCCGGAATTTTGTTATTGGGAGAACGCCTTTTAAGGGGGCATGTGCGTGGCGGAAATAGATGTCTTTGATGGACACTGTGATACGGTTTTGATGTGCAGTCTGTTCAGCGGCGGCTTTGTCCATAACGGTTTCCATGTGGATCTGGAGCGGGCAGGGAAATACCGCAGATACGCCCAATTCTTTGCCCTGTTTGGCCAGCCGGAGGATTTTCCTGGAAAAGACCTGCGGGGGATGTCATTTTCCGAGATTTTTGAGACGGAATACGCCCTTTTTCGCCGGGAGATGGCGGCAAATGCCCATACGATTGTCCATTGCCGCACAATGGCAGAAGCGGAACAGGCCTTTGCCCAGAAGAAATCGGCGGCCTTTTTGTCGGTGGAGGGGGCGGAGCTGCTGGATTGCTCCCCGGAACGCCTGGAGGAGGCCTATGGGCTTGGGGTCCGGGCGGTAACCCTGACCTGGAACTATGCCAATGCCCTGTCCGGCAGCAACCAGGAGGAGACGGACCGGGGACTGACCGCTCAGGGCAAGGATTTTGTGCGCAAGGCGGAGCAATTGGGAATGCTGGTGGATGTGTCCCACCTCTCCGACGCCGGATTCTGGGATGTGGCGGACATGCTGACAGGCCCCTTTTTTGCCAGCCACTCCAACGCCCGGGCAGTATTTTCTCATCCCCGAAACTTGACTGATGAGCAATTTACTGCCATAATAGACCACGGCGGTGTAGCCGGTCTAAATTTGTATGGGGAATTTTTGGGGGACCGGCCGGATGTGGATACAGTGATTGCCCATCTGGACCGCTGGCTTGCACTGGGCGGGGCCCAAAATATCTCGCTGGGCGGAGACCTGGACGGCTGCAGCATGCTGCCGGCAGGTTTTACCGGGGTGGAGAGCTGGGAGCTGCTGTATGAGCGTCTGTTGCAGCGCAACTATCACGAATCGCTGATCCGCGACGTGTTTTTCAATAATCTGATGAGGGTTGTGAGCAAAGTATGTATTATGTGAGTACCAGAAATAAGGGGGACCGGCGTACCGCGTCGGAAGCCATCGAAAAGGGGCTTGCCGTTGACGGCGGTCTCATGACGCCTGAGGTGCTGCCCAAGCTGTCCCACAACGCCCTGGACACCATGCGGGACATGTCCTATCAGCAGCGGGCGGTCTATGTGATGAACGCCTATCTGGACGACTTTACCTCCTCTGAGCTGACCGCTTATGCGGCCAAGGCCTATGGCGGAGGCAAATTTGACGTGAAGGAAGTGGCTCCCGTCCGCCAGGTGGACAGCAATACCTACTGCCTGGAGCTGTGGCATGGTCCCACCTGCGCCTTCAAGGACATGGCGCTTCAGATGCTGCCCCATCTGCTTACCGCGTCGCTGAAAAAGAATCAGGAGACCAAGACGGTGTGCATTCTGGTGGCTACCTCCGGGGATACCGGCAAGGCCGCCCTGGAGGGGTTCCGGGATGTGGACAAGACCCGGATCCTGGTGTTCTACCCCAAAGATGGGGTTTCCGCCATTCAGGAGCTGCAGATGAACACCCAGGAGGGCGAGAACGTGGGCGTCTGCTCCGTGGTGGGCAACTTTGACGATGCCCAGACCGGGGTGAAGAAGCTCTTTTCCGACGCGTCCCTGCGGGAACTGCTGGAAAACATGGGCTTTTTCCTGTCGTCGGCAAACTCCATCAACTGGGGGCGTGTGCTGCCGCAGATCGTCTACTATATCTCCGCCTACTGCGATCTGATGCGGGAGGAGAAAATCCAAAAGGGCGACCCGGTGAACGTCTGCGTTCCCACCGGAAATTTTGGCAACATTCTGGCTGCGTACTACGCCAAGGAGATGGGCGTGCCCATCAAGAAGCTCATCTGTGCGTCCAACTCCAACAATGTACTCACAGATTTCCTGAAAACCGGCATTTATGACCGCAACCGTACCTTCTACAACACCATGTCCCCCTCCATGGATATTCTCATCTCCTCCAATCTGGAGCGGATGCTCTTCGCCCTGTCCGGCCATGACGACGCCCAGGTGCGGGAGTATATGGCGCAGCTCAACGAGACCGGCCGGTATGAGGTGAGCAAATCCATCAAGGACCAGCTGGGCAAGCTCTTTGCCTCCGGCTACTGTGACGACGCCCAGACCCAGAAGGTGATCGGCGCCATGTGGAAGGGACATCACTACCTCATTGATCCCCATACCGCTGTGGCCTTTGATGTGCTGGACCAGTACCGGAAGGAGAGCGGAGACACCACCCCTGCCATTGTGGTGTCCACCGCCAGTCCCTTCAAGTTCTGCGACAATGTGCTGGGCGCCTTGGGCGTGTCCCATGTGGTGGAGGGTACCGGCGCGCTGGATCAGCTCTCCAAGCTCACCGGAATTTCCGCTCCCGCGCCGCTGGCCGGCCTGAAGGAAAAGCGGGTGCGGTTCCATCAGAGCGTCACGAAAGAGCACATGAAGGAACAAGTGCTGGAGATGCTGCTCTAAATGGCACTGTACGCAATTGGAGACACGCACCTCTCCCTGAGTGCCAACAAGCCGATGGATGTGTTCGGCGGCGGCTGGGAGGGGTATGTGGACAAGCTGCGGGAGGGTTTTTCCCGGGTGGATGCGGAGGACACCGTGGTGTTGTGCGGCGACCTGTCCTGGGGGATGGGTCTGGAAGAGGCGGAGGCGGACTTTGCCTTTCTGGACGCTTTGCCCGGGGCGCGAAAGCTGCTGCTCAAGGGAAACCACGACTACTGGTGGAACACGGCGGCCAAGATGAACCGCTTTTTCCAGGAGAAAGGGTTTTCCACCCTGCAGATTCTCCACAACAACTGCTACTTTTACGGAGACTACGCCCTGTGTGGGACCCGGGGCTGGTTTTATGAAGAGAAAGGGGACCAGAAGGTCTTTAAACGGGAGCTGATCCGGCTGGAGGCCTCGCTGAAAGCGGCGGGCGAGCGCAGGAAATTGTGTTTTCTCCACTACCCGCCCCTCTACCAGGGATACCGCTGTCCGGAGATCATCGCCCTGCTGGAGCAGTACGGCGTGGAGCGCTGTTATTATGGCCATCTCCACGGCGGCAGCCACCGTTTGGCGGTGGAGGGACTCCACGGAAACGTGGAATATCATCTGGTGTCAGCGGACTTCACCGGCTTCCGGCCGCAAAAAATCTGTGAATAATTGAAAAAAAGTATGGAAATTTTCCGTCATATCTGATAGTATATAGCGGATAACGCGAAAGATGGCCCCTGACGGCGCCTTTGGGCGGCGGCGGGAGCTGACAGGAGGAAGTAATCAACATGAATGTCAAGAGCGTCGAAAAGCAGGAAAAGAGCACCGTAGAGCTGGTCATTGAGATCGGCGCCGAGGAGTTTGAGGCCGCTGTTCAGAAGGTCTATCTGAAGCAGCGCGGCAAGATCATGGTCCCCGGCTTCCGCAAGGGCAAGGCCCCCCGGAAGATCATCGAGGGCATGTATGGCTCCGGTGTGTTCTATGAAGACGCCATCAATGAGCTTTATCCTCAGGCCTACGCCGATGCGGTGGAGCAGGAGAAGCTGGACGCCGTGGCCTGGCCCAAGGTGGAAGTGGTCAGCGTGGGCAAAGAGGGTCTGACCTTCAAGGCCGTGGTGACCGTCCGCCCCGAGGTGAAGCTGGGTGAGTACAAGGGCCTCACCGCGGAGAAGCCCGAGGTCACCGTTACCGACGAGGATATCGACAACGAGCTCAAGCCCTACATCAACCGGGCCACCCGTATGGTCACCGTGGAGCGCGAGGCGCAGAACGGTGACACCGTGGTGATCGACTTTGAGGGCTTCCTGAACGGCGAACCCTTCGAGGGCGGCAAGGGCGAGGGCCACAGCCTGGAGCTGGGCTCCAACTCCTTCGTTCCCGGCTTTGAGGAGCAGCTGGTGGGCACCAAGGCCGGCGATGAGAAGGACCTGGACATCACCTTCCCCGAGGACTATCACGCCGACCTGGCCGGCAAGGCCGTGGTCTTCAAGGTGAAGGTCCATGAGGTGAAGGAGAAGCAGCTGCCCACGGTGGACGACGAGTTTGCCAAGGACGTGTCCGAGTTTGACACCCTGGCCGCTTTCAAGAAGGATCTGGCCGACAAGCTGACCGAGCGCCGGGAGCACCAGGCCCAGCACGACTTTGAGGCCGCTGTTCTGGAGCAGGTCATGAGCAACATGGAAGTGGAGATCCCCGACGCCATGGTGGAGTTTGAGGCCGACAATCTGGTCAACGACATGGCCCAGCGCATCCAGGCCCAGGGTATCCCCTTTGAGCAGTATATGGTGATGACCGGCATGACCATGGACATCATGCGGGAGCAGGCCAAGGCCGCCGCTCTGGAGCGGGTGCGCCGTGACCTGGCTCTGAACGCCGTGGTGGCCGCCGAGAACATCCAGGTGTCCGATGAGGAGCTGGAGGAGGAGTACAAGAAGCTGGCCGAGCAGTACCACATGGAGCTGGACAAGGTGAAGCAGGCCGTGGCCGCCGACGACATCCGCAAGGAGCTCTCTCTGAAGAAGGCCGAGCAGGTGATCTACGACTCCGCCAAGGTGGGCAAGGCTCCCGCCAAGAAGAAGACCACCAAGAAGAAGGCGGAGGACGCCGAGGCCGGTGAAGCCGCCGAGGGCGAGGAGAAGCCCAAGAAGCGCCGCACCACCAAGAAGAAGGACTCCGAAGAGGGCGAGGAAAAGCCCGCTGAGGAGAAAACCGAGGAATAAGGCTGCCGCAGGCGGGCATACTCTTGTGTGTGACTGTCCGCCATCGGGAAGATGGCCGGGCGCTCTGGCGTCCTGACATCAAAATAAAGGAGAACCTGAACCATGAGCTTAGTTCCTTATGTTGTGGAGCAGACCAACCGGGGAGAGCGTTCCTACGACATCTTCTCCCGGCTGCTCAACGATCGCATTGTATTTCTGGGCGAGGAGGTCAATGCCACCACGGCCAGCCTGGTCGTTGCCCAGCTGCTGTACCTGGAGGCCCAGGACCCCGACAAGGATATCCAGTTTTATATCAACAGCCCCGGCGGTTCTGTCACCGACGGCATGGCCATTTACGACACCATGCAGTACATCAAGTGCGATGTATCTACCATTTGCATTGGTATGGCGGCCAGCATGGGGGCCTTCCTGCTCTCCTCCGGCGCCAAGGGCAAGCGTCTGGCGCTGCCCAATGCCGAGATCATGATCCATCAGCCCTCCGCTGGCACCCAGGGCCAGATTACCGATATGGCCATCCACCTGAAGCGGTTGGAGATCATCAAGAAGCGGATGAACCATATCCTGGCTGACAATACCGGCAAGCCCCTGGAAGTGGTGACGGCCGACTGTGAACGGGACAACTTTATGTCCGCCGAGGAGGCCAAGGAGTACGGCCTGATTGACAAGGTGATCTATTCGCGGTAAAATCCAACAGGGGGAGTGGGGAAGACGCCCCGCTCCCCCTAGCCTGTTTGTGTGGGGCTGCCACAGCAGCCTAAATTTCAATCATTGAGGTATATGATATGCCGAAAAATGACGAGCGCAAAAGCGTGAGATGCTCCTTCTGCGGCAAGCATCAGGAGCAGGTGGCCCGTATCATCGCCGGGCCCGGCGCCTATATCTGTAACGAGTGCGTCCACCTGTGCATGAGCATTCTGGACGATAACTATGACCCGGAGGAGCCCATCAGCCCCGATATTCCGGACGTGATCCCCACCCCCAAAGAGATCCGGGATGTGCTGGACCAGTATATCATCGGCCAGGAGGACGCCAAGGTGGCCCTGTCCGTGGCGGTGTACAACCACTACAAGCGGATCTACTTTGGCGGCGGCGAGGATGTAGAGCTGCAGAAGAGCAACATTCTGCTCATGGGTCCCACCGGCTGCGGCAAGACCCTGTTTGCCCAGACTCTGGCCCGTATCCTGAAGGTGCCCTTTGCCATCGCCGACGCCACCACTTTAACCGAGGCGGGCTATGTGGGCGACGACGTGGAGAACATCCTGCTGCGTCTGGTGCAGGCGGCCGACTATGACATTGAGCTGGCGGAGCGCGGAATCATCTATGTGGACGAGATCGACAAGATCGCCCGCAAGAGTGAAAATACCTCCATCACCCGGGATGTGTCCGGCGAGGGTGTGCAGCAGGCGCTGCTGAAGATCCTGGAGGGAACTGTGGCCAACGTGCCACCCCAGGGCGGCCGGAAGCACCCCCATCAGGAGTTCATCCAGATCGACACCAAAAACATCCTGTTTATCTGCGGCGGCGCCTTTGACGGGATGGAGAAGATCATCGAGCAGCGGCTGGATAAAAAGACCATTGGCTTTGGCGCGGACATCCAGACCAAAAAGGAGAAGGACAACACCGCCATTTTCAAGGAGATCCAGCCCCACGACCTGCTGAAATTCGGGATTATTCCCGAACTGGTGGGCCGTCTGCCGGTTATCACCACCCTGAACGCCCTGGACAAGGACCAGCTGGTGCGTATCCTTACCGAGCCCAAGAACGCTCTGGTAAAGCAGTACCAGAAGCTGCTGGAGTATGACATGGTGGACCTGGAGTTTGAGCCCCAGGCGCTGGAAGCGGCAGCGGACAAGGCCATTGAACGGGGCATTGGCGCCCGCGGCCTGCGCGCGGTGCTGGAGGAGGTCATGACCCAGGTAATGTACGATGTGCCCTCTGATCCCACCATTGCCAAAGTGACTATTACGGCGGAGAGTGTCAAAGACCACAAGGCCCCCGCCATTGAGTATAACCCGGAGCGTACCCAGCGGCCCCGCCTTGGCAGCGCCTCTCTGCGGGCGGAGAAGGGCGGTTCACCGCTCAAGGGGAATGTCTCCTAACAGACGGATCAAAACCTGAACGCGGAGCACAGAAGTCAGGAATTTCGGAGCCACAGGTCTGCTGAGTAAGCCGCAGTCTCCGGTTTCTGACTTCTGTTTCTGTATAAGGGAGGTACCAAATGGAAGAGAATATGCCTGTGATCATGCCGGCTCTGGCCCTGCGTGGTCTTACTGTTTTTCCCAATATGCTGCTCCACTTTGACGTGGGCAGAGAGAGCTCTATCAAGGCTCTGGACGAGGCAATGACCAGCGGCCAGACCATCTTTCTGGTGGCCCAGCGGGAGCTGGCCGTCGAAAATCCCCAGGAGGGGGACCTGTACGCCGTGGGTACCATCAGCAATGTGCGCCAGATCCTGCGCCTGCCCGGGGACAATGTGCGGGTGATGGTGGAGGGCGTCAGCCGCGGCCGCCTGTGCCAGTTGGTGGAGACCAACCCTTATCTCAGCGCCGAGGTGGAGGAGATTCCGGGGGAAGCTCCTGTAAAGCGTTCTGCCCGTACAGAGGCGCTGATCCGGCAGACCTACGAGCTGTTTGAGACCTATATCGAGCTGGCGCCCAAAATGACCCCCGATATCCTGCTCTCGGTGCTGTCCAGCGAGGACCCCGGCTATATTGCAGACTACATCGCCCAGAATCTGCCCATGCGGACCGGAGACAAGCAGGCGATCCTGGAGGAACTGCGCCCGGTGCGCCGCCTGGAGAAGCTCTGTCAGAATCTCCGCCGGGAGGTGGAGATTCTGGAGCTGGAGCAGGAGATGCAGGGTAAGGTGCGGGACCAGCTGACCCGCAGCCAGCGGGACTATGTGCTGCGGGAGCAGCTGAAGGTGCTTCAGCATGAGCTGGGTGAGGACCAGCAGGGGGGAGACCAGGAGCTCTATGACTACCGGCGGCAGATCGAAAAGGCCAAGCTGCCGGTTGAGGTGAAGGAGAAGCTGGAAAAGGAGCTGCGCCGCCTGGAAAAGCAGCCCTTTGGTTCTGCCGAGGCTACCGTGCTCCGCAATTACCTGGACACTGTGCTGGAGCTGCCCTGGGGCAAAAAGACCAAAGAGCGGGTAAATGTGGCCGCTGCTCGAAAGACCCTGGACGCCGACCACTTCGGCCTGGAGAAGGTCAAGACCCGGATTCTGGAATTTTTGGCCGTCAAGCAGCTGGCGCCTCAGCTGAAGGGACAGATTCTCTGTCTGGTGGGACCGCCGGGCGTGGGCAAGACCTCCATTGCCTCCAGCGTGGCCAAGGCCATCCACCGGAATATGGCCCGGATCTCGTTGGGCGGCGTCCACGATGAGGCAGAGATCCGCGGTCACCGCAAGACCTATGTGGGGGCTATGCCCGGCCGGATCATCGCGGCCATCCGGCAGGCGGGAAGCTGCAATCCGCTGCTGCTGCTGGATGAAATTGATAAGCTGGGCAATGACCAGCGGGGTGACCCGGCCTCCGCGCTGCTGGAGGTGTTGGACGGGGAGCAGAACGCCACCTTCCGGGACCACTTCCTGGAGGTGCCCTTCGATTTGTCCGACGTGCTGTTCATCACCACCGCCAACACTCTGGACACCATTCCCCGGCCGCTGCTGGACCGGATGGAAGTCATTGAGCTGACCAGCTATACCGACGAGGAAAAGCTGCAGATTGCCAAACGGCATCTGCTGCCCAAGGAGCTGAAACGGCACGGACTGAGCCGTGCCCAGCTCAAGGTCAGCGACGATGCCATCCGGAGCCTGATCCGGGGCTACACCCGTGAAGCGGGGGTACGTGTGCTGGAGCGTCAGCTGGGCGCTCTGTGCCGGAAGGCTGCAATGCGTGTGGTTTCAGACGGTGTAAAGTCAGTACATATTACAGCGGAAAATCTGGAAACCTACCTGGGAATTCCCCGCTATCACCCAGACCGGCTGCCTCGAACTGAGCAGGTGGGCGTGGTCAACGGCCTGGCCTGGACCAGTGTGGGGGGTGAGATCCTGGAAGTGGAGGTCGGTGTGGTGCCGGGCACCGGGAAGATTGAGCTCACCGGAAACCTGGGGGATGTGATGAAGGAGTCCGCCCATGCCGCCCTGACCTATATCCGCAGCCGGGCCCATCAGCTGGGGATTGACGAGGAATTTTATAAAACCAAGGATATCCATATCCATTTCCCGGAGGGGGCCGTTCCCAAGGACGGGCCTTCTGCCGGTATTGCCATTACCACCGCCATGGTGTCCGCCCTGACGGAAATTCCCGTCCGGCGCGATCTGGCTATGACAGGTGAAGTTACTTTACGAGGCCGGGTGCTCCCCATTGGTGGTTTGAAGGAAAAGACTATGGCCGCTTATCGCAATGGGATCCGCACCGTGCTCCTGCCTGTGGACAATGAAAAGGATCTGGAGGAGATTGACCAGACGGTGCGGGCCGGTCTGCGGTTTGTCACGGTGGAGCAGGTGGACGCGGTATTGGCCGAGGCCCTTGCCCTGGAACTGGCTCCGGGGAACAAGGAGCTTCAACATCCCATGGGCGAGGGTACGCATTGTGCTGAGCGGCCGGGACTGACCCAGTAAAGGATTGAAATAAAAGAACTGTAAAGCTGATTTCGTATACAGGAGGTTGCCATGCCGATCAATCTGCAAAAAGCGGAATTTGTGCGTTCCGCGGCCAAAGCGGGAGATTTCCCCCGGGACCGGCTGCCCCAGGTGGCCTTTGCGGGCCGCTCCAATGTGGGCAAGTCCTCCGTCATCAACCGGCTGCTCAACCGGAAAAACTTTGCCCGGGTGGGAGCTGCCCCCGGCAAGACCACCCACATCAACTATTTCCTGATCGACAGCGCCTTCTATCTGGTGGACCTGCCCGGCTACGGATACGCCAAAGTATCTATGGCGGAGCGGCAGCGGTGGGGGCGGCTGATGGAGGAATGGTTTGCCGACCCCGGCCTGATGACCTTGGGCCTGATGATCGTGGACGCCCGGCACAAGCCAACGGCGGACGACTGCACCATGGCCTCCTTTTTCAAAAACAGCGGCAGGCCCTTTGCCGTGGTGGCCAACAAGCTGGACAAGCTGCGCAAAAGCGATATCCAGCCCAATCTGGCCCGCATTCGGGAGACACTGGAACTGGCAGATAGTGTGAAGTTAATTCCCTTTTCAGCTGAGAAGGGAGAAGGGAAGCAGGACCTGCTGAACCTGATTTTGAGCCATGTGGAGGATATGGCATGAAATACGTAAAGCTGCTGCGGAATGGCCAGCCGGTTTGGGGCGTCCTCCAGGATGGAATGGTGCGCACCCTGTCCAAGCCGCCCTTTGAGGCGCTGTGTTATGATGGGGAGAGCCTTCCTCTGGAGAAGTGCAGCCTGCTGGCACCCTGTGAGGCGTCCAAGCTGGTGTGCGTGGGAAAAAACTATTATGACCACATCGCGGAAATGCGCTCCATGCTGGATGCCTCCCACAATCCGGATCGCCCCACACTGTTTCTCAAGGCTCCAAACGCCCTGAACGGACATGAAGGCAACGTTCATGCCCCTGACTTTGTGGGCCGGCTGGACTATGAGGGAGAGCTGGCCGTGGTGATGAAGCGCTGTGCCAAGGACGTATCCGCGGATGACGCGCTGGACTATGTGCTGGGCTATACCTGCCTTAACGACATCACGGCCCGGGATATTCAGAAAGAGGATGGCCAGTGGGCGCGGGGGAAAAACATGGATGGATTTGCCCCGCTGGGGCCGCTGGTCACCGATGAGGTGGACCCGGACCATCTGTCCATTACGACCCGTCTGAACGGAAGAGTGGTGCAGCAGAGCAGCACGGAGCTGCTTATCACCAATGTGCGGAAGATCATCGCCTTTATTACCGCATCCATGACCCTGGAGCCGGGCGATGTTATCGCCACCGGCACCCCGGCCGGTGTGGGCGCCATGCTGCCTGGGGATACGGTCGAGGTAGAGATTTCTGGAATCGGCGTTCTGCGCAGCCATATTGTGTGAATGAGCGGGCAGGGGGACCATCTCTGGATGGTTCCCCTTTGCCACGTTCTTACTTGTGTTTTTTGTAGGGGTTTGTTATAATAAAATGAAATGCAGCGACCTGACAGAGCGGGCCATGGAGGAATCAGATTTTGGGATCTTTTGCGGAGTTTACACAACATATGGACTGGTGGGGGCTGCTGACCCTGCTGGTCAGCGCGGTGGCCGCGCTGCTGTGCATCACCCTTCATGAGCTCTCTCACGGCTTTGTGGCCTGGCGGCTGGGGGACCCCACGGCAAAGCAGGCGGGGCGTCTTACCCTGAATCCTATCAAGCATCTGGATCTGGCAGGGCTGGCTATGATGCTGATTGCAAAGGTGGGTTGGGCCAAGCCGGTGCCGGTAGATATGCGGTATTTTAAGCACCCCAAGCAGGGAATGGCCCTGACTGCCCTGGCGGGACCTGCGGCCAATTTTCTCACCGCTCTGGCCGCCACGGCTGTCTCCTCGCTTATCTGGCACTTTGGGCCGGTAAGTCATATCACTTTACTGATCCTGTGTTTTCTGTCCAATGTGGCCCTTTTGGGGGTAGGAATGGGGCTGTTTAACCTGATTCCCTTTTCCCCGCTGGATGGCTCTAAAATCCTCTTTGCCCTGCTGCCCGACCGGATCTATTACAAAATCCTGCGCTATGAGCGGTATGTGGGGATTGCCCTGATTGTCCTGGTGCTGCTGGGTGTGTTCAGCCGTCCTCTGAGCTTTTTGATGATCCATGTGCTGAACGGGATGTGTGCCTTGGTGGGGCTGCCGGCGGATGTGCTTTGGTTTTGCCAGGATGTGTCCGCCATTTTGAATCAGTTTTGAGGTGAGTGCCATCGAAACGCCTATTTTCCACCTGGAAAAGGTGGTAAAGGTCCGGGACAGCGATATGGAGGATTTTAACGGCCCGCTGGACCTGATTCTTCATCTGCTGTCCAAAAACAAAATGGAGATCAAGGATATTCAGATATCCCTGATTCTGGACCAGTATCTGGCATGGATGGACCAGCGCAAGCGGCTGGACCTGGAGGTGGCCAGTGAGTTTGTCACCATGGCGGCCCAGCTGGTTTTTATCAAGACGAGGATGCTGCTGTCCATCCACGATGAAGAGGCGTTGTCCGAGATGGAACAGCTCATTGCCTCTCTGGAGGAGCACCAGCGGCATGAGAGCTTTGCCCGCGTCAAGGCGGTGATACCGGAGCTGTCCGACCGCTTTGCCGTGGGCAGAGACTACCTGACCAAGACGCCGGAGGTGTTCCCGGTCAGCAGGGCGTACCACTATGTACATCAGCCGGGCGATCTGCTGCGGGCCATGCAGCAGGTACTGGCCAGGGCGGACCACCGCCTGCCGCCTCCCATGGCTGCCTTTGAGGGGATTGTGGGTCGGGAACCCTACCCGGTGGCAGATAAGGCCGGCGAGATCCTGGAGCGGCTGGCCCGGTTTGGCGTGACCCGGTTCCGGACCCTGTTTCAGGGCAATCGAAGCCGCTCGGAGATTGTGGCCACCTTCATTGCGGTGCTGGAGCTGTGCAAGGCCCGCCGTCTGCGCCTGGCCGGGACGGAGCGTGACTGCACGGTAACCAGCACCGGCGAGGGAGAAGGAAACGATGTGGAATTCTCCACGGACGTATATGAACCGGCGGATGGGGGATAATCATGGAATTGAAGGAAATTGAATCCGCCATTGAAGGGATCCTCTTTGCCGCCGGAGAGCCGGTGGGTGTGGAGCGGCTGTGTCTGGCGCTGGATATCGACCGCAGTACGGCCGACGCGGTGTGCCAGCGGCTGGCGGACTATTACAGCTATGAGCGCCGGGGTATCCGCCTGCTGCGGCTGGATGCCAGCTATCAGCTCTGTTCCGCTCCGGAATTTGCCTCCCACATCCGCCGGGCTTTTGAGAGCCGCCGGCCGGCCAGGCTCAGCCAGCCCGCTCTGGAGGTGCTGGCGATTATCGCCTATTATCAGCCGGCTACCCGAGCCTATGTGGATCAGATCCGTGGAGTGGACAGCTCCTATACCGTAGGACTGCTGCTGGAGCGGGAACTGATAGAGGAGTGCGGCCGTCTGGCAGTGCCAGGTCGTCCTATCCAGTACCGCACCACCCAGACCTTTCTGCGGTCCTTCGGCCTGTCCAGTCTGGACGAGCTGCCTGAGCTGCCCAACGCACTGCCGGAGGACGGGCAGATGAGCATGGAAATGAAGTCGGCGATTGCCCGTTTGCAGGCTCAACAGGAGCCATCCGAGGTGGAGATTACCGAGACAGAAATTGAGGAGGCCGCCCGGGAGATGGCCCGGACGGAGGGAGGCACGATGCCATGAAGCTTCTGTTCATCCTGGCGCTGGTGGCGGTGGGGCTGGTATTACTCAGCCTTATCCGGGTAGGCGTGTGGGTGACTTACGGCCCCGAGGGTCCGACTCTGCGGATAAAGGTTGGTCCGGTGAAGCTGTCGCTGTTTCCTCCCAAGAAAAAAAAGCGCAAAAAAAAGCGCAAAGCGAAACCGGAAAAGCCGGAGCAGCTGCAGAAGAAGGGAGAATTGCTGCCGCTGGTTCGGTGGGCGCTGCCCACTGTGGCAGAGGCGGCGGGCAGGCTGAAACGAAAGGTCCGCCTGGACCGGGTTTATCTGGATGTGGCTGTGGGCGCCGGTAATCCGGCTGGCGCGGCGCTGGCTTTTGGCGGCGTCAATGCGGCTTTGGGTATGATTTGGCCTTTAGTGGAGCAAAATTTTAATGTAAAGGACAGGCGCATCCGTACCCAGGTGGATTTTTCGGCCCCCCATACCACGGTTTGGGCGGATGTGGCGGCCACATTGACGGTGGGACAAGGGGTGGCCCTGGCCTTCTGGCTGGCTCCCAAGCTGCCCCGGATCCTGGGCGGGGAGCAGCGTAAGCAACAGAAACAGGCAGTACAGAAAGAGGCGGTTTGAGTATGGAAAAGCAGCATCCTATCGGCGATTTGATGACCACAACCATGCAGAAGATCCGGGAGATCGCGGATGTGAACACCATCATCGGTCAGCCCATCCACGCCGGAGAGGTTACCATCATCCCCATCTCCAAGCTGTCGGTGGGATTCGCCTCCGGCGGCAGCGACTTTGTCTCCAAGAATCAAAAGGCGGAGGGCGACAACTCCTTTGGCGGCGGCAGCGGTGCGGGGATGAATCTCTCTCCCGTGGCCTTCCTCATCGTAAAGGGAGACACTGTAAAACTGATGCCTGTGGCGCCTCCGCCGGGGAACACGGTAGACCGTGTGGTGGAGATGGTGCCCGAAGTGGTTGACAAGATCACCGACTTTATTGACAAGCAGCAGGATAAAAAATCCACCGAGCCTCCGGCGGGCCCGGCGGATAAAGTGGAGTGGTAAAACGCATACTAGCGGCATCTGTGTGAGGTGATGCTGCTTGAAGCGTATCATTGCCCTGTTGCTGGCCGCGATACTATGTACAACCCCTGTCCGGGGTGCGGAGGGGCTGAATATCTCCGCCTCCGCCGCTGTTTTGATGGACCGGGAGAGCGGGCGGGTGCTCTACACCCAAAACGCCGACCAGCCACGTCCCATTGCCAGTATTACCAAACTGATGACAGCGCTGGTGGCGGTGGAGCTGTGTCCTGATCTGTCCCGGGAAGTGACGGTCCGGCGGGAGTGGACGGGGATAGAGGGGTCCTCCATGTACCTCAAGCCCGAAGAACAGCTGACCATGGAGGCGCTGCTGTACGGACTTCTACTCTCCTCCGGGAACGACGCGGCCCTGGCCATTGCGGGCAGCTGCTGTCAGACGGTGGAGGAATTTGTCGCCCGGATGAACGAGACGGCGGCCCGGTTGGGCATGGAGCATACCCATTTTGCAAATCCCAATGGGCTGGATGACCCGGAGCACTATTCCACCGCCTATGATATGGCTTTGCTGGCCCGGGCGGTACTGGAGCGGGAGGAACTGCGGCGGATCGTGGGGACCAAAACCATGAATGTGGCCGGACGGTATCTGGCCAACCACAACAAGCTGCTGTGGCTCTATGAGGGCTGTACCGGCCTGAAGACGGGCTATACCGACGAAGCGGGGCGCACCCTGGTGTCCAGCGCTATGCGGGACGGGCAGGAGCTGATTGTCGTGACCCTGAACGATCCCAACGACTGGGCGGACCATGCGGCTCTGTTTGACTATGGATTTGCCCGCTATCCCAGGTGTCTGGCGGCGGGGCCGCAGGAGAGCTGGTCTCTGCCGGTGCCCAACAGCCTGTGCCCCATGGTTACGGCAGGGGTGACGGAAGAGGTCTATTACCCGCTGGCGGAAGGGGAGGAGCTGACCGCCCGGGTTCAGCTGCCCCAGCAGGTGGAGGCTCCGGTAACAGCCGGGAGTCTGGCCGGGGAGCTGGTGCTCAGCCTGGAACAGGAGCCGGTCCTCCGGGTACCGTTGGTCTACCAGACCGCCGCGGCGGACGACAGAGCGCCTCAGGGCTGGCTGCAGCGATTTTTGAGCAAATGATAGAAAATAGGGAGCGGGAAAGGTCTGCCGTAGTCCGGCAGGCCTTTCCTGCGGAAAAGAGGCGAGAGATGGAGCAACGGCTGCAGAAGCTGCTGTCCGCTCGGGGAGTGGTCTCCCGGAGGACGGCGGAGGCCTATCTGGCGGCAGGGCGGGTTACCGTCAATGGCCGGCCGGCCCAGGTGGGGGACAAGGCCGATCCGGAGCGGGACGAGATCCGGGTGGACGGCAGGCTCCTTCCGCCGCTGGAGCGGCGTACTTATCTGATGCTGAATAAGCCCAGGGGCTACGTGACCACCCTCTCTGATGAAAAGGGCCGCAAAACGGTGGCCCAGCTGGTGTCCGGATGCGGGGCCAGGGTGTGGCCGGTGGGAAGACTGGACCTGGACTCGGAGGGACTGCTCCTGCTGACTGACGACGGTGGCCTCACCCAGAAGCTGCTCCATCCCAGCCATGAGGTGGAGAAGGAGTACCATGTCTGGGTGGAGGGGGACCTGGAGCGGGCCATTCCCATTCTGCGGGGTCCCATGACGCTGGACGGCGTACCACTTCACCCCGCCAGGGTACAGCCGGTAAAAGCGGGGGTGCTGTCCGTCGTGATCCACGAGGGCCGGAACCGGCAGGTGCGGCGGATGTGCGCCATTGCGGGGCTGAACGTGACCCGTCTGCGCCGGGTCCGGGAAGGCGGCTTGACCCTGGGAAATCTGCCCGTGGGCCGCTGGCGGGTGCTGACGGAAGGCGAGCTGGCCCAGTTGCTGGATGAAAGCACAGAAAACGGAAAGTGATTTGCAGGGAAAACAGGTTTACTTGCAAAAAAGGATTGCTTTTCGACCAAAAGCCCGGTATGATATTATTTACTGAAATTTTTGCATGCGCAAGGATGCGTTTGCGGAAGAAGTCCGCCAGAGATTGGTGCGGGCCCGGGAGGTTTCATCTATGTCCAAGGACATCTTGTCGGTGATTCAGAGCAACATGGCCACGTTTTCCAAGGGCCAGAAGCTGATTGCGAATTATATTCTGGAGTCCTATGATAAGGCGGCGTTCATGACGGCCAGCAAGCTGGGCAAAACGGTAAAGGTCAGCGAGTCCACCGTCGTACGGTTTGCCGCCGAGCTGGGCTATGACGGGTATCCCGCCATGCAGAAAGCATTGCAGGAGATGATCCGCAGCAAGCTGACCACCATTCAGCGCATCGAGGTATCCAACGACCGCATCGGAGACCACGATATTTTGTCTATGGTGATGCAGTCGGACGTGGAGAAGATCCATATGACCATGGACGAGATGAATCGGGAGGAGTTCAGCCAATCGGTGGATGCGATTGTGAACGCCCGGCATATCTATATTCTGGGCGTGCGCTCGGCCGCGGCTCTGGCCAGTTTTCTGGGGTTCTATTTCAACTTGATTTTTGAGCAGGTGACCATTGTACACACAACCTCTATCAGTGAGGTGTTTGAACAGCTGCTGCGCATCGGGCCGGGAGACGTGATCATTGGCATCAGCTTTCCCCGCTATTCCCGCCGCACGGTGACGGCCATGCAGTTTGCTCACGACCGGGGAGCCACCGCCATCGCCCTTACCGACAGCGAGACCTCTCCGCTGGTGCAGTATTCCACTCACTGCCTGCTTGCCAAGAGCGATATGGCCTCGTTTGTGGACTCTCTGGTGGCTCCGCTCAGCCTGATTAACGCGCTGATCGTGTCCATCGGCCGGAAGAAGAATGAGGACCTGTCCAAAACCTTCGCGGATCTGGAGCGGATCTGGGATGAATATGAGGTATATGAAAAGGTGGAAGCCAGTCATTGAGTGATGTGGTAGTAATCGGCGGGGGAGCCGCCGGATGTATGGCGGCGCTGGCCGCCGCGGAAAAAGGAGCGTCCGTCACACTGCTGGAGCGCAACCCAAAGCTGGGGCGGAAGCTATATATTACGGGAAAAGGCCGCTGCAATGTGACCAACGACTGCACACCTCAGGAGGTACTGCGGAACATTCCGCAGAACAGCCGGTTTCTCACCAGCGCCATCACCCGTTTTCCGCCCGAGCAGGTCAAGGAATTTTTTCAGCGCCAGGGAGTGCCCCTGAAAACCGAGCGGGGAAACCGGGTTTTCCCCCAGTCGGACAGGGCGGCGGACATCATAGACGCCCTGCTTCACGCCTTGCGCCGGGCTGGCGTATCCATTGTGCAGGACCGGGCACAGGAGCTGCGCCGGACGGAAACGCTTTTGGAAGGTGTAGAAGGGGAACAGGGCTTCTATCCCTGCCGGGCGGTCGTGGTGGCTACCGGAGGGGTATCCTATCCGCTGACCGGCTCCACCGGGGACGGCTATCAGATGGCACAGGAGCTGGGTCACACGGTGCTCCCGCCCAGGGCTTCTCTGGTACCTTTGGTGGCGGAGCAGTCTTTTTGCGCCCGCATGCAGGGGCTCAGCCTGCGAAATGTGGCCATTCAGGTCAAAACGGACAAGAAAAAGACCATATATGCCGAGCAGGGAGAGTTGCTTTTTACCCACTTCGGCCTGTCCGGGCCGCTGATTCTCACTGCGTCCGCTCATATGCGCAATTATGAGCGGGAACACTATTACATCCGATTGGATCTGAAACCGGCTCTGGATGAGGAGAAGCTGGACCAGCGGCTGCTGCGGGATCTGGAGGAGCAGTCCAACCGGGACTTCTGCCATGTGGTGGAAGGCCTGGTCCCCCGCCTGATGGTACCCGTGCTGTTGGAGCTGACCGGGATACCGGGGGATTTGAAGGCCCATTCTGTTACCCGGGCTCAACGGCGCAGGCTGCTGGAGACCCTGAAGGGTATTCGAATTGATATCAGCGGACCACGCCCGGTAGAGGAGGCCATCGTCACCTCCGGCGGCGTCAAGGTTTCGGAGGTCAATCCCACTACCATGGAATCAAAGCTGGCGCCGGGCGTCTATTTTGCCGGAGAGGTGCTGGATGCAGACGCCTATACCGGCGGCTTTAACCTGCAGATTGCCTGGTCTACCGGCCGGGCGGCAGGGGAGAGCGCGGGAGAGCGGGCGCTGGGCTAAGGAGGCATATAAACGTGACAAAACACAGAAGCATTGCCATTGACGGGCCCTCCGGTGCGGGGAAATCCACCCTGGCCAAGCGCCTGGCGGAGGCGCTGGGGTTTTTGTATGTGGATACGGGGGCCATTTACCGCACGGTGGGGCTGCAGGCCTTCCGTACTGGTACGGATCCCAAGGACGCCGGGGCGGTCATCGCTCTGCTTAAGGACATGGAGATCCGTCTGGCCTACGGAGAAGACGGGCTGCAGCATATGTACCTCAACGGCGAGGACGTGACGCAGGCCATCCGCCGGCATGAGATATCAGACTATACCTCCAGCGTGTCCGCCATTCCGGAGGTGCGGGCGTTTCTGATGGAGCAGCAGCGGGGGCTGGCGCGCAGCCACGATGTGGTCATGGACGGCCGGGATATCGGCACTGTGGTGCTGCCCGAGGCGGATGTGAAGATTTTCC
Organism: Flavonifractor sp. An306; assembly: GCF_002159455.1. Taxonomy (GTDB): domain Bacteria; phylum Bacillota; class Clostridia; order Oscillospirales; family Oscillospiraceae; genus Flavonifractor. The sequence continues at coordinate 24,394 of NZ_NFIQ01000011.1, forward strand.
TTACCGCCGCCCCGGAGGCCAGGGCCCGCCGCCGCTGGCTGGAGCTGCAGGAGCGGGGGCAGGAGACCGATTTTGAGACGGTACTCCGGGATGTTCTGGAGCGGGACGACAGGGACACCCACCGAGCGGCAGCGCCTCTGCGTCAGGCGGAGGATGCGGTGCTGGCTGATACCACAGACAAGGATTTGGAGCAAAGTCTGACGCTCCTGATACAGATCGCAAAGGAGCGACTGCAGGCATGAACATCGTCTATTTCCTGGCGTACCTGGTTCTCTGGCCGGTATTCCGCATTTTCAAGCCCACGAAGTGCATCAACAAGCAGAATTTCCCCCAGGGCGGGGCGCTGCTTTGTGCCAACCATACCCGGATGAGCGATCCGCTGTTTGTGGCCTATGCCCTGGGACTCAAGCATCAGATCCATGTGATGGCCAAGGAAGAGGTCATGCACTGGCCCATCATTGGCTGGATTTTAAAGCACGGCGGCATTTTCGGGGTGAAGCGGGGCCAGGCGGACATCGGCGCTATCAAAACCGCCATGAAGTACCTGAAAAATGGCGAGCTGCTGCTGATGTTCCCGGAGGGAACCCGGCATCAGGACGGGGATTTCGGAGATGCCAAAACCGGAGCGGCCATGCTGGCCACACGTACCGGCGTTCCCATCGTTCCCATCTACATTCCTGCCGAAAAGCGCTGGTTCCGGTGGAATCAGGTGGTCATCGGAGAGCCCTATCAGCCGGTTATCGCGGGGAAACGGGGCACGCCGGAGGAGTATCGGGCCATTGCCGGTGAGGTTATGGCCCGCATCGAGGCGCTGCAGCCTCAGGCGGGACGATGAAGCTGGAGCTGGCCAAGTCCGCCGGGTTTTGCTATGGGGTCCGCCGGGCGGTTCGGATGGCGGAGCAGGCGGCGGAGCAGGGCCGGGCCTGTGTCATGCTGGGCCCCATTATTCACAACAACAGTGTGATTGAGTATCTTGCCTCCCTGGGTGTGGGACTCATCCAGCGTCCGGAGGAGGCGGAGCCGGGCACGGCGGTGATCATCCGCTCCCACGGAGAGGGAAGGGCCGCCTATGAGGCGCTGGCAGAGCGGGGATGCCCGCTGATTGACGCCACCTGTCCCAATGTGTCCCGGATCCATCAGATCGTCTCCCAGGCGGAAGAGGCGGGACGGCAAATGGTAATTATTGGCAGCCCCACCCACCCGGAGGTGGCTGCCATCGCGGGCTGGTGCGCCCGTCCGCTGGTATTTGAAGGCGTGCAGGCCCTCTCAGACTGGCTGGAAGGGGAGCCGGAGCGCCGGAATCTGCCGGTTACCATGGTGTCCCAAACCACCTCGACTCAGATAATTTGGGATAAGTGCGTAGAAAAAGCAAAAAAAGAGTGTACAAACTTAAAAATTTTTGATACAATATGTAATGCTACGTATAAGCGGCAGTCCGAGGCACAGGCGCTGGCCGCCAGATCCGATGCTGTGGTCGTCATCGGAGGGCGGGAAAGCTCCAACACCAAACGGCTGGCCGAGTTATGCGAGGCGCTCTGTCCCAAGGTCGTTTGGATCGAGCGGGCGGCAGAGCTGGAACCTTCCACCCTGTGTCGGAAGGCTTCTATTGGAATCACTGCGGGCGCGTCCACGCCTGAGTGGATTATAAAGGAGGTCTATGACAAAATGAGCGACGAAAACATTGAGATCGAGGAATCCTTTGCTGAAATGCTGGAGAAATCGATCAAGACTTTAAATACAGGGGAGAAGGTTACGGGCGTTGTCACTGGGATTACGCCTACTGAGATCTATGTTGATCTTGGTACCAAGCACGCCGGTTACATACCGGTGTCCGAGCTGACCGACGACCCTACGGTCAAGGTCGAGGATCTGGTAAAAGTCGGCGATGAGATCGAAACCTATGTCATGCGCGTGAACGACCAGGAGGGTGTGGTTACCCTCTCCAAGAAGCGCCTTGACACCGTGAAGAGCTGGGAAGACATCGAGCAGGCTAAGGAGGACCACACCACTGTGGAGGGTGTCGTTACCGAGGAGAACAAGGGCGGCGTCGTTGTCTCCATCAAGGGCGTCCGGGTCTTTGTGCCCGCCTCCCAGACCGGTCTGCCCCGGGATACGCCCATGAGCCAGCTGGTCAAGCAGAAGGTGCGCCTGCGCATCACCGAGGTCAACCGCGCCCGTAAGCGGGTGGTGGGCTCCATCCGTGCCGTTGAGGCTGAGGAGCGGGCCGCCAAGGCCGCCGAGGTGTGGGCCAACATTGAGGAGGGCAAGCGCTACACCGGCACCGTGAAGAGCCTGACCTCTTACGGCGCCTTCGTGGACATCGGCGGCGTGGACGGCATGGTCCACATCTCCGAGCTGTCCTGGTCCCGCATCAAGCATCCCTCCGAGGTCGTCTCTGTGGGCGACACCGTTGAGGTGTATGTGATCTCCTTCGACCGGGATAAGAAGAAGATCTCCCTGGGCATGAAGGACCGCACCCAGAACCCCTGGGAGGTGTTCACCGGCAAGTATCAGCCCGGTGACGTGGCCAATGTCCGGGTGGTCAAGCTGATGACCTTCGGCGCCTTTGCTGAGATCGTGCCCGGCGTGGACGGCCTGATCCACATCTCCCAGATTGCCGACCATCGCATTGACAAGCCCGGCGACGTGCTCAGCGAGGGTCAGATGGTGGATGTGAAGATCATCGACATCGACTATGATAAGCAGAAGGTTTCCCTCTCCATCCGCGCTCTGCTGGAGGGTCAGGATGCTGACGACTCCGCCGAGTCCGACGGTGACAACGAGGAGTAATCTTATATGCGCCTGCCGCGCCGTTTCTCAAAGGGAAACGGCGCGGTTTTTTTGAACTTTTACAGAGAGAAAACAGAAATTTGCTTGCAATGGTACTAAAATGTGGCTATAATAAAAACATAAGCACATACAATTATACGAATTGGAGTTGATTTGGCGCTCGGGAGGTGGGATCGTGTTTCAGGTAGGGGACAAAATTGTTCACCCGATGCATGGTGCTGGTGTGATTGACAGCATTGTGCAGAAAAAGGTCAACGGTGTGGTGCGGGAGTACTATATTCTCAAGCTTCCTGTGGGCGGTATGCTGGTCATGATCCCCACGGAGCACAGCGAGGAGATTGGCGTACGCCCGGTGGTGCGGCAGGAGGAGGCGGACCGGGTCATCGCAGCCATACCCGGCATCGAGGTGGACATGACCTCCAACTGGAACCGGCGCTACCGGGAGAATATGCTCCGCCTGAAAAGCGGCGACCTGCTGGAGGTGGCCCGGGTTGTGAAGGGCCTGGTGCTTCGGGAGGAGGAGCGCGGGCTGTCTACCGGGGAACGGAAAATGCTCCACTCTGCCAAGCAGATTCTGATTTCTGAGATTGTCCTGTCGCAAAACGCCAGCTATGAGGATGTGGAGGCCCGCATCAATACAGCTTTGGCGTAATAGAATCGCAGTAGGGGCGGCCCGCCGCGGCCGCCCGTGTTTTTTTGGAGAGGGGGAGCCAATGGCAGGTCTGTTTTCACGTCTGTTTCACAAAAAAAAGCCCCAGGAGATCCTCTGCGCCGCCGTGGTGCCTGCCGCGGGCAGCTCCACCCGGATGGCCGGGCGGGACAAGATCCTGTCTCCTCTGGGAGAGCAGCCGGTCTTGGCCCACACCCTGCGGGCTCTGGAGCTTTGCCCTTACATAACGGAAATCGTCATTGTGACCCGGCGAGAGCTGATCGTACCAATCGGCCAGCTGTGCAGGGACTATGGCTTTCAAAAGATTACAAAGGTGGTTCCGGGTGGGGAGAGCCGGACCCATTCTGTGCTCAATGGAGTGCGGGAGGTGAGCGGTCAGGCGGAGCTGATCGCCATTCATGACGGCGCCCGCCCCCTGGTCAGCCAGGAGGTACTGGAGCGTGCTATCGTCCGCGCCGCTCAGTGTGGGGCGGCCGCGCCGGCGGTACCGGTCAAGGACACCATCAAGCGAGCCCGGGACGGTGTGGTGGAGGCAACGCTGAACCGCTCTGAGCTTTTTGCAATCCAGACCCCCCAGGTGTTCCAGGGGGATCTGATCCGCACCGCTCTGATCAAGGCATTGGAGGAGGGCGCGGAGCTGACCGACGACTGCTCCGCGGTGGAACGGCTGGGGATTGGCGTGGCCCTCACCCAGGGAGACTATCGCAATTTGAAAATCACCACGCCGGAGGACCTGGCTGTGGCGGAGGCGCTGCTGGGATGGGAGGACGAGGCATGAGAATCGGGCATGGGTATGACGTACACCAGCTCACCGAGGGCAGAAAACTGATTTTAGGCGGGGTGGAGATCCCCTTTGAGCGGGGGCTTCTGGGCCACTCCGACGCGGACGTACTCACCCACGCTGTCATGGACGCGCTGCTGGGAGCGGCGGGACTGGGGGACATCGGAAAGGCCTTTCCTGATACTGACTCGGCCTATGCCGGTGCGGACAGCCTGGGGCTGCTGGACACCGTCATGGAGATGCTGAGGGCGGCGGGGTTCCGGGTGGGCAATGTGGATGCCACCATTTTGGCCCAGCGTCCCAAGCTGGCGCCCCATATCCCGCAGATGCGGGAGAATCTGGCCCGGCGTATGGGTGTGCCAGTGGACCGGGTGAATGTAAAGGCTACCACAGAGGAAAAGTTGGGCTTTACCGGCAGCGGGGCGGGCATGGCCGCCCATGCGGTCTGCCTGCTGGAAGAAATGTAGTCGCAAGACGCTCCTTTCGCACATACAATGGTGCGAGAGGAGCGTTTTTTATCATGGTATATTATCTTATCATATGCCGCTCCCTGACCTACGCCCAGCGGACAGCCGCCGCGCTGGAGCGGGCGGGGATCACGGCCCATATCCGCCGCTCGCCCCGGGCCATTGACCAGGAGGGATGCAGCCATAGCGTAAAGGTGTCGGAACGGAATCTGCGGAATGCGCTGCTGATTCTCAATCGGGTGGGACTGCCTCCCAAGCGGGTGTTTCTGATGAAGGGAGAGGGCAGTTATGAGGAGGTACTCCTTTGATCTATCTGGATAGTGCGGCTACCACCATGCAGAAACCGCCTGCGGTTCCAAGGGCCGCGGCCTATGCCATGACCCATATGGCCTCTCCCGGACGGGGAGGGCACCAGCCCGCCATGCGTGCGGCGGAGACCGCCTTCGCCTGCCGCCGGGCGGCGGCGGAGCTTTTTGGCGTTTCCGACCCGGAGCGGGTTGTTTTTACCCTGAATGCCACCCATGGCCTGAATATTGCCATCCGCTCCCTGGTGCGGGCTGGAGACCGGGTGTTGATCTCCGGATGGGAACACAACGCGGTCACCCGGCCGCTACACGGCCTGGACGCTGAAGTGGTGGTGGCCGGCGGCCCGCTGTTTGACCGGGCGGCGCAGCTGGCCGCTTTTGAACAGGCTCTGGAGGATGGGGCGAAGGCGGCTATCTGCACCCATGTATCCAACGTCTTTGGCTTTGTCCTGCCGGTAGAGGAGATTGCAGGCCTTTGCAGAAGGCGGGGCGTCCCGTTTATTCTGGACGCCTCTCAGTCTGCCGGATGCCTTCCGGTGCGGCAGGAGCAGCTCAATGCGGCCTTTATCGCCATGCCTGGCCACAAGGGCCTTTATGGTCCCCAGGGTACCGGGCTTTTGCTCTGTGGAGAGGGCCAGCCGGAGCCTCTGCTGGAAGGGGGAACGGGCAGCCTTTCCGCGCTTCAGACCATGCCGGACTTTTTGCCCGACCGGCTGGAGGCGGGCACCCATAATATGCCGGGTATCGCGGGTCTGCTGGAGGGGCTGCGGTATGTGCGCTCCAGGGGGACGGAGGCCATTCTCCGCAGAGAGCGGCGGCTGATCCGGCAGGCGGCCCGTGGGCTGGCAGCTTTGCCCGACCTGCAGGTTTACGAGGCGGAAAATCCCGTGGACCAGGCGGGGGTGCTGTCCTTCCGGGTCAAGGGGATGGACTGCGAAGAGGTAGGCGAGCTGCTGGGCCGGCATGGGATTGCGGTTCGGGCAGGCCTGCACTGCGCACCCACGGCCCATCAATCTGCCGGTACGCTGGAGACCGGCACGGTGCGCCTCAGTGTCTCTGACTTCAACACACCCGCCGAGATCGAGCGCCTGATATACGTCCTGTCCCGGCTTGGCCGGGAATAATGGCAGCGGTTTTCGGCGGCTTTTCCCCTCATAAAAGGGAAAAAGCCGCCGGAGGCCGCTGTGTGGTTTGTTTACAGAAAATTGATTTTCCCCTGTCCTGTAATACTTGTAAAGCGCCTGGGAATACAGTATAATATCTTAGTTAAAGGGAAGTGGGACGCCTGGACCGGGCGTGCGGGAGATGAGGAAAATGGAAGGAATTTTATACCTGCTGCAGCAGCTCAAGGGGATGGTGACGCCGTTCAGCGTCTTTGACCTCATTGACATCCTCATCATGGCCTTTATCATCTATAAGGTTATCATGTTTATCCGGCGTACCAGCACAGGGGCGGTGGCCAAGGGCATTCTGCTGCTGCTGGTGGCCCTGCTGGTGTCGGGGGCGCTGCAGCTCAATACAGTGAACTTCCTGATGGGGAGGATCGTGGAGTACGGTGCCCTGGCCCTGGTCATTCTCTTTCAGCCGGAGATCCGCCGGTTTCTGGAACAGATGGGCCGCACCAATCTGGGCGAGGTATTCACCCATGCTGAAGAGCGCAACGAACTGGACAGCGCCATCACCCAAACCGTGGAGGCCTATACTTCCTTGTCCAAATCCAAAACCGGCGCGCTTATGGTGTTTGAGCGAAAAAATATGCTGGAGGATGCCATTAAGACCGGAACGGCCCTGGACTGTTCGGTAAACGCCGAACTGCTGAAAAATATTTTCTGGAACAAAGCGCCCCTCCACGATGGGGCGGTGATTGTCCGGGGCGGCCGTATCGTGGGGGCAGGCTGCATGCTCCCCATGTCGGGCAACGTAAACCTGTCCCGGGAGCTGGGCATGCGCCACCGGGCAGGTATCGGCGCCAGCGAGCACACCGACGCGGTGGTGGCCATTGTCTCGGAGGAGACCGGCTCCATTTCTGTGGCGGTGGGCGGCATGCTCAAGCGGCACCTGGCGCCGGAGACGCTGGAGCGCCTGCTGCGCAATGAACTGCTTCCCGAGCGGGAGGATACGGAGACTGCGCCCAAATTCAAGTTGGCCAACCTATTCCGGGCAGGAAAGGGGGAGAAGCAGAATGGGGAAAAAGATCACTGACAGCAGATGGTTTTATATTGTTATCTCCCTTTTGCTTGCCTTTGTCCTGTGGATCTACGTGGGCAAAGAGGCCAATCCCATGAAAACCAGCACCCTGAGCGGCGTACAGGTGACGTTCAGCGGGCTGGAAAAGCTGGAAGAGCGGGGGCTGACGATCTCGGCAGGGGCTGAACAGACCGTGTCCCTGCGCATCCGGGCCCGGAATGACGTGTGGACCCGCCTGAATCAGGGTGAGACCACCGTTACCGTTGACGTGTCTGGCATCACAGAGCCGGGTGAGCAGAGTGTGAGCATTACCTCCCGCAATATCAGCTATCCCCGGTCCATTACGGCCTCCGACTCGATTGATTTGCAGTATACCAGCCCCAGCACCATTGTGTTTACTGTTTCCAAATGGACCAGCAAAGAGGTGGAGGTCCGTGGTGTCTTTGAGGGCAGCGTGGCGGAGGGCTACCAGCGTGGCGAGTTCTCCATGGCGCCGGAAAAAGTCACGGTCAGCGGACCGGAGGAGTTGGTGGACCAGATCGACTATGCCCGGGTTACGGTAACTCAGACGGATATGAACGCCACCTACAGTCAGGATACCAGCTATACGCTGATTGACTACAATGGCGAGCCGGTGTATGCTGAGGAACTGGAAACGGAGCCGGAAACTATACTGGTCACTGTGCCGGTGGAGAAGCTCAAGGAGATCAAGCTGACGGTGGATATCATCCCCGGCGGCGGAGCCACCGAGGATGACGTGGAGATTGAGATTGACCCGGATACCATTATGGTGTCTGGCAGTGATGCGGATCTGGAGAATCTGGACAGCATCAGCCTGGGTGAGATTGATCTGTCCGACGTGTTTGGCAGCCTGACCCAGACCATGCCCATCCAGTTGGATTCCGCCCTCACCAATGTCAGCGGCATTACAGAGGCAAAGGTAACCGTCACCGTCAAGGGGCTGACCACAAAGGTTCTGCAGGCCAGCAACATCAGCTTCATCAACAAGCCGGACGGCTATCAGGCGGATGCGGTGACAAAATCCTGCAGCGTGCAGATCCGGGGCACGGCAGAGGCGGTGGAGGCTGTGACCTCCTCCCAGCTGCGGATTGTGGCGGATCTGTCCGAGGTGGAGCTGTCCACCGGAAACCAGACCGTTCCCGTCAAGGTGTATCTGGACGGGAGCAGCGATGTAGGCGTGGTGGGAGATTACAATATTGTGGTCTCCATCACAAGAGAATGATAAAAGGTGATACCATGATTCAAACAGCAAAAGTGACCCGGGTTTTGGAAAACGGTACTGCGGAGGTATCCGTCAAGCGGCAGTCCGCCTGCGGCCACGATTGTTCCAAATGCGGAGGCGGATGCAGCGAGCTGATGGTCAGCTCCACCGTGTCGGTAGTAGCCGCAAATCCGGTGCGGGCCATGCCGGGAGACATGGTGCGGGTGGAATCCTCTACTGGTGGCGTGCTGAAAGCGGCGGTGGTGGTCTATCTGGTGCCGTTCCTTCTGTTTTTCCTGGGCTATTTTCTGTGTGCCGCTGCCCAGTTGGGCGGGGGGGTCAGCGCCGCCGTCGGCGGATGCGGGTTTGCCGTGGGCGTGCTGCTGGCTGTTCTGCTGGACCGCCAGGTACGCCGGAACCAGTCCATTACCTTCTGCATTACCGCCATCAACCCCCAGGACTGATGTTTGGATATGTCCGCCCCTATCGGGACGAACTGAAGGTGCGGGAGCAGCGGGATTATGAAGCCCTTTACTGCGGACTGTGCCAGGCACTGGGCAGGCGGCATGGCTTTTTGGCCCGTATGTTTCTCAACTACGACTTTACCTTTCTGGCCATGCTGCTGGATGGGGACAAGCCCGTGACCCAGCGGCACGCATGCCCCGCCCGGTTCTGGTGCAGAAAGAAGAACTGCGCCTCCGGTGGAGGTGTGGACGCCGCAGCAGATGCGGGCACGATTTTGACCTACTGGAAGTTGCGGGATACGGTCGCTGATGGCTCTTTCTGGAAGAAAAATGGGGCCCGGCTTTTATGCCGCCTGTTTTCGGGCAGTTATCGCCGGGCGGCGGCCAACCGGCCGGAGTTTGACCGGGCGGTGCGTGAGAATCTGGAAGCGCTCCAGCAACTGGAGCGGGAGAGCAGCACCTCTCTGGACCGGACAGCGGACACCTTTGCCAAAATTCTGGCTGCCGCCGCTCCGGCGGAAGGGGAGCAGGCCCGCCGCCGGGCATTGGAGCAGCTGCTCTATCATGTGGGGCGGTGGATCTACCTGGTGGACGCCTGGGACGACCTGGAGGAGGATAAGCGCCGGGGCGGGTATAACCCCATTGCCGCCCGCTTTCCCGGCCAGGAGAAGGAGAACCGGGAGTATCTGCGTACAACCCTCCGCCATTCCCTGAATCTGGCCCGCTCTGCCGGAGCGCTGCTGGAGCTGGGATACTGGCAGGGTACGGTGGAAAATATTCTGTATTTGGGCCTTCCGGCAGTGGAAGAGCTGGTGTTTTCCGGCCGTTGGAAGACCGCCAATCATAGAAACAGGAGACAGCGTACATGAGTGATCCGTATAGCGTATTGGGTGTCAAGCCGGACGCCAGCGACGAGGAGATCAAGCGGGCCTATCGGGAGCTGGCGCGTAAGTATCATCCGGATAATTACCAGAACAATCCTTTGGCTGATCTGGCAGAGGAGAAGATGAAGGAGATCAACGAGGCCTACGATACCATCAACCGGATGCGCAGCGGCGGCGGCAATTCCGGCGGGCATCAGGGGCAGAGCGCCTACCGCGGCAGCTATCAGCAGCAGTATTCCGGTACCTCCTCCGGCAGCCTGTATAACCAGGTCCGCCAGGCCATCAATATGGGAGATATCAGCCGGGCTGAACAGCTGCTGCGCAACGCGCCTTCCCAGGATGCGGAGTGGCATTTTCTCTCCGGCTCCATCGCCTACCGGAAGGGCTGGCTGGACGAGGCCACCCAGCATTTCCAGATGGCCTGCAACATGGACCCATCCAATGGGGAATACCGTCAGGCGCTGATGATGATGCGCCAGGGAGGACAGGCCTACCGTCCCTATGGGTATGGAGGCGGTATGGATGCCTGTGATCTGTGCTCCGCCTGCCTGTGCCTCAACTGCATGTGCGGCGGCTGCGGGTACTGAGCCATGGCAAAGAGACGGGATCGGGGAAGCGCCAACCAGGTGGCCCTGGTAGGCATGATTACCGCGCTTTCTCTGGCGTTCCTCTACCTATCCACCCTGTCGCCCATGGCGCGGCTGGGCATTACCGCCATTGCGGGGGTATTTCCCGCCGGAGCGGTGGTGTCGTCAGGCCTGGGCGCGGGCTTCTTCAGCTACGGCGCAACGGGTATTCTGGGCCTTTTGCTGCTGCCCAACAAGAGCTGCGTCATCCTCTATCTGCTGTTCTTCGGCCTGTGGCCCATGCTGAAATCCCTTCTGGAGCGGCTGCCCAACCGGGCTTTGGAGTGGGTGTGCAAGCTGCTGGTCTTTAACGGCATCCTGGCCGTTCTTTTGCTTGGCCTGCGGGAACTGCTGCTGCCCTTTTTGCCCGCTGGGCTGGAAGGGAACTGGCTTATCTTTGCTGCGGGTAACGTGGCCTTTGTCATTTATGATGTGGGCTTTTCCAAACTCATTGGCCTGTATATGGCGCGGGTGGACAGGGTCTTGCGAAAAAGGACCTGATCTGGTATACTTTTCTGAAAGCTTTTGTGCCCTGTGGGGCTGATAGGACAGAAGGAATAAGGGGGAACCTGGTTTGATCAAGAGCATGACAGGTTACGGCAGGGGGGAGGCCGTGCTCCATGGCCGGCCCATCACCGTGGAGGTGCGCTCCGTCAACAACCGCTATTTGGACTGCACCGTCAAGCTGCCCCGGATTTATGTGTTTGCCGAGGACGCGATCAAGGCGGCGGTGCAGTCCCATATTTCCCGGGGCAAGGTGGATGTGTTTATCACCATCGGTCCCTCGGAGAGCGGCGATGTATCTATTTCGGTAAACCGGCCGGTGGCCGATGGATACTATGCCGCCCTGTGCGCCCTGCGGGATGCCTATGGCCTGAAGGATGATATTTCTGTCTCCCTGATGTCCCGGTTCCAGGATGTGTTCCTGGTGGAGAAAACGCAGGAGGACCTGGAGGCGGTATCGGCGGACATCTGCTCTGTTTTGGAGCTGGCTCTGCGGGATTTTGACGCCATGCGCCTGCGGGAAGGGGAGAAGCTGGGCCAGGATGTGCTGAGCCGGGCGGCTTCCATTGAGGGCCTGGTGTCCAAGGTGGAGGTTCGCTCTCCCGGCATTGTGGCCGATTACCGGGCCCGGCTGACGGCCAAAATGGCGGAGGTACTGCAGAATACCCAGCTGGATGAGAGCCGGATCCTCACGGAGGCGGCCATCTACGCCGACAAGGTGGCAGTGGACGAGGAGACGGTGCGCCTGCGCAGCCATCTGTCCCAGCTGCGCCATCTTTTGCAGCAGGAAGGCGCCATCGGCCGCAAGCTGGATTTCCTGATTCAGGAGTTCAACCGGGAGGCCAACACCATCGGCTCCAAGTGCAACGACATTGAAACCGCCGGCTATGTGGTGGATATCAAGGCCGAGATCGAGAAGATCCGGGAACAGATCCAGAACATGGAATAGGGCGGTGTTTTTCGGTGAAACTCATCAATATCGGCTTTGGCAATATGGTTTCCGCAGGGCGGCTGATTGCCATAGTCAGTCCGGAGTCGGCCCCCATCAAACGTATGGTGCAGGAGGCCCGGGACCGCGGGGTACTGATTGACGCCACTTATGGCCGGCGTACCCGGGCGGTGCTGATTATGGACAGCGACCACATCGTGCTCTCCGCGCTGCAGCCGGAGACCGTGGCGGGGCGCTTGGGCGGCAAGGAGTCCGAGCCGGCCGCAGAGGAAAGCGAGGAGGCGTGAGTGTGAAGAAAAAGACCCGTGGACAGCTGATTGTGTTGTCTGGCCCCTCCGGTGTGGGAAAGAGCACTGTCATTTCAGAGCTTTTGAGCGAACGGCAGGACATCTATTTTTCCGTGTCCTTCACCACCCGGCAGCCCCGGGTAGGCGAGGCGGACGGGGTCAACTATCACTTTGTGGATCGGGCGACCTTTGAGCGGATGATCGCCAACGAAGAGCTGTTGGAATACGCAGAATATGTCCATAATTACTACGGTACTTCTTTGAAGGTAATCCGGGAAAAGCTGGACGCCGGAATTGACGTGCTGCTGGATATCGAGGTGCAGGGCGCAGCCAAGGTCCGGGCCAAATGTCCCGACGCGGTATTCATTTTCATTGTCCCACCCTCTTTTGAGGAGCTCTCCCGCCGTCTCCACCGCCGTGCCACCGATCAGGAGGAGGTTATCCAGGGCCGGCTGCGCAAGGCCAAGGAGGAGTACCAGGAGATCCCCAACTACGACTATCTGGTGGTGAACGACAAGGTATCCGACGCGGCGGCGGAAATTATTGCGATATTGACCGCTGAAGATTGCCGCACCAGAAACCGTATGAATTTTGTAGAAGGAGTCTGATCAAATATGATGCTCGAACCCCCCATGAATCAACTGCTCAAGCAGGTGCCCAGCCGCTATATGCTGGTAAATGTGGTGGCGCAGCGGGCCCGGCAGGTGGCCAGCGAGGCAGAGGAGGCCGGACTGTCCCTGGATGATAAGCCGGTGACCATTGCCATCCGTGAGGTGGCCGAGGGGAAGCTGGACCTGAAGGACGAAGAGGAAGAAGCATAACAAGAGCGGGAGAGGGAGGCAAGCGGCAGGAAAGACCAACTGCCACTTGCCTCCCCCTGTCCATGGACCAATGTAACACAGGCGGGGGGAATGTGGATGGCGGGAATATTGGTGGTAAAGATCGCGCTGAACGCCGCTACCTATGCCATCGACAAACCGTACGACTATACGGTGCCGGAGGAGGTTGCGGACACCCTGCGCCCCGGTATGCGGGTGGTCGTACCCTTCGGCGCGGGGAATCGCCATACCGAGGGAATTGTGCTGACTCTGGAGGCGGACCGCCTGCCGGAGCCCAAGCGCAAGCGGGTCCTGACGGTATTGGACGAAGAGCCAGTTCTGGACGCCAAGGCCCTTCGGCTGGCGCTGTGGATGCGGGAGCGGTGGTTCTGCACGGTCTACGACGCGGCCAGAGCCATGCTGCCAGCCGGTCTGTACTTCTCCCTTCAGGACCGATGGGTTTTGAAGGAGGGTGTGGATCAGGAGACCGCGCTGGCCGCCGCGGGCAAATCGGAGCAGGGCCGCCAGCTGGTGGAGCTGCTGTTTGCCTGGGGTGGTCGGGCGGATGTGCGGCAACTCAAGGAGGCCTTTGGCACCAAAGATCCCAATCCCGCACTCAAACTGCTGCGGGACAAGGAAATTCTCACCCTGGAGACCAGTGCCTCCCGGGGCGTGGGGGATAAGGTGGAGCAGGTGGCTGCGCTGGCCGTTCCTCCGGAGGAGGCTATGGCTCAGTTTACAGGCAGACGCCGTTCCGCCCCGCTGCAGTATGCGGTAGTGGAGCTGCTGTGCAGCCTGGGCAGCGCCTCGGCAAAGGAGCTGTGTTACTTTACCGGAGCCTCCAGTGCCACCCTGCGGAGTTTGGCCAAGCGGGGCGTTCTCACTCTGGAGCAGCGGGAGGTATTTCGCCGGGTGGCTCTGCCGGAGGGTGTGGAACCAGCAGGCGAGCCCCAGCTGAACGAGGAGCAGCAGCAGGCCTATGAGGGTCTGGACCAGCTGGTCCGCTCCGGCCAGCCGTCGGCGGCGCTGCTCTATGGCGTCACCGGCAGCGGAAAGACCCAGGTGTATTTGAAGCTGATCCGCCGGGTGCTGGAGCGGGGCGGGTCCGCACTGGTGTTGGTGCCGGAAATCGCTTTGACACCTCAGCTCCTGCGGCTGTTCTCGGCCCATTTTGGCGATCAGATCGGGGTTCTCCACTCCTCGCTGCGGGCGGGTGAGCGGTACGACGAATGGAAGCGGATCCGCGCGGGGGAGGCCCGGGTGGTCATTGGCACCCGCTCGGCGGTATTTGCTCCGCTGACCCGGCTCCAGCTTATCATTCTGGACGAGGAACAGGAGCCCACCTATCAGTCGGAAAATGTACCGAAATATCACGCCAGAGAGGTGGCAAAATACCGCTGTGTGCAGGAAAAGGGCCTGCTGCTGCTGGGTTCAGCCACCCCGTCGGTGGAGAGCATGTACAGGGCAAAGCAGGGGCTCTATCATCTGTTTACCCTGCGGCAGAGGTATAATGAACGCCCTCTCCCGCCGGTGGAGATCGTGGATATGAAGCAGGAGCTGCGCTCCGGCAACGGTACCGATCTCAGCGGGGCGCTGAAAAAACGTCTAACAGAGATAATGGAGCGGGGGGAGCAAAGTATCCTGTTTCTCAACCGCCGGGGCGCCAGCCGCATGGTATCCTGTGGGGAATGTGGGGAAGTGCCCACCTGTCCCCGCTGTTCTGTGTATCTGACCTATCACTCGGCCAACGGACGGCTGATGTGTCACTACTGCGGCCATTCCGAGCCACTGCCTGATGCCTGCCCCTCCTGCGGCGGCACGCTGAACTTTATCGGCACCGGCACCCAAAAGGTGGAGGAGGAGCTGAAGCAGGCCTTTCCCCAGCGGGAGGTGCTGCGGATGGATACCGACACCGTCTCCGCCACCCAGACCCACGAAAAACTGCTGGCCCGGTTTGAGCGGGAAAAGATCCCCATTTTGATTGGGACCCAGATGGTAGCCAAGGGACTTGACTTTGAAAACGTCACTTTGGTGGGGGTGATCTCCGCCGACCTCTCGCTGTACGCTGAGGACTACCGGGCGGGAGAGCGCACCTTTTCCCTGCTCACCCAGGTGGTGGGCCGTGCGGGGCGGGGCGCAAAAAGGGGGACGGCTCTGATCCAGACCTTCACTCCGGAACACGATGTGATCCGCTGCGCCGCGCGGCAGGACTACGACGCCTTTTACGCCCAGGAAATTGAACTGCGGCGGCTGCGGGGGTGTCCGCCCTTTCAGGACCTGTTTGTGCTTACCGCCTCAGCCCGGTCGGAGGCGGGGGCCCTGCGGGCCTGTATGCGGATGCGGCAGGCGCTGGAGAGCTGGCTCCGCCAGCCTCCGCTGGAGCAGCTGACGCTGCGGATTCTGGGTCCTGCTCCGGCAAGCGTGGTGAAGGTCAACGACCGCTACCGCTACCGGCTGACCCTGGCCTGCAGCAACACCAAGCAGATAAGAGACCTGGTGGCGGAGCTGCTCCGCTGTGCCCAGGCTGACAAGGAAAATCGGGGAGTTTCCGTTTTCGCGGACGTCAATCCCCTGGACTAGGAGGAATTATTATGGCATTACGGACAATTCTGACGGATAGTGATCCCACTCTGCACAAAGTCTGCCGCCCTGTGACCAACTTTGACAGCCGGCTCCACGACCTGCTGGATGATCTGAAGGAGACCCTGGCCCAGGCCAACGGCGCTGGCCTGGCGGCCCCCCAGGTGGGGATCCTCCGCCGGGTGGTTATCGTGGTGGACGACCAGGAGCAGATGCTGGAGCTGGTCAATCCGGAGATCATTGCCCAGGAGGGGGAGCAGGAGGGCCTGGAGGGCTGTCTCTCTGTCCCAGGCCGTTGGGGTGTGGTCAAGCGGCCCCAGAAGGTACGGGTACGGGCCCAGGACCGCAACGGTCAGTTCTTTGAGGCGGAAGGAGAGGATATCGTGGCCCGTTGCTTCTGCCATGAGGTGGAGCATCTGGACGGGCACCTCTTTACCGAGCACACCGACCATCTCTATACCAATGAGGAGCTGGACGAACTGCTCCAGGCCCAGGAGGAGGGCGGGGAATGAGAATCCTGTTCATGGGTACGCCTGATTTTGCCGTACCCTCTCTGGAGGCGCTGATCCATGCGGGCCATACGCTGTGCGGCGTGTTCACCCAGCCGGATAAACCCAAAAACCGGGGCATGAAGCTGCTGCCGCCTCCGGTCAAGGTTTGCGCCCAGAGCCATGACATTCCGGTGTACCAGCCCACCAAGCTGCGGGATGGCCCTGCGCTGTCCCTGATCCAGGAGCTGGAGCCGGAGCTCATTGTGGTGGCGGCATATGGCCGCATTCTGCCGGACGAGATCCTGGCGGCTCCTCCAAAGGGCTGCATCAATGTACACTCCTCGCTGCTCCCCGCCTACCGGGGGGCCGCGCCCATCAACTGGTCCATCCTCAATGGTGACCGGGAGACCGGTGTGACCATCATGCACATGGCCCACGATCTGGATGCCGGAGACATCATTGCCCAGACCGCCACGCCCATCGACCCTGACGAGACCGCGCCGGAGCTCTATAAGCGCTTAGCCCGGATGGGGGCTGAGCTGCTGGTCCAGGTGGCTGCCGAGCTGGCCGATGGGACCGCCTCCCGCACCCCTCAGGACCACGAAAAGGCCACACTGGCGCCCATGCTGTCCAAGGAGCTGTCTCCCATGGACTGGAACCATACCGCCCTCCAGCTCCACAACCAGGTGCGGGGGCTTCTGCCCTGGCCGGCTGCGGTGACTACCCTGAACGGCAGCCGATGCAAGGTGTTTGCCACCACCGTTCTGGAGGAGCACACTCAGGCGGAACCTGGAACCATCCTTCGGGCAGATAAGGCTGGCATTGATCTGGCCTGCGGGGAGGGTACCGTTCTGCGGATTGACCAGCTCCAGCCCGACGGCGGTAAGCGGATGAAGGCCGCCGATTATTTGCGTGGGCATCCGATTGTGCTGTAACGTATGACAATAAAACTGCTCTGGACGGTGCTGGTCTCAGGTGCGGTAATCGCGCTGGGCCTTTCTTTGGTGCTGCGCTGGCTGGGAACCGTCGGCCTTCCTGTGCCTTTGGCCTCCCGGACGCCAGACGCAGTCCGGTACGCTGTAAGTAGGGCGGAGGGGCTGCGGGTTTTTCTGTCGGCGCTGCTGTTCCGGCTGGTCATATTTGTGCTGGTGGGACTTTTTACCTGCCTGGTCCTGTATCCTGGCTCCGGGCCGGACGCCGCCCTGTGGACCTGGCAACGCTGGGACGCTTTGCACTACGTGAATTTGGCGGAGCTGGGCTACACCGGCTACATGGAGGATGGAAAGCACCTGTTTCTGGTGTTCTTTCCGCTATACCCATGGCTGATGCGGTTGGTTTCCTTCATAACCGGCAATACTATGGCGGCGGGACTGCTGATCTCCTTTTTGACCTATGCCGGAGGCTGTGTTTATCTCTATCAGCTGGCGGCGTGGGAATTAGGTGAGCGAGCCGCCCGCCGGGCTGTGCTGTTTCTGTCCATTTTTCCCTATGCCTTTTTCTTTGGCGGGATCATGACCGAAGGGCTTTTCCTGTTCACCACCGCCGCCGGGTTGTGGTATATCCGCAGGCATCGCTGGTGGTTGGCCGGTGTGTTCGGCGTACTGGCAGCCATGACTCGGATGCACGGGATTCTGCTGATCGGAGCGGCGGCTGCGGAGCTGGTGGAGGACAGAGGCCGTTTTGACTGGCGGGAGATTGGCCGCCGTCTGCCCGCTTTGCTTCTGCCTGCGCTGGGCACGCTGGTTTACCTGGCGCTGAACTGGCAGGTGGGGGGAGACCCGTTTGCCTTCACCGTCATGCAGGAGCATTGGAGCCAGGGATTTTGCTGGATCTCCGATACCCTGTGGTATGTGCTGAACAACGCCCTGTCCTATCCCACGCAGGCGGTGCGCTATCAGCTCTGGATCCCCACCATTGTGCTGTTTCCCATCTTTTTTGCCCTGGTACTCTATGCAAGGAAAAAATTCCGCAGTATGTACGTTCTGTACGGCTTTGTCTACCTGGTGCTGAACTACTCACTGTCCTGGTTGCTCAGCGCCGGGCGGTATCTCTCCTGTGGACTGCCCTTTTTCCTCTTTGCCGCGGCGCTGACGGAAAATCGGCGCTGGCTTACCATTTTGATCTCTGCAGGTATGTCCATTGGCTTTGTGCTCATGCTGTACGGATATCTCACCGGCGGACAAATTATGTAAATGGAGGCTTTTATGCCATTCTTCTACTATTACGACCCCTATTACTGGATGATTCTGGTTCCGGCCATGCTGATCGCACTGCTGGCCCAGCTCAATGTATCCGCCACCTTTAACCGCTACTCCCGGATTAGCAGCGCCCGGGGCTTTACCGGCGCCCAGGCCGCTGAGGCGGTACTCCGGGCTCACGGGGTATATGATGTGCGTATCGAACATGTGGCGGGCCGGCTCAGCGACCACTATGACCCCCGCGCCAACGTGATCCGCCTGTCAGACGGGGTCTATCATTCCACCAGCATCGCCTCAGTAGGAGTGGCCGCCCATGAGGCGGGCCATGCGGTCCAGTATGCCCAGGGTTACGGCCCCATCAAGCTGCGCACCGCCATTATCCCGGTGTGCAACATCGGGTCCCAGTTTTCCATCATCCTGATTATTCTGGGCCTGTTCCTCTATTCTCAGACGCTGTTTGGTCTGGGCGTGATCCTGTTTTCCCTGGCAGTGGTTGGACAGCTGGTTACTCTGCCGGTAGAGTTCAACGCGTCCCACCGGGCCATTGTCAGCCTGCGGGAAACCCACTTGCTGCAAGAGGAGGAGCTGCGGGGCGCCAAGAAGGTGCTGAGCGCCGCCGCCATGACCTATGTGGCCGCGCTGCTGGTTTCCCTGGCCCAGCTGCTCCGGTTCCTGCTGGCCTTTAACAGCCGGCGGAGGGACTGACATGGCGGAACGGAGTACGGCCCGGGATGTGGCTCTGAGGGCACTGGTGGCCTGTGAAAGACAGGGAGCCTGGTCAGACGGATTCTTGAAAAAGGAAATCGGGGGCGCCGGACTGGATGGGAGAGACGCGGCGCTGGCCACCCGCCTGTGTTTTGGCGTGCAGCAGAACCGGATGCTGCTGGACTTCTGGCTGGGCAATCTGTCCAAAATACCGCTGGACAAAATGGAACCGGCGGTGCGGAGCATACTGCGGCTGGGTGCCTATCAGATTTTGTTTTTGGACCGGGTGCCGGACCACGCAGCCGTCAATCAGGCGGTGGAGCAGGGGCGGAAAAACAGCCGGAATCCCCGCTCCGCCGGATTGGTAAACGGTATTCTGCGCAGTCTGATCCGGCAAAAGAGCGAGCTGCCCCAGCCAACCGATCTGTCAACCCGATACAGCCATCCTCAGTGGTTGGTGGATGCGTTTTCCCGCCGTCTACCGGCAGAAGAGCTGGAGGCTCTTTTAAGGGCGGACAACAGCGAACCGCCCACTTGCATTCAGATCAATACATGTAAAGCAGAAACACCTGCCGCAATAGAGGCGCTTCAGCAGGAGGGAATGACGGTGTCTCCCCATCCCTGGCTGCCCGATTGCCTATTGCTGCAGGGAACAGGCAATCTGGAGCAGTCCGCCGTTTTTCAGCGCGGATGGTTTTATGTGCAGGATGTCGCCGCCAGGCTGGCGGTGCTGGCCGCAGACCCCAGGCCGGGCATGGAGGTGTTGGACGCCTGCGCCGCGCCGGGGGGGAAATCCTTTGCTGCAGCCATTGCCATGGGCAATCAGGGAAGGGTGATCTCCTGCGACATTCATCCACATAAGCAGATTTTGCTCCAAAGAGGAGCCGACAGACTGGGACTGCCGATTATTCGCCCAGAAGTGTTGGACGGTAAGGTTTGTAAAGATGATTTCCTTAACAGTTTTGACCTGGTGATTGCCGACGTGCCATGCTCTGGACTTGGAATTATCCGAAAAAAACCGGATATTCGATACAAGGACCCGGAGCCGCTGGCAGGGTTGCCCAGGGTGCAGGGTGCGATTCTGGAAAATGTGTCCCGTTATGTCAGACCGGGTGGGGTATTGCTCTACGCTACCTGCACCCTGTTGGAGCGGGAAAATGAGGCAATTGTAGCAGCGTTTTTAGAAAAGCAGAAAGGCTTTACATTAGAGCAATTTCAAGTGCCCGGACCATTTGGGCTGTGTGCGGACGGCATGCTGACCTGTTGGCCACACCGGCATGGGACGGACGGATTCTTTTTTGCCAAGTTGAGGAGGCGTGTATGACTGACATCAAATCCATGGATTTGGCGGAGATGACCGTCTTTTTTCAGCAGCTGGGCGAGCCTGCTTTTCGGGCAAAGCAGGTCTTTCAGTGGCTTCACCGCGGAGCCCGTTCCTTCGGAGAGATGACCAATCTCTCCAAAGCTCTGCGGGAGAAGCTGACTCAGACCTGCAGCCTCTGTCCGCCGCAGGTGGAGCGAAAGCAGGTCTCCGCGCTGGATGGAACCATCAAGTATCTCTGGCGGCTGGGGGATGGAAACTGCATTGAGACGGTTTTGATGCGGTATCATCATGGGAATACTGTATGCATATCCTCTCAGGTGGGCTGCCGGATGGGGTGCGCCTTCTGTGCCTCTACCCTGGGGGGGAAGGTGCGGGATTTGACCCCGGCGGAAATGCTGGATCAGGTACTGTTTTCCCAACTGGATTCCGGTCTGCCCATCAGCAATATCGTGTTGATGGGCATTGGCGAACCTCTGGACAACTTTGACACGGTGCTGCGTTTTCTCCGCCTGGTGAACAGCCCGGACGGACTGAATATCGGCATGCGCCATATCTCCCTGTCCACCTGTGGTCTCACTGAAAAAATTGACAAACTGGCGGAATATCAGTTACAATTAACATTATCCGTTTCACTCCACGCTCCTGACGATGAGACCCGCAGCAGGATCATGCCGGTGAACCGCTCGGTTGGGGTGGAGAACCTGTTTGCCTGCTGCCGCCGGTATTTTGAAAAGACCGGCAGGCGGATTTCCTACGAGTATGCCATGATCGACGGTGTGAATGACACTGACTGGCAGGCTGATCTGCTGGCCAGCCATTTGAAGGGAACGCCGGGGCATGTAAACCTGATTCCGCTCAACGATGTGGCAGAAAGCCCGCTGAAGCCCAGCCGCCGGGTGGCGGCGTTCCAGAAACGGCTGGAGCAGCAGGGGATCACCGCCACCGTGCGCAGAAAGCTGGGTGGCGATATTGACGCATCCTGCGGGCAGCTTCGCCGCAAGCGGATGCGGGAGGAGCAAGCGAACATGTAAGGAAAACGGCCCACCCGGCCGTGCAGGGTGGGAAAAGCCGTTAATATGAGTACGGGAAAGAGGCAGATTCACTATGATACATGCATGGGGCGTCACTGATAAAGGTGCGATCCGGACACAGAATCAGGACGGCTATTACTTAGACATTCCCTCGGAGCATCTGGCTGTCGGCGTCGTCTGTGACGGCATGGGGGGCGCCAAGGCAGGGAACATTGCCAGCCTGATCGCGGTGGAGACGTTTGTGGACACCTTGCAGGGCATGCAGGGGGGAGAAGAGGAATCCGGCCCGCCTGCGGTGCTTCGCCAGGCTGCTGCTGCGGCAAACACCGCCGTATTCCGACGTGCCTGCGCCGACCCGGATTGCCGGGGCATGGGCACCACTATGGTGGCGGTGCTCATTGTGGAGCAGGTGGCCTATTTACTGAATATTGGAGACAGCCGCGCCTACCACATTGATGAGGCCGGGATCACCCGCCTGACCCGGGACCATTCGGTGGTAGAGGACATGGTGGCCCGTGGGGACATTACGCCGGAGGAGGCCCGCACCCACCCCAGGAAGAACCTGATTACCAGGGCGTTGGGAGCGGAGGAGCAGATCCGTGCGGACCTGTATGAAAAGCAGCTGAAGCCGGGGGATTTTCTCCTGCTCTGTTCGGACGGCCTGAGCAATATTGTCACGGACCAGGAAATTCTCTATGAGGTGCTCCATGGCGGCGAGATATCGGAATGCTGCCAGAGGCTGCTGGAGATTACCATGTCCAGAGGGGCGCCGGACAATGTGACGGCTGTCCTTTTCCAGATTGTTTAAAAGGGGGTAATGAACTATGGATCAGTACATAGGGAAATTACTCGACAATCGATATGAGATTCTGGAGCGCATCGGTACCGGCGGAATGGCGGTGGTGTTCAAGGGCAGAGACCACCGGCTCAACCGTCTGGTTGCCATCAAGATCCTCAAGGAGGAGTTGGCCCAGGACGCAGAGTTCCGCCGCCGGTTCCACGATGAGTCCCAGGCCGTAGCCATGCTTTCCCATCCCAACATCATGGCAGTCTATGACGTCTCCCATACACCGGAGCTGGATTATATTGTCATGGAGTTGCTTGATGGCATTACCCTCAAGCAATATATGCAGAAAAAGGGCGGCAAGCTGGCTTGGCGGGAGGCGCTCCACTTTATTACCCAGATTATGAAGGCCCTGTCCCACGCCCACAGCCGGGGAATCATTCACCGGGATATCAAGCCGCACAATGTCATGGTGCTGCGGGACGGCAGCCTGAAGGTGGCTGATTTCGGAATAGCCCGGCTTACCTCGTCGGCCCAGGCCACTTTGACGCAGGAGGCGCTGGGTTCGGTTCACTATATCTCTCCGGAGCAGGCCAGGGGCAGCCATATTGACGCCAGAAGCGACATCTATTCTGCCGGTGTGGTGCTCTATGAGATGATCACCGGACGGCTCCCCTATGAGGGGGACTCTCCGGTGGCGGTAGCCATTCAGCATATCAACTCCATTCCTCTCTCTCCCAGAGAGATTGACCCAGAGATCCCGGAGGCGCTGGAGGCTATCACGATGAAGGCCATGGCCTCGGATGTGAACCAGCGGTATATTTCCGCCGATGCCATGCTGGCGGATCTGGAGGAATTCCGGAAAAATCCCTCCATTAACTTTGACTACACCTCCGCCGATCTGCTCGTGACGGATGGCGACGAGCCCACACAGGTGCTGGGCGCCAACACGCCCCACAGTGTACGGTCTCAACCCGCCCATACGTCCAGATATGTTCCGGAAAAAAATGTCGAATCCCAGCCCCGCCGGCGGCCGAGCCGTCAGGAGCGGGAAGAGGACTACGACGACTACCCGGATCGTGGAGGCAGCAGACTGCCCATTATTCTAGCTATCGTAGCGGTGGCGGTATTCCTGGTCGGTATCGGTGTGTTCCTTTTTGTGTCCTTTTTCAGCGGCTTGGGCGTCACCGGAAACACGGCGTACAACGTGCCGGACCTCTATAACAAGACCATTGAGGAAGCCCAAGCCATGGCTGAGGTGGTAGAGGCTCAGTTCCAGATTGTGCAGGGCAATACGGTGGCCAGCGAACTGCCTGCCGGAACTATCGTCAGTCAGATACCGGAGAAGGGACGCAATGCCTCAGAGGGCGCCACCATTACGGTAACCGTCAGCGATGGCAGTCTGAGCAGCGATAATGAAACCATGCTGGATCTGGAGAACCTGGATTACCGCCTGGCGGTAAGCCGTCTGGAGAAGCTGGGCTTTTCTGAGACGGCCGGAAACCTGACGATCCAGCAGCAGAACTCCGACGATGTGAACGAAAATTATGTGATTTCCCAGACCCCTGCCAAGGATACTCCCCTGAGTGAGGTGGAGCACGTGGAGCTGGTGGTCAGTTTGGGCAAGGAGAAAAAGACGGTAACGGTGATCTCCTTCCTGGATATGACTATAGAGGAGGCCAGGGAGAAGGCCGAGCAGGATCTGAAGCTGGTGGTATCCGAGGTTACGGAGGAGTAC
Organism: Flavonifractor sp. An306; assembly: GCF_002159455.1. Taxonomy (GTDB): domain Bacteria; phylum Bacillota; class Clostridia; order Oscillospirales; family Oscillospiraceae; genus Flavonifractor. The sequence goes on from NZ_NFIQ01000011.1 coordinate 48,199, forward strand.
AGCAGCGAAGTGGAGGCTGGGCTGGTTACCTGGCAGAGCATTGAAAACGGCACCTCTGTGGAAGAGGGCACCTCCATCCGGTTCCGGGTGAGCAAGGGCCCCGACCCCAGTGTTACGCCCACACCCAGTCCAACACCGGAAGTCACAGCGACACCCAGTCCTACGCCCAGTCCTACGCCCAGCGGCGGCGGAACGACCACCGAAGGCAGCGCCAGCATCCAGGTTGACCTGCCGCGGGACAGAGAGTATGTGGAAGTGGTTGTGATGGTGAATGGTCAGGAGCAGTACCGAGAGGTTCTGCCGACGATCCAGCAGCTGATGGTCATTTCTCTGAAAGGTCCCAGCGGGACACAGACTGTCACAGTTTATTTGGACGGGCAGGAAGCCTGGACCAGAGCCGTACCCTTTGCCTGATATGGAAGGTGTGATTCTGAAAGCCCTCAGCGGCTTCTATTATGTGGATGGGGGAGACGGACGCCTCATCGCCTGCCGGGGCAGGGGGAAATTCCGCCACCAGAAACTGACCCCCTTGGTGGGGGACCGGGTGACGTTCACCATTCTGGAGGGCGAGAGCGGCATTTTGGACTCCATCCTGCCCAGGAAGAATCAATTTCACCGCCCCGCGGTGGCCAACATCGACCAGCTGGTGGTAGTGGCCTCCGGGGCGGTCCCGGTAACAGACCCTTTTCTGATCGACCGGGTGGTTTCCATTGCCGAGGGGCGGGGCTGCGAGAGTGTCATCGTCCTGAACAAGTGTGATCTGGACGCTGCAGAGGAGCTGTACCAGACCTATACACAGGCTGGCTTTCCTACCCTTCGGGTCAGTGCGGAAACAGGGGAGGGTATCCCTGAGCTCCGGGAAATCATAGCTGGAAAGGTTTCTGCCTTTACAGGAAATTCCGGAGTGGGGAAGTCCAGTATCCTGAATGCCCTTCAGCCGGACTTTTGCCTGCAGGTGGGAGAAGTTTCAGACAAGTTGGGCCGTGGCCGGCATACCACCCGCCATGTGGAGCTGTTTCGGCTGGATCATGGGGCGATTGTGGCGGATACGCCGGGGTTTTCCTCCTTTGATACAGAAGAGACAGAGCTGCGGCGGCCGGAGACATTGGAGCGCACCTTTCGGGATTTTGCCCCTTATCTGGGGCGGTGTCGGTTTACCGGGTGTGCCCATGTAAAGGAAAAGGGCTGTGCAGTTCTTGCAGCGGTAAAGGCGGGGGAGATCTCCAAAAGCCGACACGCAAGTTATGTGCGGCTGTATGAACAGGCAAAGGAAGTGCCGGAATGGCAGCGGAAAGAAAGTGCGGACTGATTATCGGTGCGGCTCCCTGGCAGGATGGACGGTTTTTGACGCCCTATTTGGCCGGAAAAGACTGGATGGTTTTTTGCGCCGACGGCGGCTATGCCAATGCCAAAGCGGCAGGCTTGGAGCCGGATTTTCTCATCGGCGATTGGGATTCCGGGGAAAAGCCAGCGCTGGACGTTCCATGTGTGACCTTGCCAGTAGAAAAGGACATGACGGATCTACAGGCCGCTATGGATGAGGCGCTGTCCATGGGTGTGATGGAGCTGCTCCTCTGCGGCTGTACCGGCGGCCGGCTGGACCATACCGTTTCCAATCTGCTGCTGCTGGAGTGGCTGGCGGAGCGGGGCGGTCAGGGCATGGTGGTGGATGAGGATAACGAGGTCCGGTTGCTTACCCCCGGTGTCTGCCGTTTGGAGGACCGCCCCCATTACCACTATCTTTCGCTGGTACCGCTGGACCATAAAATATCCGGCGTCACCCTGAAAGGCACAAAGTATCCCCTGGAGCGGGCGGAGCTGAGCCGGGGAGATACGCTCTCCATCAGCAACGAGCCCAAGAACCCAGTACTGGAAATCACCATTGGCAGCGGCCGGGCGCTGCTGATCCGCAGCCAAAAGGAATAAGCACTGAACACAAAAGCCGCCCCCTGCGTATACTGGGTCAGAACCAGTAAGGGGGGCGGCTTTTATGACGTCACAGGGCAAAAAGCGACTATATGGGGCGGCGGTCTGTGCGGCAGGGGCCACCCTGCTGCTCCATCCGGTCTGGCTCGCCGCGTTTGGCGCAGGGGCCTGGGTGGGGCTGCACGGTAAGGACTGGCTCAAACGAATTTGGAGCGACAGGGAGGCAATGCTATGAAGATCGTTGTGGTGAAATCTCCAAAAGCCCTGCGGGGGATCCTGAAAACCATCTTTGGCATGCGGGGCTGAGGCATACCGGCCGCTCCTTGGACATATATTCTGGTAGCAAGACTGCATCAGAACGGGGCTCACCCCCATACAAGGAGTGGAACACTATGGAGCTGGAATTGGAACGGACCGAATGGAACGGCTTTGATACCATTTTGGATACCACGGTCTGCCGGGAGGAGACCCTGGAGGCCATCGTGCCGGACGCCTGCCCGGATATTCTGCGTATCTGTGATGTGGAGGGGACGGTGTGCCTGGCCGGAAAGGAAGCCCAGGAGGGGCGGGTGGAACTGTCCGGTACCGTACATGCGGTGCTGCTCTATTTGCCGGACGGCGCGGAAGGTATGCGGCGGATGGAAGTATCTCTGCCCTTTACCTGTACGGCGGACGCGGCCGCTATCACGCCTTCCTGCCAGGTGATGGCAGTCCCCAGGATCCAGGAGGCTGACGCAAGGCTGCTGAATCCCCGCAAGGTACTGGTGCGGGTGGGTCTGGCTGCCGAAGTCCAGGTGTTTGCCCCGGCCATCCAGCAGATCTGCGGAGGCGTGACCGAGTGGGAAAAGGACGGGGTGGAGCAGCTGTCGGAGCAGTATGACACCTATGTCACCGTATGCGTCCAGGAAAAGACCTTTACATTTGCTGATGATCTGACCCTTTCCAGCGGAAAGCCGGAGGCGGATGAGCTGCTGAAAAGCCGGGCCTATATCCGCTGCGGCGAGGCAAAGGTAATTGGCAACAAACTGATTTTTAAAGGGGAGACCCAGCTTCAGCTGCTTTGCCGGGCCGGTGACGGCACGCTGTTTACCGCGGAGTTTGAACTCCCATTCTCGCAGATCATGGAGGTCAGCGGGGCGGGGGAGGATGCCGGCTGCGAGGTACAGGTGATCCTGACCGATCTGGACTGCACCATGGACGAGGGAGACGGCCGGATGTTCAGCGTCTCTCTTGGGCTGTTGGCACAGGCGGCCGTGCGGGAGGAGCGTACCCTGCGGATGCTGACGGACGCCTACTCCACGCTGTACCCCCTGACAGCTGAACGCAAGACGTATACCTTGCATCAGCTGATGGACCACGGGGAAAAGGAGGTTACGGTCCGGGAACTGATGGAAACCGGCGGGCTGCTGACAGATGTCTCAGACGCATACGCCTGCGTGGGTCCGGTGACCCAGAGCCGGGAGGGAAACCGTCTGACCCTCACCGCCCAGCTCAATGTTACCGCGCTGTACCAGGGTGAGGATGGCAATATGGGTATGCTGACCCGTCCGCTTCAGGCGGTTTGCTCCCTGGAGCTGCCGGAACAATCTCTGTGCAGCTGCCATTGCTTCTGTACCGCTCCTGTGTTTGCCGCCGCCGCTGCCGGCGGGCTGGAGGTGCGCTTTCCCGTCTGCTTCCAGTATACTGCCCTGTCTGGCCGCAGTGTGGCGGGGATCTCCGGCATTACCATTGATGAATCGGCGCCTCTGGACCACGCCAACCGGCCGTCCATTGTGCTGCGTATGGTGGGAGAGGGAGAACGGCTGTGGGATATTGCCAAGTCTTACGGCACCACGGCGGGGGATATTATTCAGGCCAACGCGCTGGAGGACGATGTGCCGGCGGATGGCCGGCTGCTGTTGATCCCCAGAAAGCGATAACAGAAAAAACGGTCTCCAGAGCTCTGCCTGGGGACCGTTTTGACTTTTTCGCATCCAGGGACAGGTGGGCGCATATTTTACGGCTTATCCCCATAGGTATGTATAGAAAACGACCGGCTTACGGGGCCGAAGGAGGAATTGCCAGTGGAACAAAGCAAGCTCTATGAGGATATCGCCCTGCGGACCGAGGGGGATATCTATATCGGCGTAGTAGGGCCGGTGCGGACGGGAAAATCCACGTTTATCAAGCGCTTCATGGAAACCATGGTCATCCCCAACATTGACAATGTGTACCGGAAGGAGCGGGCCAGAGACGAGCTGCCCCAGAGCGGCTCCGGCCGCACGGTGATGACGGCGGAACCGAAATTTGTTCCGGAGGAAGCGGTACGGATCGACATGGAAAACGGGGCCTCCTTCTCCGTGCGGCTCATTGACTGCGTAGGCTACCTGGTGCCGGGCGCCATGGGCGCCACCGAGGACGACACCCCCCGCATGGTCAACACCCCCTGGTTCGACCATGAAATCCCCATGACGGAGGCCGCCGAGATCGGCACCAGGAAGGTGATCACCGAACACTCCACCATCGGTATCGTGGTTACCACCGACGGTACCATTACGGACATTCCCAGAGAGGATTACCTGGAGGCGGAGGAGCGGGTGATCCAGGAACTGAAGGAACTGGGAAAGCCCTTCCTGGTGGTCCTCAACTCGGCCTATCCCCAATCTGACCGGGCCAAGGCCATCCGTGCGGACCTGGCCTCCCGATACGACGTGACAGTGGTGTGCGCCGACTGCCTGCAATTGAATGAGGGCGCAGTGACCGATATCATCAAAGGCGTGCTCTATGAATTCCCGGTTAAGGAGCTGGACCTGTTCCTGCCACCCTGGGTGGACGCCCTGCCCTATGACCACCCGATCAAGAGCGGCCTTTATACCGCCATCCGGGAAGGGGCCTCCGGAATGCGCCGGGTCCGGGACGTAGAGAAAACCGTGAAAGCCATTGGAGACTGCGACTGGGTGAGCAGCGCATCCATCACCTCCATCAGCCTGGGCACCGGGCTTTCCGCCGCCCGGCTGGACCTGCCCAGAGAGCTGTTCTATGATACTCTCTCCCAGCAGTCCGGCTTTACCGTCCACGATGACGGCGATCTGCTGGAGCTGCTCTCCCAGCTCTCCCATGTGAAGGCGGAGTATGACAAGGTGGCCGGAGCGCTGGAAGAAGTTAAGGCCACCGGCTATGGCATTGTGGTACCCAGCACCGACGAGCTGGTGCTGGAGGAGCCGGAAATCGTCAAGCAGGGGGGACGGTACGGCGTGCGCCTGAAGGCCTCCGCACCCTCTATCCATATTATATGGAGCAAAAAGAAATTTAGAGTTGCAAAGTCCACAAAACGGGAGGACATTACAAGTGGAGTGGGCGGTACTGATCTGAATGTGAAAAGGAGACGGTCCCCTTTGGGGGGCCGTCTTTTTCAGCGCTTTTTAAGCGGCTCCAAAAAGCATAAGGTGTAAAGAAAAGCGCATTTTTAAATGTTTGCACTTCCATCTTTTACGTTATAGACACCGTTTGCATGGCACCATAGTACCCGCGCCGCAGAGCATGCGGTACCCCGTTCCTTCCGACTAATGCCGGAAGGAACGGGGTACCGGAAAATAAGACCGCCGATTCTCTGAAGAGTCTTTGCGGTACATAGAATTTTCTGTTTGAATCTGAGGCATCTTGTTAAATGGCTGAAATTATGCTAAAGTTTGCTTGTTCCGTTGTTCTTCTGTTCTTTGTTCCTGATATTCACCACAATATCTTGTTGCATATGTTACCATAATTATAAAATGAGTATGGGAGAAACAATAAAATGGAGAATGAGTCAAACAATAAAAAGCTTAGGTGTAGAGTCTTTTATTGGCAGTACGATGACGGCAGCTATGGTTACATTGTGTTTAAAGAAGTAGCCAAGGAATCGTCGCAAAAAAAGAAAGTGAAAAATGAGTATGTTACACAAGGAGTGTGTTCAGGTAAAACACAGCAAAAGGGTGTCCTCACTCAAATCAAAGGTCAATATGAGGCCGATGGATATATTTTCAAAAAGAAAAAAATACAAATCAAAACTGGGATAGATTATCTTTCATCGTCAGACTTGCGAGAGAAGGATAAAAATCTGTCAACCGATAAATTTCAAGAGCTAGAAAAATTTATCGATTCCTGCGGGGTAAGCGCAGAGAATAGAAGAGAAGTATTACGGTTGTTCAGCAGTATTTTATCAGGATACTGTGCGCGAATATTGACCCCACTTATTCAGTGTAACATGTCAGTACCGATTCAAGACCGTGCTTTTGTTATAGCAATACAGTCAAGTGACAAATATTTTGATTCGCTGTTTGATTTTTTAGCAATGGCTATAAGAGCATTATCCGTGCCTACCCACACTAAAAGTAAAAAATTATATTCTCAATCTCCTGTTATCCTGCCAGAGAATTGGAATCAGAGATCTATTGATCAGGGGGCATTTTTGCTCTACAAAAAAAACCGAAATTATCAATTCCCAGCTATGTATCGCGATACGGCAGTCTTGATTTATAGTCGGTTTTTCCCAACAAATGATCTATACCGCTTTATAAACAGGAATCGCTGGGCAGTGGTGTTATTGTTTGATTCTCCATCTAAGGTGTATAAAGTTCCACCTGTCCGTTTAGAGGCTTCCCGGTTGATGTGCAGTAATTTCGAATGGAATGTCGATGATATTAATGGATTGGTCAGATGTTTTATTTCCTATATTTCGAAATTGCGGAAACAGAGAAAATGTAAAAAGAAGTTAAAAAGAAAATTAAATCGACTTCAGGATTCCTTTCTTAAATATTATTCCCAAAAGGGCATCAGACGCTTTACTCCTACAGAAGACTACTTTTTAACACTTCAAATGCTTGTATTGGAACTATTTTTAGACTGCTGTGTTGATCTAGAGTTAATTAGTAATGAGCAGCGGCAAAGTATTCAATCCGAATGGTTCAATCAGCTCCTCCCTGGGTGTGTTCAGTATTTCCCTTTAGACACAATTCCAATTTCCCGGGAGATTCAGTCTGAAAATGAGCAATCTAAACGGATCCTTGAAGTAGCTGTGACCAAAATGCTCGCAGAGGAAAACTTATCCCACTTTCCATATGTAGAAGAAAAAAGCAACTTTCCCAAGGTCGATCCTGATAATCCAGAGCTCCAGTATTGGGGATATGTGCGTTTGTATAAACCACGCAAATCCGGAAAAGAAAAGGTTAAGGAACCACCATTTTATGCATTGGTTTTCAAAAAAGCTGATTTTGAAATATGTATAAAGGACTTCTTAGAAAAAAACAATGCAGTGGACGAATTGATTGAAGATATGAAAACGTGTAAACCAAAGTACCTTTTTCAGAATTTTAAAGCTAGATTTCCAGAGACAAAAGGCGATAAGAAAACCGACGATGCCCTAATATTTAAAATTGATGAGATGGAATTTCTTCCCATGCAAATTAGACAAAAACTTTTGGATAAACATACTGTCGAAAAATCTCCCGCGAAAGAGAGCGTCGCAGAGCCCTGACACCCGCAGATGGCGAAATTCAATCAACCTTTTTTGGCGCATTGAGAATAATTTCCTCACCCACAGAGAGAAAAAATTATAAAAATATCAGCGAGCCGACTAAGCCGAAAAACACTATCAGTAAACAGATTCCGTAGCCTGTTCTCTGTTCTGGTTGTTCCTTGTTCCAGTGAGCGTAAATATGTACAATAGTATCCCCCGGCGGACATAATTCGTCCGCCGGGGGATTTTTCATTTTTGATCTGGCAGCAAACGTCTCTATGACGTAGCCGTCAAATCCCCCGGTGGATAAAAGGCCGCCATCTCAGAGCGTAGGCAAACAGTACCCCACTAATATGGCGGAAATTATAATCTGATTCACAGCTCAACATCCGTAAAAGATGAAAGGAGCTGGCAAAATGTCTACACCGGAGTGCAGATTATCGCAGGATAGTCTAAAAGAAATTAAATTGCAGGTCAACCAGCGGCTTTTTGAAGCGGGGTTAATTTCCAGCGATGTATTCCGTCTGGCGCAGGAGAGGATTCTAGACGAAAAGGAAAACGCAGAGACCGTGTGACATCACTGCCTGATTATTATTAAGTCCCACCTGAATTCCCTAAAAATTTCTATGACACCACGGAACCTTACCTATCACTTACTTCCCACAAGATACTGGCTTCAAACATCGCTCGAGTGGATTTGCGTAAATCGTCACCGGATCGCATTAAAAAATGATCCGCAGGCAACGTGTTTATAGGCTACTCATGTGAGCGAGCTAGAAAAACATTAAGGAGGCTACCAACATGAAGATCAAGTATGAGGTCCAAGACGCTATGGAATCCCTGGGGATCAGTGAGCTCCGCAAGCACCAGATTAAACCAATCAATCATATCCAATCCCGCGACGATGTCCTAGTGATTTCACCGACATCGTCTGGGAAATCGGCCATGTTTCAGATCCCGGCCATAGTAGAATGGCACAAGGAACAGAGATGGGTACTGGTCATTGAACCCACGATCTCGCTCATGGAAGATCAGGTTCGTGCGCTTCAAGAAAAAGGGGTTCCCGCAGAGGCGCTATCCAGCCATACGCAACACCAGGGCAAAACCATCCTTGAGAGGCTGGCCAATCACCAGGTTGCGCTTCTCTACGCAACACCCGAGCGCCTTCAATCACCTGTATTTCAACAGGCGGTACACTATAACTGCCCCTGGCTGATTGTTGTGGATGAGGCCCACTGTGTTTTGGACTGGGGGCATACGTTTCGGAAAAGCTACCTGATGATCAAGTCGTTCGTCAAGAATCTCAAACGCCGGCCTGTCATTGCCGCATTCACAGCCACAGCACCGCCGGAGTACCGCAAGGATATCGCCGCATGCTTGGGGATGAAGGAGCCAAAAATCTTTCTCAACAGTCTGGCCCGAAAGAACATTACCTTGCTCCGAGAGGATTGCTCCAGCCTGTCCATCAAACAGCGTCTGGCCCGGGTCAACTACAATATTAAAAAATACCGCAAAGGCGGCCGGGTGGTAGTTTACTGCGCATCTCGCAAAAACGTGGATATGGTGGCGAACTACCTCTCCAAGAAGTTCCCGGGCGAGGTCGTTAAGTGTCACGCGTATATGGACTCAGATAAGCGGCAGAAACACGAATATCAGTTTATCAATGGCACCAAACCCATCATGGTGGCTTCTACTGCCTTTGGAATGGGGATTGACGCCAGGGATATCCGTTTAGTCATCCATTTCAATCTACCACTCAATGTGATTGACTACTATCAACAAATCGGCCGGGCGGGACGGGATGGAGAAAAATCTCATGCTGTTCTGCTGTACCATCCGGACGATATCACACTGGCCCACTTTATTCTGGATAAGGAACAGTTCTCGGAACACCTCAGAACACGGTTGGACAGCCGTCTGGAGGAGCTGGTGTCCATCGTGAAGGGTGATAAATGCCTGCCACGCCAAGTCCTTCTTGCCCTTGGGGAGGCATCCGGGCAGGATTGTGGCCGCTGTAGCAACTGCCAGAGGAATAGGAGGAGTAACCATGAGGATTGAAAAAGTCGAATTCGGTATCCACACGATAGAACTCTATGCAAAGGATCTGAAATACCAGGAAGTACAGAAGGTGATTGACCGCTTAACAGACAACGGAAGTATTCGGAAAATGCGGTCTGATCCATATAATATTGACCGGCATTTGACCAGTACCTTCCTTGTGGATGATGGGATTCGCCTCCGGATCCACCAGTCCCACAACAAATCCAACGGCATTGCCCTTATCGTCAATCCAAGCACACTTCTGAGCAGAAAATATCAGCCGACAAAGCTGTATCACCCGAAGAAGAAATCATGCGAAGAACTACTGGAACGGGTCGGTGCAGCCCTGATAAAAATAGGGATTGGCACGTTTGATAGTGACGATGTGGTATTTATTGTCCCCCCAGACGAACTGAGCCTCAGCCAAATGGATTTGACAGTAAACCTGTGGTTTGATGATGAGACAGATCTGGAGGAAATCATCCGGTTGTTCTGGAAAGGGAAGGTTCCCAAAAACTTCAGCAGGCAGGGCTGTTTATCTGATGAAGAGCATCAACATTACTTCGGTATATCCAACCACACCGTTACGTTTAAGGCATATGATAAAATTTATGAGCTGGAGAAGAACGGACGATGCCCTAAAGAGCTAACTGGGCATAAGCTACTACGCCTGGAGGTCAGCTTAAAGCGGGAGGCATTTCTCAAGAAACTGGGAGTGCAGCGTAAGGATTGTCTATACAAGATGTTAAAGGCAGGATTCCAGTTTGTTCAGGAGATCATTTCTCACTATTTGGAAAAGCTGTTCCCGTGTTCTGGAGCCCATGTGCGCTATAAAACTGCTAAAAAGAAAATCCTGGACTGCGTTGAAAAGCCTGTTCTACAAGACCAAATGCTGTTCCTGTTGAAAAAGACGAGTGACGGTGCCGGGATGGACACCGCCGCTCAAAAGCTGAAGGACTGTTATAAATATGTCAAAACAGAACAAGTGTTGGACGAGTTTGAACATCTGGGAATCAGCCCTATTACACTGACCAACAATAGCAGTGCCACACAGCTGTCCTCTCTCAGAAATCTGCTGGAGTAACGATAGAGCCGGGGTTGTTCCCCTCATGGAACAACCCCGGCTCTATCGTTACTAAGGATATTCCAGAAACTGGATATGTTGGATGCTCTAGCCCGGCGTGCTTCCAGCCAAGAAGGTTGGACGCGGATACGTATTCTGAAGGACATCCTAAGATTATTTAACCGACGGCTCCGCTTTTGCAATTTTCCCAAAATCTACACAGGAACCCCGCATGAAAGTGGGTTGATAACCGCCTAATACCGGAATTCAGTCTTGGGGACATCTGCTCGAATAGTTACCCACACTATTCCTCATTCCTCTTGGAGAGCTCGTAGGGCCCCACATAGCATGGCATCAATTACCTTCATCTGGGACGGTGTTGCGGTTTGTTGTAGGGCAGCTAATTCCCTGCCCAGATCTAATCCAATGTCCGGAAGAGAGTCCATCAACAGATAGTCTGGGTGTACTTTCAGTTCTTGGCAAAGGCTGACAAAGACCGGAAGGCTGGGTATTTTTGTACCTCCTTCAATCTGACGGAGGTAGGTCGCGTTGATATTGCAGAGCTCCGAGAGTTTCTCACTGGTCAGGCCTCGATCCTTCCTGGCCTGCCGGAGCCGGCTGCCAAATGCCTTCTTATCCATGGATGTCCTCCGTTTTATAGGCTATAGGATGTTTTTTGTTCTCTTATAGCCTACAATCCGGTGGACAACGAGAAAAGCATCTATTATAATACAGAATATAAGCCGATAGACTACGGTTTGACAAATTCTTTTTGAGATTTTTAAAGGGATGACAGTTTCTGTCTACCCTGCCTGCTACAATAGTTTATAAAGAAATCATGATAGGCCCAAAAGAGGGGACGAGATAGATATGAACCAAGGATCTGATGGAAAGTCCACACGATTACTCATGATCTATTCCAGACTGGCCAATGGGGAAACCCTGAAAAAATCTCAACTTGCCCAAGAATTCCATGTGACCGAACGAAGCGTTCAGCGTGATATAGAGAACTTGCGGTCATTTGTAGCAGAGCAAATGCTTATGCAAGATATCATTTACGATGGAGAGGCCAGGGGGTACCGGCTGACCAACTCGGTACCTCAAAGTCTTACCAATAGTGAAATCCTGGCAGTCTGTAAAATCCTGCTGGAAAGCCGTTCCATGCGGCGTGACGAGATGATGCCAATTTTGGACAAGCTCGTTGCGTGCTGTGTGCCGGCCGAAAACCGGAAGGCAGTGGGATCTCTGGTAGCCAATGAACGGTTCCACTACGTGGAGCCACATCATGGCCGGCCAATTCTTGACGGCTTGTGGGAGATCGGTCAAGCAATACAGCGCCAAAACGTGATGAAAGTCCAATATGAAAAGATGGGGAGTGCAGAGGTGGTTGAGCGAACCATTGAGCCAGCAGGCCTGATGTTCTCCGAATATTATTTCTATCTGGTGGCATTTATCCGGGACATTGACCGGGAGGCCGAGTTTGAGAACCCTGACGATTTGTTTCCCACTATCTACCGTATTGACAGGATCCGCTCCTTTGAAGTGCTGGAGGAGCATTTTCGAGTTCCCTACAAAGACCGTTTTGAGGAGGGCGAGTTCCGAAAGCGGGTTCAGTTCATGTATGGAGGACGACTCCAACGTATCCGTTTTAAGTATACGGGCCCATCTATAGAGGCCGTGCTGGACCGGTTGCCCACTGCTCGGATTGTGGAGCAGAATGAGTCTGGCTGGACCATCCAAGCGGAAGTATTTGGTAAGGGAATTGATATGTGGTTGAGAAGTCAAGGAGAGTATATTAGAGAGGTCGATTCTCAATGAAAAGTGAACTGGAGCGCATGGAAGATGCGACAATGGAGCATTTGAACTCGATGCGCCATACTATAGCCAAAAGCCGCGACAAATTGGGCAATAACCTAAGAAAAGTTCAAAGTGAGCAAGCGCGAGTCAGCCAAATCTCTCATGCACCCCATGTCATGATAAAAGATATTGAGACTCAATTCGAAAAGGCTACCAAGCTCACCAGAGTAGATGTTGCCTTTTTGTTTGTGGCTACGGCCTTACAATGTTTGCGGCAATATTTCTTTACCATGCCGAAAGAGCGTGTGGGCGACCAAGAAGCTGCTTCTGCAATAAAGTCCCATGAACATTCAGATCGCTCTCATAGGCTGTATAATCCCGACCTAGAGGAAATCATAGTAAGCCCAGTACCTTTTGACACTGCAATGGGAGCAAGACAATATGGGGCACTGTCCGGCTTTGGAGCATTGGGGCACCGCGGTGCAACTCCTGGACATGATCCGATCGCAGGGCTAGTTTTTGGTACTGCAAATATCGCAACCAGCACACTGACAAACTGGCGCATGGAGTCCTATCACATATATACAGGGACTATCGGTAATGCAAAGGGAGCGCAAGACATTTTCATGCGGCGGGCAGACACCAATCGAGTGTTATCAGAGACATTCATCAACAAACTAGTCCATCAAGGCATAGACGGGCGAATCATCGTGGGTGTCTCAGTGGCAAAAGAGATCCAACACCTTCGATCTGATGTTTATTCCAAAGACAGCCTCCCCCTTCCGTTAATATCTGCTATAAATCCTGTTATAGCTGGAGAACTAGCTACTCGGGGTCTAGATATGGCGAATGCCCTTAATACCGGGAAACAGCTGGCCTATGCCATTGCAATCGACACAATTATTGCTTTGATTCATGGATTTTTTTATCAGGAGTCAGACTGTATCTCACGGTCGATGTATGAAGCCCGCACACGCCGAATTTTGATATATTCTAACATTATTGCATCTGGCAGTAATGCTGTAGCCGCTGCATTAGCTCAATGCTGTGCAGGCAGTGGCGGTCAGATAGTCGATTGGGGCGGGTATATCAATACGCTGCGTCATATCGCATTCGATACAAAGAAAATAAATGAGATCAAGCGAGATTTTCTGAGAAATGAGCTTTATACCCGCGTTGTAGGTGAAAAATATGATTTTATGGAGGGTAAGTAAATGTTTGGAAATAAAAAGATGTATAAAAAGGGCCTAGAAGATGCCCTCCAGGCGAATGAGGATTTTAGTAAAAAGCAAGAAGCGGCACTAGAAGAACTTCGCCGTGAGGTGGATAGTGGCAACGTCACGCTGGAAGCTGGGTTGGCAAAGCTGGGGGATGATATTCACAGTATCTACCGGTTTCTTACTGCGAAAGAAAAGGCTGCGTTGTACCATTTGAGTACCCCCATTGATATCAAACAGCTTGATGAAAGCGAACGCAATCTCCTTGTTGCCGTTCTTTTTCAGCTGGCATCTGATGAGGGCCCCAATATAACAGAATATCAGCAGACCTACCTGCGAGGAATACAGGCATATTTGGGGATTACGAACCCACAGACATTGTTGGATGATATGTCTGTGGTAGGAGATATTGACTCTGGAAGTGCGCAAAAAGCAATTCTTCAAGCTGTCCTGGAGTTCCTGTATTTGCAAGATGGGGATATCTTAACTGATGAGCAAGAGGACTTTTTGAGCAATTTCTCTGTAAATAGGAAGCAGGGCATGTTCATTGAGGATAGTGTGAGCAGGTTATATGCAGCGGTCGGTGCCCAAGGTGTTGCTGAAAAGTATGGAGTTGTGCAGGAAATTCCCCGCAGAAGCTTAGCCCCCGATAATTACTCGAATAGTCAAAATAATATGCAATATTCAAAAGCAGGGATAGATAAAATTTGGAGATATGTAGACCTTACTGAAAATTTTGTTGGAAAGCATCGTCACATAGAGACAGAAAAGTATTTTATCGATTTATCTCCATTCAATTATAGTGGTGATGAAATTGCGTACATGAAAATCGATAAAATTACGGGTGAATGCACTAGAACTTCAATAAAATTAAAAGATGAGAACTATAAAGGACGAGGCCTTTTCGATTTTTCATACACCGTCAATGGGGACATTGGATATTTTGTGAACTATGAAGACGGCCCATTTCCGGGAAGATTGTTTTCCGTTAATTTTTCTGCTGATACCGCACATCTTTTTTCTGTTACCGTTCCTGCGCCTTCCACGTTTCATTATCGTGTTCATATAAGTGCGAGCAACCGATATGTTGTCCTCTTCTCCTACCATATGCGTGGTGCAGCAGAGAAGAAGGTGCCGGAACTAATTTATTATATTGATCTATTGGACAATGAAAAAATTTATAAACTTGATTTGTCCAAGCACAATTTGAGCATATGCGATGTGCGTGTACTTAACGATTCTTTCCTTGTTTTGGCCCATGAGGATAAGGAGCCGTTATGGGTTTCAGACTGCAAGTTCTTTTGGTATGAGCCCGATAACGATATTTTGACCTCAGCTTTTCATGGTATGTGCCTTGAAAAAATAATAGTCGAAAACGACTTTTATTTATCTCCTGGGGGCCCAGCTAATGTTTTGGATCATTGTTACCCCATTATTCGCGATGTAAAGCAAAACGGTGCAACGTATGCTTTTATTTTGGCTATAAAGATGATAAATGACAATCCATACAACCAAGAGGAAACAAACTTTATATTTGCACTTCATTCAGATGCAGATCAGACGAAGCCGCTATGGGATTATACATTTAAGGCAGATGAATATGAGAATGATTCTTGTAATGATGCTATTCTGTATCATAACTACGGCATAATGATGGATGAAGATAACCATGGGAATTTCGACGGGCATTTGACCGTGCTCGATTATGAAACTGGAATTATTGAAGATGTATGCCCATGCGAGCTTTATATTTTATTTGACAACTGTTTGTACGTAAGGAATTATAACGAAAATGATGAGGCACAGTGGTATACCAAACGAGTAGGTGAAAGTTCTTCATGGGAGCTGCTAAATATCTTGCCTGGGGACGGAAAAGATATCTGCTTTGATTTCAAAGAGGGAAGTATAGTGTAAGGAAACTATTTCTAAGCATGTAAGTTCCCAATGTAACCATTTTCGACTGGATATCATATATTGTTCCTGTCGGTCCAAAAGGGACGAGAAGCCAAGGCTCGTATGTGAAGGGCACAGAGGTGAAATAAAATGAGCCGTGAATTGGAACGACGACAGAAAAGAGCCCAGGATACGTTGCGCGTACTGGAGGAGGCTGTATCAAAAAGCAACACAGATGTCGAAACACATCTAGGGCAGATTAAAGGAGAGTATACACGTGTTACAGAACTCTCCAGACAAGCAGAGCAGACAATCAACGATATTGATCAGGAATTCCGCGCAAGGACAAAACTAATCGGCTTTGACTATGCGTTCCTTTTCCTCTGTACCGCGCTCCAATGCGCCAGGCAGTATCTCCTGCCTCAGTTGCCACGGTTGACCGCACAGCAAGGAGACCGTCTTATGCAGAATACAGTAGGGCGAGTTGTGCCAAAAGCATGGAACGATATTCTCTTTGCCAGTGTGCCCTATGATGCGCTCAATATGGCAGTGCCGCTGGATACGGGCCTATCTGGCACAACGCATCGGTATCGGACATTGGGACACGATCCGATACTTGGCTGGATTTTTGGAACCTCCAATATCTTGACTGACGGTCTAACGAAAAGTGATGTTATCACAACTTATCAGGTGATGGATAACACTTTGGTCGGATTGTACCCAGGCGGCACCCCCGGGATGTTTGCATCGGCATTTAAAACCATCCAAGCGGATCCGCTCAACCTTCCGGCCGCATTGGCGAGGCAGGCCATCCACTTCGGTTCAGACTATTTCACCAAGCAGGGGCTTCCAATTCCCTTTCTGGGTACATTAAGTCCGCAAATGGCCCACCAATTTATGAACTCCAATTTGAAGAATAGCGTTCATATCGATCTATATGGGCTTACGACAAGCACCCTGCTGGCCGCCGTAGTCAATCAGATTATCTTTTATCTCCACAAGCTCTTTTACAACGAACAACGCGATGGCAGTCGCTCTGCCTACGAAATCCGCACCAGAAAAATCTTGACCTACTCCAATTTAATTTCCACAGGAAGCAACGCTATTGCTGTGGCGATTACCGGAGCTGTATCGAAGCTGGATGTAGGCGGGATCTTGGTAACCTTGTGCCGCATCGCAAGCGACTACCGATTTATCAGCCAGATTGAGCGCGAGTTCCTGGAACAGGGATTTTATCGGTGCGTTGTCGGAGACAGTTATGACTTTATGAGGGGGAATGTTTAATGTTCAATCGGAAGTATAAAAAGGGCATGGCGGACGCAGCCAGAGCCTATGAGGCATTCGGGGAGAAGCAGGAGGCGGCCATTCAACATGTGCTGGAGGAAATACGCAGCGGACAGAAGACAATGGATCAAGGGTTGAAAGACCTTGGGGGCGAAATCGACGGTCTCTACGAGTATCTGAGCGGACAGGAAAAGGCCAACTTGTATGGCCTTAACACCCCTCTGGATATTAAGGAATTGGGGGAGGAAGAGAAACGCTTCCTGGTGGCGGCTCTGTATCAGCTGGCTGCGGATAAGGCTCCCAATGAGGAACAGCAGAATTACCTGCGGGCAGTACAGAAATACCTGGATATCAGGAATCCTCAACTCGGCGGAGATATACTGGAACGGGTAGAGAGCATTGAGGATCTCCAAGCTCAAAAAGCGATCCTTCAGACTGTACTGGAATATCTTTGCCTTCAGGGCGGGGACAGCTATGACGAGACTGAATTACAGCAGGACTTTTTAGATTCCTTCTCCGTAAACAAGAGGCAGTATCAAGAGATCTGTGACCATGTTGAACTGCTCTACAGGGCAACTGGAGCTGTGGGGTTGTCAGAAAAATATGGGTTTGTGCCGGAAGATCAGGACACAGATACAGATATAGACGATGCTACAACCGATTATGAGGACGATATGTTTGATGATTTGGCAAACTTAACGGCCGGCCAAATTCATGAGCTTCCGTTTGCAAAGCGAGTCAATATCCCGATCAAGAGTGAGGAAGATCTCCAGATGGCGAAAGAGGATCATCCTCTGGATATTCTCACACGGCCAGTGGAAACTGATACGTATGGTGTGGTGGATTCTTCACTGTACAAAAAATACTCTGTTTTGGTGGCCGCTAAGATCAACAAAGATGGAAAGCCTTTGAAGATTTATGATATTCGGGTTTTGAAGAAACCTGATATCCGGCTGGAGGATCTGACAGCGGATGAGATCGATGCGATTTCTCGTCCATGGAGACATAACGGTCACTATCGTTTTGAGCGACACTATACGTTGGCCGAAGCCAGGAAATCCATGCTGGAAACCTTCGAGGAGTATTACCAGGATCAACTGGCAATCAACTCTAATCCAGATCAGTGGGATACTGATTCCCTGTGGAGGAAAGATGGTATTCCAGCGTTTTCTGATAATAAATGGAGAGGCCGAGATAGTGAATGAAATTCAAAATTGATACAAGGTGTTTCTTTCATCTAAATGATTGATTGCAACAAGAAATGCTCCGAGGGAACAAATCCGTTTTGACAGCAGTAAGACATATAAATTATAACTACGAAGCCCACCGAAGCACTCAGCTCCGGTGGGCTATCTTTTTGTGTATCGGCGGTCAATCCGCCGGAAAGGAAGGAAACCGTGAACCTGACAACAACCGTCAACCAGAAACAGCTTCTGGACATCCTACTGAATGTGGGCTTGGTGCGGCCGGTATTCATCTGGGGAGCACCTGGAATCGGCAAAAGTGCCATTGTGGAACAGTTTGCAGAGCAGGTGGGCCTGCCCTGTGTGTCCCTGCTGGGCAGCCAGCTGGCCCCGGAGGACATCATCGGCGTACCCCAGATTGTTGACGGGCGGAGTGTGTTCTGTCCGCCCAGGATGATCGCCCGGGACGAGCCCTACTGCCTGTTCCTGGACGAGCTCAACGCCTGCTCTCAGGAGGTGCAGAAGGCCTTCTACTCCCTGATCCTGGAGCGCCGGGTGGGGGAGTACCATCTCCCCGAGGGCTCCATCGTGGTGGGAGCGGGCAACCGGGCCCAGGACAACGCCATCACCCGGCCCATGTCCTCCGCCCTGCTCAACTGCGTACGCCGCTCAAAAAGTGCAGCTTGACCGCAGATGATGGTGCATCACCACCGCTGGAATGGTGCACTGCTTCCGCGGAAATGGTGCATGGCGGCCGCGGGCGTGGTGCACCGGGCCGCCATGCGGGGGATTACTCAGGGATGCCCTTGCGCTTGCGCAT
>NZ_NFIQ01000110.1 GCF_002159455.1 Flavonifractor sp. An306
GTGGGGTGGTGATTGCGGTGGTGGTTGTCATCTGTCTGTGCGGCATCATCCTCGCCTCACCGCTGGGCATCTTTTTTGCCGGGCCTGATGAAACAACCGGGGCCATCTCCCCCGCCCAGGCGGTGGCACAGATCAACGGCGAATTGGGAGAGAAGATCGCCAGCATGCAGGCGGAGGGTGGATATGACACGCTGGAGATCCAAGGACAGCCGCCCCCCTGGTCTGATATTCTGGCGGTGTTTGCCGCCAAAACGGCGGGCGCTGCTGATGGAACGACCGTGGCGATATTGGATGCGGCCAATGCGGAGGCCCTGCGCACAGTCTTTTGGGACATGATAAAACTTGCCTCCTCCTCCAGAGAGGTGGAGCATCCCGCCACCGGAGACACTCCGGCCTGGACAGAGCAAATACTCACTGTGACCATCACCGCCAGGACGCCGGATGATATGCGGGTATTTTATTCTTTCACTGAGGAACAGAACGCGGCGTTGGATGAACTGCTGGCAAACTCCGACATGCTGGTTACCTTGGCCGGGGATCTCACGATCTCCGACGCCACAGCAAAGAAGCTGCTGGCTGACCTGCCCGCTGACCTGAACCCGGAGCGCCGGGCTGTAGTGGAAACTGCTTGTAGGCTGGTAGGAAAGGTTAATTATTTTTGGGGTGGGTGCGCTTTGTTCCTTGACAATCTGCGTAGAAATACGCAATAAAACAAGGCAGATTTCTCAAGAAATCTGAACTCTATGCTTGATTTGGCAGGGGAAGTACCTGCCTGACCCGGTGTGACGGGTAACAAAAACTCTGAAACTCCGACGTGCACATCATAGTGTCATGTGGTGTGTGCGAAGCTCGGTAAAGAGCGGTAGTGCGGTCTGAGATGGCCGCACCCGCAGGAGGCTACAAATCGGTCATGTCCAGTATGTCTTGTTGCAGCCGACAAAAGTCCTGAGAGTAAGGCTCGTAAAGAAGAGGATGATAATACAGCCATCAGCCCCGGAGCGGGGTACTGCCGCTGTTCGACGCTTCCACCCGCGAAGAACAGCAGAAAACCATTAAGGTCGAATGTCTTTGGCAGAAGATCACACCAGCCAAAGATGGCAGTCGGGCCAGAGGGACGGACTAAAACCGATATGCAAAGCTAAAGCATAGGGAACAAAGGAACCGTGGACGGGTACATGAAAATGTAAAAGGGATGACACTCCCACCCGCGCAGGTAGGAAATGACCTGCTCATCCACGGGGCAGGAGCCCGTAGTAGTGATGAAGCCCCTGTAATGGGGGTGGAGCGAAGGGGCATAGTCAGTGCAGATTGTATGTGAACAGGAAGTCGAGGAAGCCGTAGGCATACCTGACTAAAACCAGAAACACCAAGTCCGAGGGGAGGCGGTGCGTATGGCACAACAATTCGACAGCCCAAAAACCGAAACACAGTTACGCGGAATCCAAGACAAGCTGTATCAGCACAGCAAAGAGGTCTATGACGCAGGCGGTCGGCCAGCGTTCAAGGGCCTTTTGGAAATCATGTCAGCAGAAGCAACCATTATCACAGCAATTCACAACATAAAGAGCAATCACGGCAGTGAGACCCCCGGCGTTGATTTAAAAACCATGCGAAAGGATTATCTGGAAAAATCTTATCAGTGGGTGATAAAGGATATCCAAGGCGCAATCAAGCATTTTGAGGCACAGGAAATACGTCGGAAATACATTGACAAGCCGGGAAAAGCCGAAAAACGTCCACTGGGAATCCCCACCATTCGAGACCGCATTGTGCAGGAGTGCATGAAGCTCGTGCTGGAACCAATTCTGGAAGCACAATTCTTTGCGCATTCTTATGGGTTTCGGCCCATGCGGGATGCCGAGATGGCGTTGGCACGCATCAATCAGGTATCGCACGTGTCGGCCAAATACTGGATTGTTGAAGGGGATATCAGCAAATGCTTTGACAACATTGACCACAGCATCCTTCTAAGGCGTCTGTATCACATCGGCATCAAGGACAGGCGTGTACTGCAAATCGTCAAAGCAATGCTGAGGGCTGGGATTATGGATGAATGTGCCGTGAATGAGTACGGAACCCCACAGGGAGGAATTATCAGCCCACTGCTGGCCAATGCCTATTTGGACATTATGGATGAGTGGGTGGCCAAACAGTGGGAGAGAAAGAATACCCGGCGCACCTACCGAACCGAGGGAACCAAGCGGAAATCTCTTTATCAAACGTCGCTCGCTCCGGGATGGCTCATACGGTACGCAGATGATTTTGTCATCATCACAGACACCCGTGCCCATGCTGAACAATGGAAAGCCAGATTACAAACGTTTCTGCGAAGTAAACTCAAGCTGACATTATCCACGGAAAAAACGCTGATAACAGATGTCCGAAGGAAACACATCCACTTTCTTGGTTACGAACTCAAAATGATACCGGGAAACAGCAGAACAGGCTATATCACAAAAACGATACCAGATAGAGAACGGTTACAGCGGAAAGTCGATAGTATTGCGGAAAGCATAAAGAAAATTCCAAGAAATTTCAGTAAGGAACAGTTTATCTGGGAAATCAATCGCATCAACAGCCAAGTCCGGGGGATTATCCAGTATTACCAATGCTGTACATGGGTGAGTGTTGCCTTGCGGCGGCACTCTCACCGATTGCAGATGATTGCCAAAGATCGTCTGAAGCAATACAGCGGCAGATGGATACCAGCAAACCAAACGCAAAATCTCCCCCATATCCATCAAAAGCATCAGCAGAAAATTCCCTCGATAAAATACCGCGATATATACATCGGTTTTACCGCGCTCTCCTTTTGCCAGTGGGAAATGACTATTGTGAAAGCTCAGGCGGAAACGCCATACTCAGAAGAGGGCAGGCAGCACTATTTTAAACGCACGAAAAAGAATCGCATGAATGCGCGACTTGATGAAATGTACTCAGAGAGTACAGCCCGCGCTGTCTGTTACAGCAAATGGGGACGACTCAACAACTTCAAATTCGTTATGAACAGAGCCTATGCGCTCAACCGAGACAGGCTGAAATGTCGAATATGCGGCGGATGGCTGATATCAGTTACGCCATGTACTCATAGAGTTGACCCCAATCTCCCGCTGAACAAAGTAAACCGTGTCAACAATCTGGTTTCTATGCACAGAAAATGCCTTGATGCTGTGAATAATCCTAATCAGGATATCAGCGAGTTCGATACCAAAGCGCAAAAGAAAATCAAAGGTTTTAGGGATAACCTGGTTAATTCGCATACACGCAACAAATAATCTGCATTGATGGTGCGCCGTGTGCGGCGAAAGTCGCAAGCACGGTGTGAAGCGGGGGAAAATCCACCCTGACTGTCCTGGTAACACCGGGATAAAAGCGGTGGATTACCTATCGCTATGAAGTCCCTGGTGATTGGCTGGGACTCCCGCTGGGGCCAACTCACCAAGGTATGGGCGGACGGTAGCTCCACCACCGGGACCTATCTTCCTTACGGGCTCGATTGCAGTGGATTCGTGGACTGGGTATTTTATAATGTCACCGCTGGCGAGTACATCATAGGGCACGGTGGCGGTGCCCATGCCCAGCACACCTACTGCACCCCCATCTCTTGGGATGAGGCTCAGCCGGGTGATTTGGTGTTCTATCCCGGCGATGAGCATGTGGGGATCGTAGGGGGCAGAGATGAAAGCGGAAACCTGCTCATCATCCACTGTGCGTTCAGCCAAAATAATGTGGTCATCACTGGGAGAACGGGGTTTGCCACAATTGCCCGCCCCAGCTATTACACAGAAAAATGAGATATGAGAAAGCCATGGTTTTCCCGATTTTGTGAATCCCATGGCTTTCTCATTTGCTGACATTCTTATAAAAAGCTTGTCGCTAGTCTCTAGCATATAATAAAATCATATTTTTGTCGTGCATATGTATATGGGTTATTTCCCATCAGTGCTTGTATGTAAATTTCGTCAAATCAACTAATATTATTTTATAATTGGGACTTATTTTATTTACTTTATCTTAAGGACGTGCTATAATAAAAGCAGTCAGATGTGGTAAAACCGAAGATGCTATACGGAGGGGTCGCCAATGATTAAAAAATATCAAAGAACTCCCCGCACTGATTGAACACTTAAACTCCGCAGCATGCCAGATAGAAACCATTTGCCGTTGTTTCTATGGATATCGTGCGTTATACCTTCAGCTTCATAGAATGGAGAAAACTAAAAATATGTCAGCTATTAAGTTTATTGGTCATATTTAAGGTGTAAAGCTTGTTTTCTCTGCCTTGTGTTGCCCCCACCGCTTGCCACCGCTTGATTGAAAGGGAGGTTCTTATGACTATTTCCAAGAAAGTTCGCAGGCTCGTTGTCGTAACCGTCATCGCAGTGATGGCCTTGACGGTTGCTGCATTCGCTACAAGCGGAGTGACGTTCAGCGTTGTATGTCCGAAACTCCGTGGGTCCGTGAACACTCTTGATCACGGTATTTACGGCATCAAAGAGACCACCGGCTCGTCCATGTACGTATACAACTGCGGCGTCGGCGGTGGCTATCAGGTCGACGCCCGTCAAGTTGATTCGGATGGGGCAGCTGGCGCTTGGTCTGCTGGGTATCGTACTGGTGTCACTATGTACCTCGACGGCACGTCCAGAATCCAGGCCGGAGACAAGGTTGGCATCGAATTCCGGACCCCACTGGCCACTCTGGTCGATGTGGACGTTTCGGGTACCTTTGATACCAACTGAAACCAGTGTACCCCTATGCAAAGGCTTGGCAGCCTAAGCAAATTAGGGTTTTGGTGAAATAGGAAAGAACAGGTTTATGCGGTGGGGGCAACACAGGACAGAGAAAAGCGAACAATTAGAGGAGGATAAAATGTTAGGAACTGCTATTCGGAGAAATATCTTGCCCTTTCTTTTGACGACCCTCGCGGGGGTGGTCCTTATGGTTATTGCGATCTTCAATGTAGCGAATACCTACAGTCTCTATTACAGAATCGAAATCTGGATAACTGCAGTTCCCTTTTTCAGTATGATATATCCGTTATTGAGCTCAGTTCCATTTTGCTGGAGGTTCTTCTATGAGAGAAAGGATGGTTACTTAAAATACACTGTAAATCGCTATCCGCTAAAGAGATATGTTATTGAGAACTTTGTGGCATCAGGGTTATTGGTTTTCCTCTGCATTTTTATAATCTCATTCTCCAGCGCAATTATTTCTTTGTTTTTAGTCTCCCCACAGACAGACATATCAAAGAATGTTCCCGCATTTGAAAAGGAACTTCTGGGATTCATCCTACTCAATAACCCTATCCTCTATTCGTTCATATTGTCTCTGTGGCGAGGAGTGTTGGGAGCGATTTACTTTACCTTTGGATTTGTTTTGTCTTTATTTTACAATAATATATTTATTGTAATGACAGCACCTTTTGTTTATTCTATACTAGAAAATTTTACTATGTCAATACTGGGATGCCCGCAAAACAGTATCATCACATCATTTATGCCTACAAGGTTGGCATATGGTTATACAGCACTTTATAATCTTTTGGTTGGTCCGGCTGTACTTATAGGGATAACTGGTCTTCTGTTTTTGTATGAATATATAAAACGGCGGAAGGAGCCTGGCCGATGTTTAAATATTATTTGACGAGAGCCAGTGACTATATTATTTCGGCAAAAATATTGGTATTGTTGGCTATCTATTCAGTATTTGCCATTGGTGTAAAAATCGACGCTATACGTTCTGGATTGTCCTACTGGGAATATGTTCTTCTAGCAATGCAAGATATGCGCTACATCAGTCTTATTTTAAGCGTTGTATTTATTCTATTTTTGATAGCGATGTATACAAAGGAAAGTACAATTGCTGTGATAAGGTATCAGTCTTTTTTTAAACTTTGCATTATAAAATTTCTGTCAGTTATAGTCTTTACACTCGTTCTTCTCTTGATGCATATGGCCGTTAGCTTCATTTTAGGTATAGGGTTACCATTAAAGAACACCTTTTCAGAAACCCAGAAGAATAACGAAATCCTTGAATTCTGTCGGGCGATTTTTCATACCCCGAAAGAAGCGGTAGGCTGGTCTCTCACATATATGTTTTTAGGATTCTCTTTCTTTGCACTTATTGTACAAGGAGTTACCCTCTTTTTTAAAAAGTCCGTTGCTGTGGTTCTTATAATAATCATTTATATGATGATGTTCTTCTCTGTTCAAAGGGGAATTGACCGGTTGTTTCCATACGCATTCTTCAACAACTACATTTTTCTCCCTTCAGCTCTAAAATACCAGCATATATGGATATTTCTGGTGGTTGAAATATTTGGTTCGACTGCTATATTCCTTATGATACACTTCAAATGGTGGTGGAGTGAACAACGATGAGATCTCCAAATCCCTATATTATTTTACTTATGCAGCAAGCCTTTAAAAAGCAAGGGTTTGTAGTAGTTTTTTTGCTCCTATTCAACTTAGTGACTCTACTGGGCCGAGATAGTACTTTCATAGATGCGGCCTTCTTTACCTTCTGGGGATATGGTTGTGGATATGCAAATGTATTGGAGTTCCTCGGATTTCTCATTTTTGCCTTGGCCCCAATCTATTTTTTTTCAGGTAACCTCACACAACATAGTATCTCACAGGAAAATTTTGTAGTTATTCGGCTTCGCAAAAAAAGGAATTGGCTTTTAATTATTCAGATTTCTTTTGTTATTGCAGTGTTGCTCTACTTTTTTTCCTACTTTTTGACTCTTTCCATTTCATCTATTTTGTTGGGTCGTTTTACCTTAGAGGCAGAAAAAGTAACTGCACTGTTACAGGGAACCGTACCCATGATAGATACTACTGCATCCATCTTTAAGGCTATGGCCTTGCGGGTACTGGAGCTCTGCTGTGTTCAGGAAATTCTGCTATTGATATATGCATGTGTACAAAATATTTCAGTCTCTTTTTTTGTGATTCTCCTCATGTACCTTCCATTATTATATGTCAATTGGATATGGTATCCATTCGGCGCATCGTCTATCCAGCGATTTATAGTACAAGATAATGCTCTAACCTGGGGAGCAATATATTTAGCAATATATATAATCGGGTACTTCTTATTGAGGCAGTGGGGAATTAAAAAGATTTTTGACTGAGGTGTATACAATGAATGGAGTTATTCAATTACAAGGCGTATCAAAATTCTTTGGAAAGAGACCACTCTTTGAGCATGTTGACATTGAAATCATGCCTGCAACAATCACGGGATTTTTAGGAGAGAATGGTTGTGGAAAATCCGTGCTCTTCAAACTTATTTCTGGACTATATCGTTCAGACGAAGGTAACATAATTGTGAACGGAGAGCGAATAGGAGATAAGTTTGATTTCCCACCAGATATGGGCATCTTCATTGATGCCCCAGGGTTTATTCTTATGTACTCTGGATTTAAGAACCTACAGTATCTGGCTGAGATACAAAAGAAGATTGGCAGGGATAAAATAGAGGAAGCAATGACTTTAGTCGGATTAGACCACAATGATTCGACCCACGTCAAAAACTATTCTCTTGGTATGAAGCAAAAATTGGGAATAGCACAGGCTATTATGGAGGACCAAAGTATCATACTTCTTGATGAGCCGTTCAATGCTCTTGATGCGGAATCGCATGCAAGAATGCTTGGACTGATAAAAGAACTTAAAAAACAAGGAAAAACAATACTTTTAACGAGCCACAATTTCAGTGATATGGTTGAGTTGTGTGATACACTTTATCAAATCAAAGATTGTAAAATTGTGCCCTACGAAGTAACTGCATAAAGAATGAGGCAGATGGTAATTTTAAAGAGAGGAAGGCCGGGAGCAAAAGTCCTGGTCTTCCTCTTTAAGCGTTATTTAGAATATTTTTCTGGTCTCCTACACTTGCTTTATCATCAAACAAGGTAGTGTCAATAGTTTTTCGCAAATTGGTTTGCAGATCCGATAAGGTACAATAATTTTCGCAAATTGAAAAAAGGATGAGAAGAGACATGGTTTGCAGAACTCTGGTAGAATGAAGTCGCGACACACCATTCTGAAAGGAGACAGCA
>NZ_NFIQ01000111.1 GCF_002159455.1 Flavonifractor sp. An306
TGATGAACGGCGGCGTGGAGCCCGTTGTCGGCACCAAGGTGACTCCCACCTACTCCGACATCAAGGGCATCTGGTCCGAGAAGTACATTGAGTACTGCACCAGCATGGGTATCATCTCCGGCGACGGCACCGGCAAGTTCAACCCCACCGGCACCCTGACTGCCGAGCAGGCCGCCAAGATGTTCCTGACCGCCATGGGCTACGACGCCAAGGTGTTTGGCTTCGTGGGCAATGACTGGGCCATCAACGTGGGCCGCTACGCCAACGAGGCCGGTCTGTACAAGGACCTGGGCGACGTCGTTCCCTCTCAGCCCATCACCCGTGACGATGCCATGCAGATGGCCTATAACGCCCTGCAGGGCACCATGATGCGCCGCACCTGGTCTCAGGACCTGACCACCGGTCAGCTGACCGAGACCTACGGCCCCTGGATCGACCAGTATCAGAGCGGCGGTGTGGTCTACACCCGTCCTCACACCCTGCTGGCCGACAAGTTTAACGGCTCCATCGAGCTGGGCTATCTGAAGGCCTTCAGCTATGACGACACCAAGGCTCAGTGGACCTACACCTTCAATGCCAGGGAGAACTTTGGCGCTGACGCGATCAACAGTCAGAATGCCTTTAATCCCGACAATAAGACTGGCGACGTCACTCTGAAGTCTACCGTGGATTACACCGGTCTCTTTGGCCAGCAGGTCAAAGTGATCTACAACATCAAGAAGAATGATGTGATTTACGGCGTGTACGCCAATGACAGCTCCGTGATCGTCTCCGGCGCTACCGGCAACATCGAGGACTACAATGATGATGCCAACAGCGTGACTGTGGCCGGCACCGACTACAAGCTGAAGGCCGACGCCAAGGAGATCACCGTCTATAACTTCAACAAGGATACTGTTGCCACCACTCTGAACAACCTGAAGCCCGCCACCGACGGCACTAACCTGGATGCCTACACCTTCAAGATGGTGGACAACAATGGCGACGGCAAGATCGACGCTGTGATCTGCACCCCCATGACCGTTGCCAAGATCAACTATGTGGGTAAGGACAGTGTGCAGCTGGGTTCTGGCCTGGGCGCTAAGGACATTGACGATCTGGTGACCTATGACGGCTATGCCGCCGGCGACTGGGTCTGCTACATCGAGGCCGACTACGCTGTGCTCGGCGAGAACACTATTCAGAAGATCGACCTGCAGACTGCGGCTGTGTCCGGCGTCCGCGGCGGTGGGGATGCTAAGAGCTACACCGAGTACCAGGTCAACGGTACTTGGCTGGCTGCCAGCAAGGCGACTGTACCCCACTTTGCCTACAAGGATGCGATCGCTACTGCCGATGTGAACGACACCATCGAGTATGTGGCCCTGGGCTCCACCATCTTCTACGCCAAGATCGTTGACATCGCCGCTACCAGCAAGAATATCGCCATGATCGTGACCGCTGGCACTGAGGATGACGATACCTCCCATGAGGTGAGCGGCAAGACCGTGAAGGCCAAGCTGCTCTTTGCTGACGGCTCCACCTCCGTGGTTACCGTTTCCAAGATGGACACGAAGGATGTGACCGCTGCCAACGTTAGCAGCCTGCTGCAGCCGAAGATTGGCACCCTGGTGACCTACCGCCTGGACGGCAGCAACTATGAGCTGATGCCCGTGAGCGCTGACAATACCGCTGGTTATAAGGACTATGAGGATGCCTCTCCCGCCAGCTATGACAACGGCAAGGTCAACGGCTTTGAGCTGGCTGACGACGCTGTGATCTACTTCCTGGGCAACGCCACCAACCTCGACAAGGCGGATGATGGCAAGGCTGATCCCGACGCCACCCGTAAGTCTAGCATCTTCTCCGGCAAGGAGATCAAGAACACCTGGGGCGCCAAGACTGTGGCTCTGGACAACTGCGTTGTTCTGACTCAGGAGGTCAACGGCTTTACTTACGCCAAGGTCGTTCTGATGTTTGACGAGACTGGCCTGCCCACTGTGACCACCGGTTCCAACTATGGCTACCTGTCCGCTCCCACTTTCCGCACCATTGGTGAGGACGGCAAGACCTATCTGAACTACACCATCTTCACTCCTAACGGTGAGCTGACCGTCAAGGAGGAGAGCACCGACGCTCCCAAGGATTATCCGCAGGGCGCTGTGGTTACCTATGACCTGGTGTCTGACGGCGTTGTGAAGAACGTCAGCCTGCCTCACGTGATCACCGGCGCTGTCACTGGTTGGGATGGCGTGGACAAGATCTCCCTGGATAACAACGTCAGCGAGATTGATGCCACCGACTCCACTGTGATTTATGTTGATTCCAACAAGAAGGTGGGCGTTGAGGGCGGCTCCATCCAGAAGTTCGGCGACTACGACGACAATGGCAAGCTCAACGGCGACGAGAAGCCCAACGTCCGTTACGTGCTGTCCGCCAACTACGTGGTCCTGCTGGTGGTAGACATCAACAACGAGATGGGCATTGACCCCGCCACCGAAGTGATTGGCGTCACTCTGAATGGCGCTTCTGTGGATAACACTGCCATCCAGAATATGCTTGACAAGGCTGGCGAGTACAAGAAGCTGGACTATGACACGGTTACTGTGGAAGTTCCCGCCGATGGCATGAGCGTTGAAGCTCTGACTGTCCCCAAGGACATGACTCTGGCCTTTACCGGGGCTGGCACTGTGACTATGAAGGGCAACTGGACCGTGAATGGCGACCTGACCGTGGAGGGTACTCTGGCTCAGAACGGCTATGACCTGAACGGCAATGGTACCGTTAACGGCGATACCCTCGTTATGGGTTCCAGCATGAGCGGTTCTCTGAAGGTGACCTTTGAGCAGGCCACTCTGAAGAACCACTACCAGGTCAATGGCGGCACCCTGACCATCAATGGCTCCATCACTGTTGCTGCTGGTGATGGCAAGAGCTACACCATCACCGTCAGCGGTGATAGTGAGGTTAAGGTTGCTGGCGATGCGAAGGCCACTCTGGTGGTCAACGATACCGCCAATGTGACCGTTGACGGCACCATCGCCGGCGACGTGACCAACAATGGTACCGGTAAGGTGGAAGCCGACAAGATTGACGGCCAGACCAGTGGTAACAACGTTTACGAGATTACCCCCGATGCCGTTGCTTACATCGTCAACAAGTAATGGAACATTAAGAGGGCTGTAAAGCTCCGTTTCATACAAGAACCCCCCCAGGGCAAATTTGCCCTGGGGGGTCTTGTATATCTCAGATAGCGGCCAGATAGTGGTATACCTTTCCAGAAAGATTCGTAAACGGTCCATATGTCGCATCACAGGTAAGGCGAATATTACTCCCGATAATCTGCAAATTGATCAGCGAGGCGCTGGAGCGGATAGGAAAATTGACTGCAGCCAGGCCACCGTATCCACTATCCGTATATCCAGACTCTGTAAACACGATAATCCATTTGGGTGTAATGCCTAAGTTAAGGGTTCGTGTTTCCGCGCCATTACCTGTATAGGTGCCAAACACGATGTTGGCCCGCCCCTCTGCCAGGGTTTGGATACTTGCCAGGGTGGTATTCACTTTTTGGATGCTGCTGTTGAATTCGCTGCGCAGGGTCTGCTGGGCTTTGCTCAGGGCGGATTCCACCTGTGTGATATCCGCGTCGTGGTCGGCGCGCAATTCCCGCTCCAGAGTATCCAAAGCGGTGTTCAGCTGTTGTACATCCCCAGTCAGATCCGTGCGCAGATTCTGCTCCGCCGTATAGAGCGCCGAGTCAAGCTTCTCAAAATTCTCATTGAAATCCGTGCGTAAAAAGTCGTCCTCCGGCACCCACTGGTGCAGCCCATAGTGTTCGGTTTTATTGGTTCCCATATCATTGCCTCCCTCCGACCTTGGCGGGCATACCTCTTTTGATGTATGCGCCTGGTCAGGGGGTATTTTTCATGCCCTGCAGCGGGAAAAAGTTCCAGCAAAGGGATTTTCCCCGACCTTTTCTCCCCAAACAGGCATGCGAAATACCTCCGTTTTTTGCCTGTGCAACAAAAACGGAGGCCCGTCCAGGTATAAAGGGGGGTTTTTATATGGCAAGCTATACACAACACTATCAGCTCCACCAATGGGAGCCCAGCGACGACTTTTTACGCTCTGATTTCAATGACGACTTTAAAAAAATCGACACTGCGATCCATGACACGGAAGATGAGTTGCGCACCGACTTTGATGGCGAAGTATCCCGGCTGGACACAGCCCTGAGTAAAGCTCAGCAGACCCTGCAAAACAATCTGAACACTCAGGTGACACGGCTGGACACCGCCTTGAGTACCGCCCAGCAGACCCTGCGCAGCGAATTCAACAGCAGCATTCAAAAAGTGAATACCACCCTGGCAAGTATTCAAGCCCTGGCGGAGGGTCGGGCCAATATCGTGTTCGGCACCTATACCGGCGACGGCACAAAAAACCGGCTTATCAACCTTGGCATCACGCCTAAATGGGTGCTGCTTTTTCCAGAGCTTGGCGACTACAGCAATGGCAGCGGCGGCCTGTGTGCGCCCGGACATCCCATAGTGTCTAAAAGCGATGCCATCCACATGATGGTCGGCGGCACCAAGATCCAAGTGTCTGAAAACTTGGACACAGGCAGTAATACCAATATGTACAACACGGTTTACTACTACCTGGCGGCTATTTAAAACGATGCAAGAACCCCCGGGGCATTTACCCCGGGGGTTCTTACATTGAGCAGAGTTTTACACCCTTTTAACGCCCAATTACTTGTTCACGATGTAGGCAGTGGTGTCAGCAGAAATCTTGTAGATATCAGTCTCACCAGTGCCGGTAACACTACCGGTCACTTTCTCCACCTGGACGTTGCCCTTGACAGTGCTGTTGTTCACAATGCTGCCAGTCACAACGCCAGCATCCAGCTTGGCGGTGCCATTGACGGTGATGGAGAAGTTGCTGCCCTCAGCAGCGGTGACGTTGCCGTTGATGGTCAGGGAGCCGCCATTCATGATGAAATTGGCCAGCAGCTCAGCGCTCTTGAAGGTCACGGTCACGGAGCCGCTGATGCTGGAACCCAGATAGACCGTGTCACCGGTAACGGTGCCAGTGCCGCTCAGGTCCTTGCCGCCCAGGTTCAGAGCGCCTTCCAGAGTCACAGTGCCGTTCACAACCCAGTTGTCGCTCATGGTCACGGTATCAGTGCCGGTGAACGCCAGGGTCTTGCCCTCGTCAACGGTCAGAGGGCCAATGCTCATAGCGCCGCTGAGATTCACAGTGACAACGGGGTACTTGTCCAGGTTCTCCTGGAGCTTGGCGGTGTTCAGGGAAGCGCCGTCCAGCACGGGACCCAGCACGGAGAGGGCGGGATCGGCCTTCATGTCGTTGTTGATGTCAACCAGCAGCAGAACCACCTGGTTGGCAGCCAGCACGTAGCGGACGTTGGGCAGGTTGGGAGTGCCGTCGCCGTCGGTGTCAGCAGCCTTCTGGATGGAGCCGCCCTCGACGCCCACCATCTTGTTGGAATCAACATAGAGCACGGTGGTGTCCTTGGCGTCGATCTCGCTGACGGTGTTGTCCAGGGAGATCTTGTCCACGCCGTCCCAGCCAGTAACCATACCGGTGGTCACACGGGCCAGGTTGACGTTCTTCACAGTGTCGGAGGAGACCACATCATAGGTCACCACGGAGCCCTGGGGATAATTCTTGGGCGCGTCGGTGTTCTCTTCCTTCACGTTCAGCACGCCGTTAGCGGTGTGGATGGTGTAGTTCAGGTAGGTCTTGCCGTTCTCGTCCACGCTGCGGTAGGTGGGAGCGGACAGGTAGCCGTAGTTGGAGCCGGTGGTCACAGTGGGCAGGCCGTTGGTAGCATCGATCAGCAGAACCACCTTAGCGTAGGTGAAGCCGTTGATCTCCTGGGTCAGGACCTGAACCTTGGCGGTGTTGTCACCCTTGGCGCCGCTGCCCCAGGTGTTCTTGATCTCCTTGCCGGTGTAGACATCAGCCTTGTTGCTGGAAGAAGCAACACCGGGGGTGGAGCCGAAGAAGTACACCACGGCGTCGTCAGCCAGCTCAAAGCCGCCGACCTGGCCATTGTTGTAGCCGCCGCCAAACTTGTAATCCTTGTAGCCGGCAGTGTTGGTGCTGCTCAGAGCGGTCAGCTCGTAGTTGGAGCCGTCCATGCGGTAGGTCACCAGCTGGCCAATGTAGCCCTGCAGGGTAGCCTCGTCAGCGGGAGTAGCGCTCAGCTTAACGCCGTTCAGCTTGGAAGCGGTAGCAACAGCGGTGGAGCCATCGCCGAAGAGCAGCTTGACCTTCAGGGAGTCGCCAGTCACCTGGCTGGTAGTAACGTTCTTCTCGATACCAGCGGTAACAACCATGGCGATGTTCTTGCTGGTAGCGGCAATGTCAACGATCTTGGCATAGAAAATGGTGGAGCCCAGAGCAATGTACTCAACGGTGTCGTTCACGTCAGCCTTAGCCACCATGGAGCTGTAAGGGCTGTAGTTGCTGCCGGCCAGCCAAGTGCCGTTGATCTGGTACTCGGTGTACTCAGCAGCGCCGGAACCACCGCGGACGCCGGACACAGCCGCAGTCTGCAGCTCGAGCTTCTGGATGGTGTTCTGGCAGGTGGTAGCATAGGTGTCCTCGATGTAGCAGACCCAGTCGCCAGCGGCGTAGCCGTCATAGGTCACCAGGTCGTCCAGATCAACAGAACCGATGTTGGAGCCCAGCTGTACGCTGTCCTTGCCCACGTAGTTGATCTTGGCCACGGTCACAGGAGTGCGGATCACAGCGTCGATCTTGCCGTCGCCGGTGTTGTCCACCATCTTGAAGGTGTAGGCGTCCAGAGCTTTGGTGTTCTTGGTGCCGTCAGCCTTCTCGGTGGGCAGAGTGTCCAGCTTCGCAACAGCGACATCGTTTCTGAGATCATAAACGCCGATGGTATTGGCATCGTCGTTCAGCTTGTAGTCGGTGCCGGCCACAGTCACAGTGTTGGCAGTATCGTTGTACTCCTCAACATTGCCGGTAGCGCCGGAGACGATCACGGAGCTGTTGTTGGCATACACACCATAGATAACCTCGTTGTTATCAATGTTGTAGATGACCTTGACCTGCTGACCAAAGAGATCAGTGTAGTCCACGGTGGACTTCAGCTTGATCTGGCTGGCCAGAGCGTTCTGGGTGTTGATCTTGTCACCGCCGAAGTTGGCGTTGGCATTGAAGGTGTAGGTCCACTGAGCCTTGGTGGCGTCATAGTCGAAACCGACCAGGTAGCCCAGCTCGATGGAACCGTCAAACTTGTCGGACAGCAGGGTGTGGGGAATGTTGTAGAGCACACCGCCCACAGTCTTCTGCTCAGTCCAGG
Organism: Flavonifractor sp. An306; assembly: GCF_002159455.1. Taxonomy (GTDB): domain Bacteria; phylum Bacillota; class Clostridia; order Oscillospirales; family Oscillospiraceae; genus Flavonifractor. Next base: position 7,334 of record NZ_NFIQ01000111.1, read on the forward strand.
GGCCGTAGGTCTCGGTCAGCTGACCGGTGGTCAGGTCCTGAGACCAGGTGCGGCGCATCATGGTGCCCTGGATGGCGTTGTAAGCCATCTGCATGGCATCGTCACGGGTGATGGGCTGGGAGGGAACCACGTCGCCCAGCTCCTTGTACAGGCCGGCCTCGTTGGCATAACGGCCCACGTTGATGGCCCAGTCATTGCCCACGAAACCAAACACCTTGGAGTCGTAGCCCATGGCGGTCAGGAACATCTTGGCGGCCTGCTCGGCAGTCAGGGTGCCAGTGGGGTTGAACTTGCCGGTGCCGTCGCCGGAGATGATGCCCATGCTGGTGCAGTACTCAATGTACTTCTCGGACCAGATGCCCTTGATGTCGGAGTAGGTGGGAGTCACCTTGGTGCCGACAACGGGCTCCACGCCGCCGTTCATCA
>NZ_NFIQ01000112.1 GCF_002159455.1 Flavonifractor sp. An306
ATAGAGGGCCGGCAGGCAATTTTTATTGGTATGATATTGTTTTGGAGCAGCAAAACAGGCCTAACATTAGCTGCGCTAACTTCAAAACCTCCCTTTTGACCTTAATGTCAAATTGCAGTACAAACCACTTTATTTTTATCGCCTTAGCCGTCACTCTTTGGAGATGACGGCTTTTCTTGTTGCCAGAAATGTCAAAAGGAGAGCAATAGAACGTTACACACAGGAGGCAAAAATATGAGTCAGGAACTGTTTTTTCAGGAACTTCGCATCGCCCTTCACCGTGAGGGTTTCACCTCACAGCCTGAACAGGGCGAATGCCTTCCCGTAGAATGGGGCGGTTTCCCGCTCTGTCGGATCACAGCGGGCGGTGGTGTTCGCTATAGGCAGGAGGATGTGGCAACCTCGGAACGGGAACGTGCCTGTGAGCAAGTCACCGATCTGGCCTGCACAGTGCGGGAGTATATGGCGCTGATGGAGCAAGCACCTTTGCTGAAAGCGCAGGGGCTGTCCGGCGACTACCGAACACTGGCCGAATTCAATGGAACCGTGCTGGCTGGGCACCTGACCAAGCATGGTGTTCACTTCGTCACCTGGGATTGGAATTTTGACCGCACAGCTCTCAACCGGGGCAATTACTTTCAGGACAACTACACAGATGCCAAGCAAAACTTCGCCATCCGCTCTGGTCTCACCCCTAAGCACCAGGTCTTCAATCAGGATCAACTGATTGAAATCTACCGATGCTGTGCTGATACCTTAGACGCCGGTTTCGACCTGACTGCCGAGCAGGAAAAATGCATCCGTGGTGTTCAAGACCAGATTGCTATTTCAGTTCCCGATGTGCTGGCGCACATAAGAGAGCAGGAACAGCACGCCGAATCCTACAACCGGGAACCGACAATGTAATATTGAAGCGCCGGAGTTTTAGTATGAACTCCGGCGCTTTTTTCTTATATCAAGGCAGCGATCACCCGGAGAAACGCCTTGGCGTCACTAAAGATGACTTTGCCACAGTTGATATTGTTCGCATGGTGGACGGAGAGCAAACCTTCTTTGCGGACTACCAGAAACTGGAGAGTTTCAAGAACGATCCAACAATTTTCGAGGCAGTAGAACAACTCCATCAGGAGTTGAAGGATATGTCCCAAGAGCAGGACATGACCATGTAGGAGGTGCAAGATGCAAGTACAAAAAGAATGGTTGGACTTTCTCCGGGAGCAGTATCCCAAGGGAAGCCGCATTCGACTCATTGAAATGAAGGATGACCCCCACCCCATCGCTCCCGGCAGCATGGGCACCCTGGAAAGTATTGATGACGCAGGTCAATTCCATGTTAAGTGGGACAACGGAAGCGGCCTCGCCCTCATTATTGGCGCGGATCGGTTTCAGGTCCAACTTCCGGAACCTCAAACGCTGAAGTTCTATATGCCTCTCACCGCTCAACTCTACTGGAATTATTACCGTTCCCAACATCACCGAAGGTCTTTATGCTTTCGTTGAAGTCTATGTGCCAGCTCCTTATGCGCGCCTTGAGGAACCGGTTATCGTTCATGTGGATCAGGAAGATGTGGATGGCGGCGGCACGATTTCGGTTTCCGCAGTTGATGAAGAACTTCCTACCTTGACGATCCTTAAGCGTGATGGCCAGACAGGAGATGTTGTTCCAGGTGCTGTTTTCGAGGTAAAGGGCATCCATCACGGTTACCATACGGATGTTACTACCGGTGAAGATGGCACAGCCACTCTGACTGGCCTTCCCGTAGACAGTTATGAGGTAACTGAAATTTCTGTGCCTGACCCCTATGTGGTGGCAGCGGAACCTACTCAGACGATCTGGCTGGGTCCTGGGGATGAGAAACAGCTGATCTTTGACAACTTGAAGCAGCCTCAGCTCACCATTGCCAAAGTAGATGCTGCGGACTCGACTACCCCTATTCCCGGCACTGTCTTCCGGATTGAAGCCATTGACGGTGACTATCAGCATGATGTTACCACCGGTCAGGATGGTACAGTTGCCCTCCGTGTGGCCCCTGGCACTTATCGTGTCACTGAATTGTCCGTACCGGCCCCCTACTTCCTGCCTGACAAGGATGCAGATCGGGTACAGACGATCTCTCTGAATGCAGGGGATGACAAAAAACTTGTATTCAAAAACAGCAAAAGCCCTGAACTCACCATCTACAAGGAGGATAGCGTTGCTGGTGCCCCCGTGGAGGGAGCGCGATTCCATGTAACCTATACCAGCAATGGCGAGGCCGCTGACGCACCTGCCACCATTGATTTTGGCGAGCTCCTGACGGATTCTAACGGCGAGATCCGGCTCCACGAGCAGGGAAAGCGGCTGTATCCCGGCGAATACACCATCACTGAGGTAGAGCCTGCTCCTGGGTTCCAGATGGTAGAGCCCACAACTCAGAAGATCATTCTCCATGGCGGAGAAAAGAAAACCGTTACCTTCCAGAATACTCCCCTTAACGCCATCATCGTCGAGAAATACGACAGCGTCACTGGTGAGGCCCTTCCGGGCTGCACGTTCCAGCTGCGTTACCTTGGCGGGACATCTGGCACCGGTGGAACGATTATTGGCCAGAAGGTGACCGGCAAAAATGGCACCGCTATTTGGACCAGCCTCAAACCTGGCACCTATATTCTGGAGGAAGTGGACCCTGCGGACGGCTACAGCATTATCCAGTCTTCGGAAACCGTCTATCTGGCCGACAGCGGAGAACAGTCGGTTATCACCGTCCGGTTTAAGAATATGCCGGATGGAAATCTGCTGATTCGTAAGGTTTGTTCTGTCAATCCCAGTGTGACTCTTCAGGATGCCGAGTTTAAGGTCATGTATGCGGATGGCACTTTGATCGGGGACAATAATGGAATCTACCGCACGGACGAAAACGGCGAGATCCGCATCGAGGGCTTGGCTCCCGGCAAGAGCGTGGTCGTCACTGAAACAAAGGCTCCGGCTGGTTTCCTGATTGACACCCAGTCCCAGACCATCCAGATCAAGGAGGGGCGAACCGTTTCGCTTACCTTCAAGAACCAGCCCAAGGGTTCCATCATTATCCAGAAGCGGGACAGTGCCACTGGGCAGCCCCTGGCTGGTGCTCAGTTCAGAGTAACGACGGCCGCTGGGTGTGAGGTCGGCCTGGATGGTGTGATCGGTGACAGCACACTGACTCAGAACGGCATCTTTACCACCGACTCGGCGGGGGAGATTCGTATCTCCAACTTGGCCCCCGGCGCCTATGTACTGACCGAAATTAAGGCGCCCCAGGGATACGTCATAGACCAGCCCTCCACCAATGTGGTAATTGGCCCCAACGGGGATACCCAGACGGTGGTCGTGCCCAATTCCAAAGCCGGTACCCTTGTCATCGACAAGCGGGACTCGCTCACTGGCAAACCGCTCGAGGGAGTCACATTTAAGGTGACCACATCTACCGGTGAGTACGTGCCGGACGAGAACGGCTACATCTCCAGCAACGGTCTTTACTTTACCGATAAAGATGGAAAGATCCAGATTGACGGTGTAGTGGGCACCCTGGTAGTGACCGAAACCGCAACCATTCCGGGATACAGCATTGATCCTTCAAAACAGACACAGACCGTCCAGGTCAACCCCAATGATACGCAAACGCTCTACTTCACCAACACGCCCAGTACCACATTGGTCATCGAAAAGTATATCGAGGGTACCACAACGCCGCTGGCGGGCGTGACGTTCTTGGTCACAGATAGTTCCGGCGCGGTCGTTGGCTCCAGCAATGGAGAGTACATTACCGATGAGAATGGCCGCATTGTTATTGACGGATTGGAGCCCGGCACCACGGTGACCGCCAGAGAGGTCAAAACAGTGGAGGGCTATGTGCTGGACACTTCTCCCAAGTCCATTGAGATTAAGGCCGGTGAGGTACAGACCTTGCGCTTCTATAATGCGGCGAAGGGCACTCTGGTCATTCGAAAGCTCGATTCCGTGACTAAAAAGCCTCTGGCTGGTGTGGAGTTTGAGCTGACCTATGCCGATGGTGGCTATGTGGACGCTGACAACGGCCACCTGTCCAGCAAGGGCCTTTATACCACAGATGCCAACGGCGAGATTCGAATCAGTGGTGTGACCGGCACGATCGTGGTAAAGGAAACGAAAACCATTGATGGCTACACCATTGATCCGGCCACTCAGTCCCAGACCGTGGTGGTAAACCCGGCAGATACGCAGACCTTGACTTTTTATAACGATCCCATCGGCGGGGTTGAGATTATCAAGGTCAACGAAGCTGATCAGACCGAGCGCATTCCTGGCACCACATTCGAGATTCGTAAGGTAGATGACGAACTGATCGATACCGTCACCACGGACAAAAACGGTCGAGTCTTCGTTTCCCTGGAAGACGGTGCCTACTATGCGGTGGAGGTCGAGGCAGCGGATGGCTTCAAGCTGGACAGCACCCCCTACTACTTTGAGGTGGAGAACGGAAAGACAGAACCCCTCAAGATTACCAATAAGGCCGTGTCCGGTACAGAACAACGGCAGCAGGATGACTTATCTATGGGATATCACGCTTACCGAAAACAGAACATCTCTACAGATCAGAGATGGGATAGACTGCTGGACAAACTCGATGGCAAGGAACTCACACCAAACTCAGATGCTATGGTGTTGACCGGATCCAGGCGGCTTTGCATGAACGAGATTACTTTCCAGGGTGACATGAGCGAGTGCGGAAGTCTGCTGAATTTCTATGTGCCAGTCACATTTGATCCTGACGCTGTGTTCGGAACCAATGTGGCTACCGATGCCAATGATGACTAAAGGGCCTGTTTGGACTGTTATTCTTTCTCTACGGCGTGAAGATGCGTCAGATCTTGGATACGACAGTGCCGAGAGTTGGCGCACTCTTCTCTTGCAGCATAAGACTCGGCTGGCGCAGGCCATGAAGATCCCAGTGGATGACTTCCGTTGGTGTGCAGCCTTCCATGATGAAGGGTACCACCCACATGTACACATGATGGTGTGGTCTGCAGACGGGAAACATGGGTACCTCAACAAGACCGGAATCACAGCCATGCGCTCTGCGCTAACCAACACCATCTTCCAGGATGAGATGCACAACCTCTATGTCAAAAAGGATCTGGCTTAACTCCGACAGTTCATTGGGCGGTACCTATTGGACGGCTGTACAGCACGAGTCCTACAACGATCTCTTTGACCGCACAGAGGTGAGCCAGATGCCCACGGAGCGGTGGTGGGCCGATCTCTTTCTCAACGAGGACGGAACGGCGCAATTCCGTGAGGTCCTGGGCGACAGCTTTAACAGCTATCTGGGCAGCGGGACCTGGTGGCTCGGCGCGGATCACACCCTGCGGCTGACAAGTTCGGACGGCGATGAAGATGGTGAGATGAATGGCCGCATTGAAGATGGCCGCATCATTTTGGAATCCTTCTATGGGGATCGATTCTATTTTGAAAAAGCGGAGCGGCCGGGCCCGGGCGGCGAACTGTGTATCGCAAACCTGCATGGGACATGGCACATGACCACAGGCGAGGTGGAGGGCTGGAGCTATAACGCCCGGGAAGAAGGTCTGGCCTCCACGCTGGTTTTTGAAAGCAGGTGGAGCGACGCCATCGAGGGATATGTGCTGAGTGCGGATTATTACTTCGCGGACTTTCTGGATACGGATGAGCCGGAATACCGGCAGGAAGCCGAGCTTCGGACGGAACTGCTGGAGGAACCGCTGTTCCACGGCCTCTCCAACGAGCTTTGGAGCGTCCGGCTCTTTCACGATGATACCGGCGCGGAGTTCTTTCTCACCCTGACCGATCCGGATACGCTGTATCTCCAGGAGCATTACGAGACGGACGGCGCTCCGGCGGTCCGCACGGCGGTCTACCAGCGGGTAGACGCATTCCTGCCGGAAACACTGCAGACGGCTTTGTATGAGGAGCCTTCTGACTGCCTGACCTTCTACTGGCCCAACCCACCGGACGATGTATCCGCATGGCTGGAGGTACTGCCGGTCACAAAGCTGGAGCCGGATGGACTGGACAGGCTGCTGGTGGTGGGACGCTGGTATGAAACACAGATCCGGTTCTGTACGGGCGAGCCCCTGTGGGATGACAGCAGACGGCTTCTGGATTGGGTCACGGACGAGATCCTGTACGACGAAACGCTCAACATTGATGAGCCTCGGTGGTTTTCCCTGACGATCCCGGAAGGCGTACCGAACCTGTGCCTGCACATCAAGCGCTCCTGGGAGGATTTTTGGTACCTCTGGCCCATCACCGACACAAACGGGTATCTGGTGGATGGGTGGACATTCCTGACACCATAACAAAATAAAACAAGAGAGGAGATCGCATTATGGGACTGATCAAAGCTGCATTGGGCGCAGCCGGCGGCGTGATGGCCGACCAGTGGAAGGAATTCTTCTACTGCGAAGCCATCCCCGCGGATGTGCTGGCGGTAAAGGGAAAGAAGAAGGCCACAGGCCGCTCCAGCAACACCAAGGGGGATGACAACATCATCACCAACGGCTCTGTCATCGCCGTGGCCAACGGCCAGTGTATGCTCATCGTGGAGCAGGGCAAGGTGGTGGATATGTGCGCCGAGCCGGGCGAGTACACCTACGATATGTCCACCGAGCCCAGCCTCTTCACCGGCGATCTGGGGGAATCCATCAAGGGCGTGTTCCAGAACATCGGCAAGCGTTTCACCTTCGGCGGAGAGGCCCCCAAGGACCAGCGCATCTACTATTTCAATACCAAGGAGCTCACCGGCAACAAGTACGGAACCCCAAGCCCCGTCCCCTTCCGGGTGGTGGACCAGCGGGCGGGTATCGACATCGATATCGCCATCCGCTGCTTCGGCGAGTACAGCATCCGCCTGAAAAACCCCATGCTGTTCTATACCAATGTCTGCGGCAACGTCAGCGAGGACTTTAAGACCGAGCAGATCGCGGGGCAGATGAAGACGGAGCTGCTCACCGCCCTGCAGCCCGCATTCGCAAAGATCTCGGAAATGGGTATCCGTTACTCCGCTCTCCCCGGTCACACCCTGGAGCTGGCAGAAGCCCTCAACGAGCAGCTCTCCTCCCGGTGGCGGGACCTGCGGGGCATGGAGATCGTTTCCTTTGGCGTCTCCAGTGTCAAGGCCAACGAGGAAGACGAGCAGATGATCAAGGAGCTGCAGCGCAACGCGGCCTTTATGGACCCCACCCGGGCGGCGGCCCATCTGGTAGGCGCACAGGCCAGCGCCATGCAGTCCGCGGCCAGCAACCCCAATGCCGGTCCCGCTATGGCTTTTATGGGCATGGGGATGGCTGGACAGATGGGCGGCATGAACGCCCAGAACCTCTATCAGATGGGCGCACAGCAGCAGGCTCAGCCCACCCCCGCCCCTGTAC
>NZ_NFIQ01000113.1 GCF_002159455.1 Flavonifractor sp. An306
TCTATACGCTGGATTGAAAAATACTATACCGAAAAATTTTGTGTAGAATATGTTATTTGCAGGATTCTGAGATTTTTTCGGTATAGCAACTTATTCGGTATAATCTCCGCAGATGATCATATAATCTTCCTTGGTCATTCCGGCCTGCTCGGGGAAGTGTTCGGGTGCGAACCGCTGGAAGTTGCCATGGGTATCGCCGGTTGCATAGATCATTTCGGTTCACCTTCTTTTGCTTATTATATCATATCCTGCTCCACCTGAACGCCGCCGCGGAGGAAGACCGTGATTTTCTCCGCTGAGTTGACCTTGACCGTATCCACCAGCTGTCGGATGAGAGCTTCATCCCATTCGCTGATGTGGGTGGACGCCTGAGCCATCGCGGCAGCCGCATCTTCAATGCGCCGTACAGCCTGAGCGTTGCTCTGACGCTGTTCTTCGATCAGGGCCCGCTTTTCTTTCAGCGCGGCAGCCTCATTCATGATAGCTCTCAGCTGGGCGGTGCAGGCGGTGGCATCCTCAGCTCGGGCGGATTCTGCCACCAGCTCACGGGTCTGGTCGTTCAGCTCGCCCAGCCGCCTTTCAATATCGGCAAGACTCATGCTCTCTCCTGGGATCGGAGCCAGCTCCATTTCCATGGCGGAGGTGATTTGCCGGATCAGCGTACTCTTTTGACTCATGACGGAGTTGATTGCGGCGAGGATTGCCTTCTGGAGCGCTTCCTCGTCCAGCGTTGGTGAGTTGTGGCAGTACTTGGTGCCGTAGTCCAACCGGCTGACACAGCGCCACACGATGCGCTTCCTGCCTTGCTTGGACCAGGTGCAGCGGCGGTACAGGGTGCCGCATTCGCCGCAGACAAGGCGCTCCGACAAGGCGTATTTGCTGGCATAGGATGTCATCCCGGTGGGGGCATTCTTTTTGGAAGGGCTTTTCCCGGCACTGCGCCGCGCCATCTCTGCCTGTACCGCATCGAAGGTTTTGCGCTCCACGATGCCCTCATGATGGTTCTGCACCAGATACATGGGGAGCTGCCCCGTGTTGCGGATGACCTTGCGGCTGATGCAGTCGCTGATGTAGGTCTTCTGGAGGAGGACATCTCCGCAATACTTCTCATTGGTCAGGATGCTTCGGATCGCCGTAATCGTCCATTGGGAGCCGCCGGTCACATTGGGGATTTGCTCCGCTTCCAGCCTTTCTTTGATCATCCGAAGGCTGGCTCCGCTCAAATACTGGTCATAGATCGAACGAACCACATCTGCTTGCTCCTGGATGATTTTCGGCTTGCCGTCCTCGCCTTTTTCATAGGCGTACAGCCGGTTATACTGTATGATTGTCTTTCCCGCGCGCATGGCCTGCCGCTTGCCCCAGCGGACATTGGCGCTGATGCTCTCGCTTTCTGCCTGAGCGAAGGCTCCAAGCATGGTGATGAGGATCTCGCTGTCGGCTTCCAGCGTGTTGATGTTCTCCTTTTCGAAGATGACCGCAATGCCCAATTCCCGCAGGGCCCGGATGTAATTCAGGCAGTCCACCGTATTTCTGGCGAAGCGGGAGATGGATTTGGTCAGGACGATGTCGATCTTCTTCTGCTTGCACAGCCGGATCATCTTCAGGAATTCGGGCCGCTTCCGAGCCGATGTCCCTGTGATGCCCTCGTCTGCGAAGATCCCGGCCATGGTCCACTCCCGGTTGGTCATGATCTTGTCGGTGTAGTAGTTCTGCTGCGCCTCATAGCTGGTGAGCTGCTCCTCGTCATCGGTGGATACCCGGCAGTATCGTGGCGATCCTGGAGCGCGCGCAGGTTCTCCGCTCCGCTGGCGCGCTGGGTGTCCAGCAGATCCTTCTGCCCGTTGAGGTAAATGACATTCTGCTCCAGGTCCCGAATCTCCTCCCGGCGCCGCTTCAGATAGGTCTCCGGGGAGAGGATGGACTCGTTCTCCAGCGAGGCCCGCACACTCTCGGAGAGGGCGGCGAGTACCTGCTCATGGGAGATAGCGGGCAGATGCCGTTCCAGCAGTTTCTTCCCATCGTCCCCCAGTTCCTCGATGAAATAGAGGGGATTGAAGATGGAGAGGAACACATCCTTTTCACCGAACATCTCATTGAGGTCGTGCTGGCGGATCTCATAGCCGTCATAGGTGATGGTCATGCGGCTTTTCTGCCGGGTGCGGGTCAGTTCATGGTTCTGGCCTTCCCCATCCACAAAGTACATCGCCACCATTAGGTTGGGATTCGTCTCGCAGTGCAGTCGGTCGATCCCGCGCTCCCCGAAAAAGGGGAGCCCGGTGACGGCGAAGGCGATGGCGTCGGCTATGCTGGACTTGCCGCGGCCGTTGCCGCCAGTGATGACCGTGGGATTGCCGAAGGTGAGGTGCGCGGCCTCCTCATAGCACTTGAACCCGGATATGGTCATGCCGGTGATTTGAAAACTGCCGATACTTTTCATAGATGTTCCTCCTGTCTCATGAATTGATCTTTTGTGTATGGAGCGCCGGTCATGACAAAATACTCTGAGAGCAGGTAGGCCCGTATGAGTTTATAGCGTCAGGCCGCCCGGTCACAGGCGTGGTCCTTCCGCAGCGCGCCCAGCTGTTCCAGCAGCCGCTCATAGGGCATGGTCCCAAATTCGCCCAGGCAGATCCAGTTGTTGTACCCGCCGCGGCAGTCCTTCAGGTTGCGGATGGTGCGGTACCACCCCGCAAGATTTATCACATGGATCAGGCCGCGCCTTTGCCGCCGCAGGGCCTCCTCCAGCACCTCGCGGGACCCGCTGGACGGGTGGGACACATAGGCGATCAGATATGTGCTGTGCTCCACCATGTACTGGTTGGCGCGCACAATGGCCACCCGTCTGGGCACGCGCTCCATCCCTGGCGGATAGAAGGTATCATCAAATCCTTTTGGGAGCGAAACCGGGCGCTCCGCCGGATGGTAGGGCAGCAGCATGGTAAGGCGGATCCCCGGGTGGCGCTCCTTGGCGCAGACGACTGCGTGGGCCGCCAGCGCATCAAAATTTCCATAGCGGCCGACGACAAAATCCCTCACGCCGTACGCGGTGATATGCCGCTCCACTTCCTCTTCCAGCAAAGGAAGCACCTTGTCCGGGGCGTCGCGGTGCCCGATAAAAAAACATGTGTTCATGGTACTCCGCCGCTCCTTCCGGCATATCGCAAAATGGCCGATCCGTACAGTTACATGGACTATTTGGCCGCAACCTTGTCCTATAATGATGGTACAGTCACATGGACGAGGTACAAGAACATGGCGTTACAGTTAAATGAGGCGGTCAGCGCGCGGCTGACGGAACTGCTCGAAGCGCGGAACATGACGCAATACCAACTGGCAATGAAAAGCGGCGTGCCCAGATCCACCATTTCAAACCTGGTGGGCTGCACTTATCCCTCCGTGAAACTGCGCATCCTCCACGAGTTATGCCAGGGCCTTGGCATCGACCTGTGCGAATTCTTTTCTTCCCCGCTGTTCGAGGAAAACAATTTAGAGCCGTAAAATCTCCGGCGCCTTTCGTGAAAGGGCCGGGGATTTGTCATATTACGGGGCACCACGCCCCGTCTTATGGGAAACGGTAGAAGTCAGTTCCCGCCCCCGGCGTCTCCTGAAGCCGCTCGCCCTCCATCATCTGAAGGCCGCTGAAACCGTCTCCCGAGCCGTAGTCCGGAAAATACTTCAAAATCGCATTCTTCAAGGCGGCAGGGTCGATCCTTGTCCCCCAGGTATCCTCGGCAAAGGGCAGCATCTCATAGAGCGGAAGGCAGCTTGTTTGATAGGAGTAAAAGCGGTATCCGCAGGTGTTGTGGATGCCCTGTGCCCGGTCGTGTTCCGTCAGTGCCACGCGGTCCAGGGTCTCTTCAAACAGTTCGCTGCAAAGCGGGTATGCTATGGCCAGGACCCATCCGGCCTGAGCCGTTTCCAGCCAGAACAGCCCGTTGCACAGCCGCTCATGGCGGAGTGCCGGACCCCAGGGGGTCTCCTCCGGGGCGGGGAATGCGCCGAAGTATTCCGGGCAGGCATCCATTCCGAACGCCCGATCCGCCGCCAGGGACGCGCCTTCCGGCAGCGGAAGGCCGTGTTCATCCAGGTATTTGTGGGCCTCGTACTCTACAACATGCCTGCCCTTGCAGGAATAGTCATAGTCATAGAGAAACGACCTGGGAATGGTCGGCAGGGGCACGCCGTAACTGAGGGCCTCGGGGGACATCGCGGGCGAATCCTCCGATACCACAAGGTATTCCCCTCCGAAGAAGGAATCGGCGCCGCTGGGCCTTGTCGCGATGTAATACACGCCGGGACAGATGAATTCCGCGGCATAGATTTCCCCATACTGCGCTTCCAGGCCGCGAAACTGGCCCGGAAGTTCTGAAAGTGGAATGGGACCGGGTCTGGCTGGAGGCCCGCCCGCGTCAGCGGGATGCTCCTGTACCAAGACAGGCATTGGGACCCGGCGCACATCCTCCGGCGCAACGAAGCGCGCGACATCTGGCGGCAGTTCCTGGAGCCGCCTGCCGCAGTCCGGGCAGAAATAGGACCCGTCGGACGCCTGGCACCCGCAGTCCGGGCATAAGATCATGTGGATCCCTCCATTTAATGAAACTTTGGTTTAGTAGTATATATACTTGATTATTGTTAACAATGGAAGATATATATGTAATTTAGGAAGAAAAATAATGCTATCATAAACTACTAATTAGTAGGTGATAGCAGTGAACTTTAATGTTGGAGCCAGAATCAAAGAACTGCGCATGGCAAAAGGTCTTTCGACCAATAAACTCTCCAATCTGGCAGGGTTATCACAGAGTTATGTGCGCAATTTGGAGGCTGGAAAATACGACAATCCTACGGTGGACTCCCTGGAGCTGATTTGTGACGCCCTTGGAATCACATTTGAGGATTTTGTGAATTACGGCGATCTCTCGCTTTCCCAGCTGAAGGCCATGAAGGTGGTCCGAATGCTGAGCGATGAACAGTTGGAGGGATTTTGCCAGCTCGTCAATCCGCAGAAGGACCCCGATGGGCGCCCCTGAATAAGTTGTTTTTCCACATTATATCTCAAAAGAGAGTGAAAATACAGTTTTATTTGGTTCTATTTCAGCACTCATTATAACGGTAAAATACGGCTATAAAGGGTGTGAGTCTTTGAATGTAATAGAGCGCATACAGGAATATATGAAACTGCGGGGATGGACGGAATACCGCTTGGTAAAAGAGACAAAACTTCCGGCGTCCACGCTTGCGAATATCTTTCACAGGGGCACCACGCCAAGCATCCCCACGCTGGAGATCATTTGCGATGCTCTGGGCATATCCCTCAGTCAGTTTTTCTCGGACAGCAGTCTGGTCTCCTTGACCAAGGAACAGGAAGATCTGCTGAACAGGTGGTCCACGCTGTCGCAGGAGCAAAAGGAAGTTCTTTTGGAACTCATGTCGAAGATGAACTGAGGGCGAATTCAGGGTGGAACCGCCAGCGGACGCTTTCTGTATCGGTTATCAGCAAGACCGGGGGCATACGCCTCCGGTCTTGTTTTCGCGGTCCCACTCCGATACGCTTAGGCGGTATTGCGGGCCACGCGAAAGCCGTGTATAATGGTATCATTCCATGGGAAGGGGGGGTAGCAGGCATGGCAGTGACGAAATATATCCTAATGAATCAGGACACCCCGGTGTTGGATTTCATCTGCCGCAGGAACGAGTTTGACGAACCGGAATTTTATGAAGGCGCCTGGTATGTGGACTACCGGCCAATCGGCTATCGCGGCCTTGCTGCGTTTCTGGAGCATCGGAAGGCGCCCAAACATCGCGAGCACATTCGGCAGCTCCTGGAGCAGTATGGCTGTGATGATCTGGAGGGATTCCTGCAGGTGACCCACGCCCTGTCCCTAAACGACACCTTCTGGGTAAAGCGGAAGGGGGAAACTTTGCAGTGGCGGGATGTTTCCCTCTATACCAATCCCTTCAGCGAGGTAATCAGCGAGGCCGCCTTTGACGGGACCATCAGCGAGACGGATTTTTCCTCCACTTCTCCTGAATTCGGGACGGATGGATACTACGCCAAGTGCTGGATCCGGGAGGAAAGTGGGATTAAACTCTATAAGAGCGGAAGCACCTTCCTGGAAATCGAGCCGCTGTCCGAGTTCTTGGCATCGCAGTTGGCAGAAGTCATTTGCCGGCAGGCGGTTCTGTATGACCTGGACTACTACCATGGGAAACTGATTTCCAAGTGTCCGTTGTTTACCAGCGAAACGGTAGGACTGGCCAAGGCAAGCGCGGTGTTCCACGGCGCTGAACATACGATTCCAGACCTTCTCCGGTATTTTCGTGGGATCGGGGGCGAAGACGCCTTCCGGCGGATGTGCGTATTGGATGCAATCATTCTGAACCCGGACCGGCACTATGGGAATTTCGGCGTCTTGTTTGACACCGCCACCATGGAGGTCCTCCAGATGGCTCCGATATTTGACAACAACAAGAGCCTGCTGCCTGAGTTGGACAACGACCAGTTGGCAGCGCCCGACTGGTATATCGCCCGATGCCGCCCACGAATCGGCAGAGACTTCATCCTGACTGCCCGAGGACTGCTGACAGACGAGATCCGGGCAGACCTGGAACAGATGCGAAACTTTACCTTCCATCAGCACCCAAAAATCCAGGCGGAACAGGTGCGGCTGGACGCCTTGAGCGGCATTGTGCAGGCACGAATCCGTAAGATTCTGGATTAAGATAAAACAGGCCGGAGGCATAAGCCTCCGGCCTGTTTTTCCGGGTCTGTCCTAAAAGCGGGGAACGCCCGTGCCCTGGTGCGGCGCATCGGTGCTGCATCCCCCAAAATATCGTTGTTTCAAAATCCGCTTATCGTGCAGATCGCAGGCCATCATATCGCGGCTTCCGTTCCTTTCAGAAAGCGCAGTTTCCCGTCCACCATCAGCGTCATGTAGGACCGCCCGTAGTGGGTGCGCTCATCTGTATGCGCCGCCCACAGCCGTCTGGCCCGGTTCTCCGTGGTACCCGGGCTGAAGGTGCGCCAGTATGCGACCGTGCTGTGCATGTCCTCAATGCAGATCACGCCGTAACCTAACTTCACCCACTCGCTGGCATGGCCGGGATTGACCGGCGCCCAGAGGAGGCTGCCGCAGTTGCCGCACTTGTGGTTTTTGCGGTTCTCCGTGCGGAAGAAAAACTGGTTGACCTTGCCCGTGTACCGGATGCCGTCCTCCGTGAAGGACGCCTCAATGGGCTCCAGGCAGTCCGGGCAGAGATACGCCTTCTTGTGCCGGTTCCAGATCACGGCGGGCCGCTTCATGTAGCCGTCCCGGGCC
>NZ_NFIQ01000114.1 GCF_002159455.1 Flavonifractor sp. An306
CCGACCGCTATCTTGACGCCAGAAATCCCTCTCCCGCCGAAACCGACTTCTTCACCGTCACAAGGATGGATGCCTGGGGCGTGAGCACCTGGTTCATGTGTACCCCAGAGGCTGCCGGGAAACTGATCGCCATGGATTACGACAATCTGACCGTCAAGGAAACCACCATTGTGGGATAGGAGAAAATGAATGATGACTTTGGAACAACTGCCCCCCAAGGGCGTAAAGCGAGAACAGGCCATTTTGGAGCTGGGCAAGGTGGAAATAGCATGACACGGCAGGAGCAGAAGGCAGTCAAGGAATTAAGCGCGATGATTTCCAAAAACCTAAAAGTAGTTGCCGGAGAGCATGGCTTCAAAGTGGTTTCAGACTGTGCCTATAAGGTTCTGGGTGATTTCTTATATGAAGTGTTTCTATCAGCGCCCCCTGTCAGGTGTGGGACTGCCATAAGAGCAGTCGTTTCCGTAAAGCCATGCGTCATTGACAATGTCTTTTGGGATGTATATGAAATGGGTGAGGTAGCCCGGAAGAAACCATTTAGTTTCCATATCACAGCGGCACATTCCCCTTCCGCTCATATCATCGAGGAAATGGAACTACCTGTCCCCACAGTGGACGCAGCAACCTTGGTCATGAATGAGGCGTTTTGTCGGTTTAACAAGTCCATTCAAGACCATCATAGCCGATGCAGTACAGTCTCCGACTTCAAAGCGGAGATTCTCCATGAAACTGCGCCGACCGCACGATTGAATGTCGTACTGTGTGAAATCGCAGAAGGGAATTTCCGCCAGGCAATGCTCCTTGCAGAAAAGGAGTTGGAAAACGAACCTTATGGTCTGTTTAATACAGTAACTGATGGTGGGATAAAGAGTATATACGATTATGTGAAAGAGTTTTGCCAGAGAAAGCAGTAAATATATGCAGTCACTCCATCGGCTGAGCCGGAGGCCGCCGGGAAACTGATCGCTCTGAATTATGATCATTGAACCATTAAGGGAATTACCATTGTGGGATAGAGGAAGTAGGTGCCTTATGTACGAGATCGGAACCATTGGCCGCTGGGAGACCCTCCCGGAAACGGCTGCCGCCATCTGTGACCATGACACTCCCAAGCTGGAGGCGTTGCTCCAGGGCGGTCTGGATTTGGATGTTCCCATCCAGCTCAGCGAGTATATCAAACTCACACCGCTGGAGATTGCGGTTTTTCGGAATGATGTGCCTATGATCCACTTCCTGCTGGAGCATGGAGCTGATCCCGGTCTGGCGGAGGAACAGCCCCTGCTGCTCACCGCTACCCGCTGTTGTGGGCCGGAGGTTGTCTCCCTCTTTGCTGGACAGGCCGCAAAACTCACCCCGAAGCAGAAAGAGCGGGCCTTCCAGGAAGTGCGCTGGGGCAAGCGCCCGGAGAACATCCAGATACTGGAGCAAGCCGGGATCACAGTGGACAAGTTTGGCGGCGAGGCATTCCGAGCCGCTGTGTCCGATGGACAGGCCGAGCTTGCCAAACTGCTGCTGGAAAAAGGGGCGGATATCAATTACCATAAGCCGGACATGGTGTTCCCTTACGCCTCCACCCCTGTCACCGAGGCCGCCCGCTCCAACAATTTCCCCATGGTGCGCTGGCTGGTGGAACAGGGGGCGGATATCACCCTTGTTGACAAATACGGTGACCGGCCTTACACCGTGGCGGTACAGAACAAAAATCAGGAGTTGGCCGACTATCTGAAGGCCCTGGAGCCGGAGGAATGGCACAACGAGCAGGAAAAGATCCGGCAGCTCATGCCCTACAAGCTGCCCGCCAAGCTGGTGGAATACTTGAAGACCGGCCCCCTGCGACTGGAGTTCCCGGATCAGGAATGGGTGAAGTGGGCGGAGCTCTACTCCTTCATGGATGTGCAGGAGATAACCTGGAAACGGAAGAAGCTGCTCTCCCTGATGGTGCAGATGGACAACTACAGCGACTATCTGCTGCTGTGGAGCCCCAGGGACAAAAAGCTGTGGTATCTGGATATTGAGCATGAGGAATTCCACCCTCTGGCCAAATGGGATGACTTCATCGCAGATCCCGGCCGGTATCTGAACGGGATGATCGAGGGCGAGTTTGAGGAGTAAAGCCATGACATCAATAGACTTTCTGAACAAGGTACATAAAAGCCTGGACTCGCAGGAATATAGCCTCTCTTATTCTCCGGCCAAGTCCAAGAATTATATGCTGTACTGCAATGGCAACTTCATCGGCGGCCTGTTCGATGAGGAACTGTGCTTCGTCTACGCCGACAGTGTGAGCGAGCTGCTGGGGCAGCCGGACCCCGTCTATCGCGGATACTCCAGCACCGCCCAGCACAGGATGCTGGTGATCCCGGAGGAACACTGGGCAAAAGCGCTGAAACTGCTCTATGCCGAGAAATTTGACTGGAGCCGTTTGGTGTACGACATCACATACACCAGCATTGGTGCGGCTGTGGTGGAGGACTTCTACGACGAGAATGTGGTCTTCCTGCGCTTCTGCTTTGAAAAGGAACTGCTGAAAAAGAATCCTCTGGACCGGCAGGGCCGTATCCTGCGGATGGTCTATCTCAATCAGGATCTGACAACAGCGGGCAAATATCTATTCCCCAGACTGATGCAAAAGTTCCTTGTTTTTACAGATCGAGGCGGGAAAAGCAGTCTGGAAACCATGCTGAAACGGTGGTACACTGCGCTGGAGAAGGAGTACCGCAGCCAAACAGCAGGATATGGAAAATGATCATCTTGCGGCCTTGCTGGGCTGTCGCGGCAATTATGATATTGCGATACAGATCGATGAGGTAACCGGCACCATGACGGGGTGGCATTGGTTCAAATGAGGGAAATGGAATGATCGAGTACATCAAGCTCTTTTGGAAGGGCGCACCAGAGGGTGAACCATCGGTCATCCTCTATGAAGTGGATACCGAAAATGAGCGGCTGGCCCTCCGCTCCATTGACATCTTTGCGGATGGCAGCACCCGCAACATCCCTGACCTTTACGACGGTGTCATCGAGATCACGCCGATCCCCACTGTGGAGGAATTGAACGCCCATGTCTGGGGCGAGGAATTCCACGCCTGCATCATAGAGCAGGCGGAATTTGAGGCTATCTGGGAAAGCCACACCTATGATGGAGCGTTAAAGTAGCCAGGAGGAGACACTATGAACAAACCTATAAAAGCCAAAAATCTGCCGTTGTTCTCCATCATTGACCTGGACCAGTTGCGCCGGGAAAACCATCTGGAGGATGCTGTGTTGTCTGACTTCTCCATGGGCTGGGATCAGAAGATTTATTTGTTATTCAAGCAGACGGCAGAATCCCAAGATAAAATTACCGCGAAGACCCCCGCTGACTACACAGTGGCGGAGTTAAAGATGGACTGGGCCGGGGGAGAAATTCTGGACATGGCGGTATTTCCGCTGGGGCGTCTCAAATTTCAACTTCATTACCTGCGGGCCATTGGTGAGAACTTTCTGCTGTTTCGGGCCCGGTGCGCCTACCGGGAAAACGGCCCCGAGCAAAACGCCTGGACCGTCAGCCGAAATGGGGCTGTGCTGTCCCGCTTCTGCCTGGGAGATGGGATTCAGAACTGCGCAGTCAAGGCGGACGGCACCATCATCACCAGCTACTTCGACGAGGGCGTGTTCGGCAATTACGGCTGGGCGGACCCCCGCAGCGCACACGGCTATGTTCCGCCGGTTGGCGAATGCGGGCTGATCGCCTGGACGCCGGAGGGCATCCCCCTCTGGAAGAATGAAAAGTATTCCATCTATGACTGCTACGCCATCAGCCTGGATGAGGAAGAAAACCTGTGGTTTTATTATTACGATGAATTCCGGCTGGTGCGGACGAATTTCAAAGAGGACGCTGTGTTTGAACTGCCGATCGAGGGAAGCGGAGCTTTTTCTGTTGCCCCGTCCGGCAATGCCTTCCTGTTTCAAGGTGGATACCAGCAACGGGACAAATTCTACTTCCTTACCGCCCATGGTGATCGCCTTGGGCAAAAACAGGAGGCTATTCCCACCTGTGACGGAAACAAGGTTGCTGTGGAGCGGTGCAGCCTGCTTCGCAGCCGGATGCTATTCTTGGGAAAAAACGGCGTACTCTATGGAGGCATTTGGGGGAGCGATGGCCTATGAAACAGGCAGATATTTATACCGAGGCTCTGGTCTGTCTGCGCTCCATCCTTCAGGCAGACCATCCGGAATTCAAGAACTGGATCGACTGGTTGGAGCGGGACATTCAGGACTGGAACCAGCGGCGGGAGGTTGCCCATCATCTTCGGGCATACGGTGGTATGGGCTCATTCAATGATCTGCCCAGTATGCGCGGAAATCACGACTACATTTTTGACTTTCTAAAGTCTGTGTGCTATGCCTTCGGCCATCTTTATGGCAAACGGGAAGGCATTTTGCCGGAGGCATTGATGGAGGAGTGCCTCCACGATGTAGAGCAGGCAGCCTATCACCCCCATAAGGCACTGAACCAAGCCATTGCCCAACACTTGAGGCAAGGCAATCTACAGGAAAATCTGGATAGGCTGTAGGAGGACTTGCTATGAACGAAAGACTATTTCGCACCCAATTCAATCAAATGGAAACCACCGAGAAGCAGGCGCTGATGGAAAGCCTGGCTACTCGTTATGATATGACCTTTCTTGGCCTGCATACCTTTGACCGCTGGGGCAAGAACTGTACCACCGGCATATTCGAGAAAGATGGCCGGGAGTTCGTCTTTGTCCCCGGTGATACCATCACCCTGGGCTGGGAACGGTTCGCCGTAGGGCTCAGTCAGGACAGCCGGGCGGAACTGGACTATTTGTTCCAGGAATGGGAGATGGAACAGGACCCGGAGGAGATGATCCGGGAAAGCATGGCTCCCGTTCGTCAGGCAGCTATTGGCCCTATGCTGGTGGGCCGGGAGCTGGAGGAACTCTGCTGGGAGCCGGTCACAATGGACGATCCCAGGCTGTCTGCGCATCCTGACTGGCTGAAGAAGTTCCGGGAGTTTGCCTGGAGCGACCTTGACAGCCTTACTTTGCACAAGTCAACACGCATTGAGCGGACAGAAAAGGGCTTTCAGATCTGCATCTATAACCGCACAGACTACGATGCGCTTCTTGCCAGGCTGGAAAAGCAGGGGCTTTCGCTGCCTACGGCAGACGAGTGGGCCTATCTGTGCGGCGGTGGGTGCCGCACCCTGTTCCCCTGGGGGGATGGAATGGACTACTCCATGCGTTTGCACTGGTTCGAGGACACGGAGGAGGACGAGGACCGGCCCTACGACATGGAGGAGCCCAATTTCTTCGGCCTGTCCATCGCCTATGACCCCTATATGCGGGAGGTGGTGAAGGCCGGGCAGTTTACCACTTGCGGCGGGGATGGCGGACGCAGTATCTGCGGCGGACTTGGAATCTTCCTCGGTTTCCTGCCCTGTTCGCCCCACTGCAAGCCGGAAGTGCAGGAGGACAAGGAACTGAACGGCGACTATGACTTCTACCGGCCTATTATCCGGGTGGATACGGACTGTTAGAAAGGAAACCTGGACACTCGGCTGTGAGCCCGGTGTGGAACTTACTACTTACAGAAAAAAGGATAAAGGAGGCGTCAATATGGATGTCGTGAAACTCCCCAAAAAAGTCCGTATGGTCTGCTATGAGATCATGGATGGCAAAGAAGAAGCCTTGGACACGCTGGAATCCTTTGCCGATAAATACCCCCATCAGGTAGCAGCGGTCAAGGCCGAGGTCGCCTATTTCAACCTGGACTATGAAAAGGCGCTGGCTTTGGATTTGGCCATCCTTCCCTGGCTGGAGGAGTGGTATTACAGCAATGTGAGCGATGAACACATGATCGCCATGACGGTGGCGGCCATCCGGCTCCACCGGGAGCAGGAGCTGATTGAGGCGCTGACGAAGGAACAGACGCGCATCCGGGCTGAGAACGGCCTCCCCCAGCGGGATCGGTTCTGTGACATCCTGATGGACTACCTCAAACGGGGCCTTATGCCCTTTGCGGACAACGACAAGAACTACACCTACCATGAACCAGAGGAACCGCAGACAAAGGAGCAGCTCTGGGCAAAGCTGGTGGAACAGAATAAGAAACTCTCGCCGGACGATCCCGATGCCAGGCGGAAGCTCTATAACCACTGCTGTATGTTCGGAACCGCCAGGGATGCCGTAGATCTCTTTGAGGAGATTCAAGGCGTGCCCATGGCTGACTCCTCCTATCGGGACGCAATCGCCCGCTATCTCTATTTAGGCGAACGGGAGAAGGCGCTCCAGACAGCGGAGCGGTTGGCAACATCGCGGCTGTGGGCGGTTGCTGGGCCGACGCAGGTGCGTCCCATGTCCTTCTTTGAGGACCCGAACCTGCGGGAGTTTTTGCTGGAGCCGGAATCCCTCCGGCGCATCCGGGAAGCTGCCTTCATTGATGACGGGAGTTTGATCCGAAAGTAAATTGCTTGGGAATGGAGGATCTGCTATGAGCAAGGAGCTGGAACTGTATAAAGCATTTATTGACGGCCTTGTGGAGCGGAAAGACAGCATGACGGCCCTGTGGGTCAAGGGCGATGGCTTTCCTAAGACAGAGGACAACAAGGCGAAAAATGAACTTCTCGCCGCACTGACACCGGAGCAGAAAGGTGTGCTGGCTGAGATGCTTCAGGACGAACATATTGCGGGTATCCACGATACCCTTGCATATATCAATGAGATGATGGATCTGGAGGGGCTGGAGCTTCATCAGGACGGTGAATCCTATTCCAACGACTATTTTGAGAGTCTGCACTATGACTTCATCAGCCGTTGTGACGGAGATGAGTGGCCGGAATAAAAGGAGGCGTGACGGATGTATATCAAAAAATACTGGGGCAACTTTATCGGAGGCTCGGACGACAGCCTGAACCTTGTGGCCTTTTTAGAGGACCAGAAGAAAGAGGAAATCCCCCTCAGCGAGATTTTCGCCAAGATCGGGCTGGACAAGCAGAACTGGGACTTCCGCCAGACCGTGGAGTATCTGGAGTTTACACACTCCGATGGCGTGGAGATGGACTTCCACTTCGCCATTGGTGTGGTCACTGATCTGGCCGCCATCCTGCTGGAGTGCAGCGTCAGCGGCAGTGTAAACCTTCAGGATCTGGACGAGTACAACACCCCTACCCGCCGCATCCGCATCACCGTCACGCCAGAGGAGCATGACGCCATGAACAAGGCACTGGCGGATTTTGCCCAGAATCCGCTGGAATATGACCTCAGTGAGATGATGGA
>NZ_NFIQ01000115.1 GCF_002159455.1 Flavonifractor sp. An306
GAGGATGATTATGAGGAAACGGAGGATAGCAGATGAAACACACCAGGAAACTCTTATCCCTTGCGCTGATCGCGGCGGCGGTCTGCTCGCTGTCGGTCAGCGCCCACGCAGCCGACTATTCCTTTACCACCGAAGCGCCGGCAGATTATTACGGCTCCACCTCCTACGAGGATGTCTACGGCTCCCAGTATAACTACGGCGGGCCCAATGTGGTGGACTACCAGATCCCCGAACTGGAGTACGGCAGTTTCAGCACTACCCAGACGGGACTCATGGAAAAAGCCCTGCTGCCCGGCCTGCAGCAGAGCGTCTATTCGACAGAAGGCGGGACCGGCTACGGTATCACGACCGGGGACGGCATATATGTGGCCGCCCCTGAAATCCAGGATTCAACTCCGACCATCGTCTATCAGCAGCCGGCCTACACCAGTGTGGATGGCATGGAGCGGTCCGACGGCAGTATCGGGACCTTGAAGATCCCCTCCCTGGGTATCAATATGAAGGTCTGGGAAGGCGAAACAAACGCCAGTATGTCCAAGGGACTTGGGCATTACAGTTCCACATCGGCGTGGGATGGAAATGTTGCGATGTGTGGGCATAACAGGGGCTCAAAATATGTGATCGGCGACATTAAGGACATGGAGAAGGGCGATCTGATCACCTATACCACGGTCTATGGGACCCGTACCTACGCCGTCGTTTCGGTGGAGATCATCGCCAGCAACGACTGGAGCAGTCTGCAGGCGACAAGCGACAACCGCATCACGCTGACCACCTGCCTGGCCAATCATCCAGAAAAAAGAGTTTGTGTCCAGGCGGTGCAGATAAACGGCTGAAACCGTTGAAAAACAAGGAATTTAGGGGGCGATTGTTGCAAAGTTGTTTTTGCGGCGTGAGCATTCAAAATAATCCTTTGACAGCGGCTAAGTTCTGTACTATGCTCAAATTACTCCCCCAGTTTTCGGGGGAAATCCAAAGGAAAGGAAGGGTCAGTTATGGTACAGAAAACCAGCCACGGGGCAAAGGATGACAGCGTCAGGATCCGCATGGATATTACCGTTGACCTTCCTGCCGAAGTGGCAAATGAGGTGGATCGGCTGGGCCTCTATGAGTTCGAGAGATGCTCATACAACGAGTCCACCCGCCGCCTGACGGCGAGCGTGACGACCACGCTATACAGAAACAGGAAGGGAGCGTGATACTATGAAAAAAATCACAAGCGCGTTACTCTGTGTGGTGCTGATGCTGTCGCTGGCTTGCCCGGCTCTGGCCGTGGGGCAGGTACCCGAAGTGGAGACCGCCGCAGCATACCTGAAGGAACTGGGCATACTGGCAGGCGACCAGAACGGAGATCTGCGTCTGAACGATGGCCTGACGCGCGCCCATCTGGCTACGATCCTGACCCGGCTGCAGGGGAATCCCGATCATGTCCAGGCCGAGCAGGCATACTATATCAGCCAGTGTCAGTTTTCGGATGTGCCGGAATGGGCCAGGCTGTATGTAGGCTACTGCTATGCCAATGGGCTGATGGCAGGATACGGCGGAGGAGTCTTTGGCGCGGATGATGGTGTGACTCCGCAGGCGGCCTGCACGGTGGTACTGCGGTATCTGGATCTGCCGGAAGTAACCTGGGACTACTCCACAGCCTGCCAGACCGCTCTTGAACTGGGGCTGGTCACGCCTGAGGCCACAGCAAAGGCTGAGATCTCCCGGGGTGATTTGGCAGTCCTGCTCTATCGCGCGCTGGGCAATACCGGACCGGAACTACCAGAGGGCAACGCGGGCGCCGGAAGCCTGAGCAGGAATGAAGACGGCTCTATCAACCCGCCGGCAGACGGCTCTCAGTATGTGCCCCAGGTCGGTGATGTGATCCGCTGCGATGACGGTACAAATTATACGATCACCGATGTGAGCCGGTGGGACAAGAGCATGTTTTCCTCGGGTCCGATTGGATCCCTGCCAGAGCCCACCTGTGACTGGAGCCTGTTGCCGCAGCCGGAACTTCCGGATATGGAGGTGCGCCGCTACCAGAACGAAACCGGAGACCACCTGCGGGTCCGTAATCTATATGAGACGCGCCGGATGCTTTACACGCTCTATAACGCAATCGGGGATAATCCGGCGACATGGGAGAATGGCGCCCCGAAGCTGAACGCCAAAGGTGTTTTCCCCGTGTATATCAATCTGAGTATTGCGGACGGCCTCTCATACCAGATGTTCTGGCCCTGGAGGGAGCGCGAGATCATTGACCTGTTCAACAGCGTTCCGCCGGGCACCTATTCCATGCAGGCATGGGATGTCTACAAGGACGGCGTGTTCTCACATACCGAGTATCAGATCCATGTAATCTAAGTCAAGTCAGTCAAAAGGGAAGGCAGTGTGCCCAAGCGGCACACCGCCTTTCTTTTTTGCCCGTTTAGCATTCCCCACAACTGAATTAACCCAACCGAAGGGGGGATGCAACGAGCTGACGGGGTGTCCTCCCTGTTTTTATGGAGGTCACTCATGAAAAAACGATTGATTACAATGCTCCTGGCTTTGCTGATGGTCATGGGGCTGCTGCCAACGGCAGCCTTTGCCGCGTCCACGCCGGAAGAGGCGCTTGGTGAAATTGACATCTACAGCGGCGGCGAGGAGCTTTCCTACCTGTCTATCAACGGCCGGGTCCGGACTCTCATCTATACCTATTATAATTATGACAATGGGAGCGGCGTGACCCGCGAGATCCCTGCATATTGTGTGAACCCGAACATCACGGGAGTCCCTCAGACAGTAGCGCCCGGTGAAAGCATTGAATACTTAGCCGAAGAAAAATCGAGCGATCCAAAGGTCATTGGCATTGTTGCCAGCGGCTATCCGACTCGCAGCCTGGAGGAACTGGGCCTGGAGAACAAGTACCAGGGTTATTATGCCACAAAAATGGCGCTCTGGTGTTACCTCCTGAGTAATTGGGACATTAACAACCTCAAGGTCAATCCCAATTTGACCGGGGTGGAGCTGCAGCGCGCCCAGAAGATGCTCGCTGCCGCCAAGGACATCTATGCCAGAGGCACGGCCTGGGATGAGATTCTCTCTCCCCAGGTAACCTGCACCCCGGACCGAGATGTTGCCTACCAGGTCACCATTGACGGCAAGCAGTACAAGCAGCAGGTCTTCACCTTCTGGTCGAAAACCTGGGTGTGCGATTATGAGGTCAATGTCTCCTTTACCGATCCGTCCATGGTCCCGGAGGGGACCCGGATCGTGGATATGAATAACCGGGATATCACCACGATCACCACGGAAGCCACCGGGGACGGCTACGCCGGTAAATTCAAAGTCCTGTACCCCATGGAAAGCGTACAGGGGGAGACCGGGAGCGTTCAGCTCTCCTTCAGCACCAACGTTTATCAGTACGCCGTCTTTTACGCAATTTGCCAGGAAAAGGATATTTATGGAAATCTGCAAAATTATGTCGTTGACACGGACCCAACCACAACGATGCGGATTTCCGCTTACAGCAATTACGCCGATTCCGGTGAGGAGCCGCCCGAGACCGGCCTGCGCATCCTCAAGTATGAGACTGGGACAGAAATCCCCATCAGCGGGTGCCTTTTCGAGGTCATCGGCCCGGATGGGGACAGCATCGGTTCTTTCACGACCAATGGGGACGGCCGCATTGAGATTCCTCTGCAAAAGAGTGGAAATTACACCGTAATTGAACGGGATGCGGCGTCCCATTATGTCATCAGCGAAGATCCCGCTCAGAATGTCACCGTGGTCTACGATGAAGTGGCCGAGGTGACATTTTTTAATGATCCATACGGCACCCTGCGGATCGAGAAGCGGTCCAATACCGGCCAGAAGCTGCAGGGCGCCATCATCACCATCGAGCATATTGAAAGTGGTCAGACCTTCACACAGGAGACTTCGAGCGCGGGCGTCGCCATCTTTGACGAGATTCCTTTAGGTGCGTACCGCATCCAGGAGCAAACTGCCCCCGTCGGCTGGCAGCTGGATGATACCGTCTATACCGCGACCGTGGTGGCCGGCGAAACGACCACCATCCCTATCATCAACGAAGAGCTGCCGGGATTGCGGATCATCAAGTATGATCGAAAGAACATGGTCGCAATGCCCGAGGTCACCTTCGCTGTCTATCGGGACGGAGAATTCCTTGGGAATTTCCAGACCGACCAGTTTGGTGAGATCCTGCTCACCAATGTGGAGCCTGGCACTTACCGCGCCTTCGAAGTGGACACTGGAGACGAAGGTTACATTCTGGACACCACGCCCCAGGAGGTGGAACTGCACGCCGGCGACGGCATCAAGGAGTTGTTGTTCTTCAACGATGTCAAGCCCGGTTTGAGGCTGGTGAAGGTGGACTCGGACGACCCCTCAAAGGTGATTCCCAACGCTGTTTTTGAAATCGAATCTGTAGAGGGCACCTACGGTCCCCAGGAGTTCCGGACTGACCAGAGCGGTGAAATCGACCTGTCCATGCTCCCGGCCGGCTCTTATGTGGTGACTGAAAAGTCCTGTGACGGCTATATCATCGACGAGGCCCAGCGCATCATCGAGCTGAAGCCCAATGAGGACGCACAATTCGTTTTCACCAATCATATCAAGCCTTCGCTTCAGCTCATCAAGCTGAGCAACGACGGCTCCCGCCTGGCCGGGGTGACCTTCCGAATTGCCAAGATCGAGGACGGCTCTCACTATCTGGACCGCACCACCAGTTCCACAGGTGAGATCCTGATATCCGATTTGGAGCCGGGTGTCTATTCCGTGCGTGAATTGTCCTCAACGCCGGACCACATCCCGGATGATACGGAGCACCATGTGGAGCTGTTCCCCGGGCAGACCAGCACGATCACCCTGACCAATGACCGGCGGCCCAATTTGTATATCCACAAATCGGACGCGGACACGGGCGCTCCAATTCCACACACGGTCTACCTCGTGAGAGGTGCGGACGGTCACTCCATTGCCGAGGTAGAAACGGACGAAAATGGCGTCGCGGTCGTAGAGAATTTGCTGCCCGGTGTGGTGGAGGTCATCGAAAAATCCGTCCCGGAGCCTTACCTGCTGGCGGAAGAGTCCCAGCTGGTGACTCTTTTCCCCAACCGGGACCGGGATGTGTATTTCGAGAACTATAAGCGCCCTGTTATCGAGATCATCAAGGAAAACGAAGTCACCCATGATCCTCTCGAAAATGTGCCCGTACAGGTCTGGTACGCCAGCAATAACACAGAGACGGGCGAGTACAACGACCTAGGTGTGTTCTACACCGATGAGGAGGGACGCATTGTCCTGAGCGATCCCGACCTCTCCCTGCGTGACGGCTGGTTCCGCATCGAAGAGTTAGAGGCCCCGAAGGGGTTCTCCATGACGGAGTCCAGCAAGCAGGAGGCGTTTGTCGCCGCTGGCGAGGGGCATACCTTCCGTATCTATAACCGGCCAAATTCGGCCATTTGCGTATGGAAGTATGATTCGGAAACGGGGGCTGCCATCGAGGGGGCTGTGTTCTAGGTCCGCTACCTCTCCGGCAACACCAGCGGTACTGGCGGTACGGTCATTGGCACTTACCGCACTTCGCCCAACGGCTCTTTCACGGTGACCGATTGCAAACCGGGTACCTACATCATCGAAGAACTCTCCAGTGACGGATCTCACGTCATCGACACCCCGCCCCAGACGGTCTACCTCTCCGGGGAGGAACAAGAGGTCGTACAGGTGTATTTTGGCAACAGCCCCATGGGTTCGCTGCTGATCAAAAAGGTGTCCAGTGCAGATAACTCCCCCATTTCTGATGTTCAGTTCTTTGTGACCGAGAGCGACGGCACCGTGGTGGGCGATGGCAACGGCTACTTCACCACTGACTCGGCGGGTACCATCCTCATCGAGGGCATCGAGCCTGGCACGACGCTGGTGGTCAAGGAGACCCGCGCTAAGGAAGGATTCCTGCTCGACGACACGCCCCAGACGGCCCAGATCCAGGCCGGGCAGACGGTGACTTTGGAGTTCCGTAATCAGCCGAAAGGCAATTTGATCATACACAAATTGTCGAGTACCGATAAGCAGCCGCTTGAGGGAGTTCAGTTCAAAATCACCTATGCGGACGGTTCCTACCTTGCAGACGAGAATGGCCACCTGTCCTCCAACGGCCTGTACTGGACCAATTCCGAGGGCCAAATCGTCCTCTCCAATGTCACCGGCACAGTCGTAGCGACTGAAGTGCAGAGCATCGAGGGGTACACCATCGACCCTGATACCCAGAGCCAGACCGTGGTAGTCAATCCTGACGATACGCAGGAGTTGTGGTTCTATAACGACCCGGTGGGCGGCTTAGAACTCATAAAGGTGAACGAAAGCAAGACCTCAGAGCGGATCCCCGATACCACCTATGAGATCCGCCGAATGGATGATGCCTTAGTTGATACCATCACAACGGACCGCAACGGCCGTGCCTTCCTCTCTCTGGAGGACGGCTCTTACTATGCCGTTGAAGTCGAGGCCAATCCGAATTTCATTCTGGATGATACGCCGCACTATTTCGAGGTCAAGGATGGAGAGGTGACAACCCTGCGCCTGACCAACGCCGCCAAATCCGGTATTTTGATCCACAAGGTGGACACCTCCGGCGAGGGCATCTACGGCGTCAAGTTCCTGCTTTATGATGAGGACCGCAACCCCATTGGGGAGTTCACCTCTGATGACGATGGATATGTCTACATCACCGCCGATGACCTGCCGGACGGCGCCAACACCAGCGGCCGGTTCTATTTAAGAGAACTGGAGGCTGCGGAGGGCTATATCTTAGACGAGGAGTACAAGACCGTCTATGTGCGGCCGGGCCATACTGCGGAGATCGAGTGGGTCAACGAGGCCATCACCGGCCAGATCCAAATTTACAAGTATGCCTCCGAAGCCAACAGCATCACCGGCACAGCGGCAGGAACGCCGCTCCAGGGCGCTGTCTATGAGATCAGCAACGCCCGCACCGGCAAGGTGGTGGACTACATCACCACAGACGAGCGGGGCGTTGCGGCCTCCAAACCTTTGCCTTTGGCGCGCTATAAAATCGTAGAGGTCACAGCGCCGTCCTATTGGCAGGTAGACCCCACAGTTCACGATGTAACGCTGGAATATGCCGGGCAGATCATCAAGATCTCTGCCTACGATAAGCCCGCTGACCTGGGCGTTTCCGTCACCAAGCGCGGCAACGCCTCGGTGCTGGCCGGC
>NZ_NFIQ01000116.1 GCF_002159455.1 Flavonifractor sp. An306
CTCAACACCAGACGGGATACTTCCGGTTATGACAGAACCGTGTATCCACCACTGGAAACGGTGCCGCGCCGGTTTGCGATTTCCCATAGAAACCGCTGGATGGTGGAGTACGTCGATGTGGTGGTCAGCTATGTCCTCCACGATTGGGGCGGCGCTGCCACAACCCTACAATACGCCAAGCGAAAAAAGAAGCGGATCATACTGCTGTTCCAGATCAGCTAAAATCCGGGAATATACCAGCGCAAGCAGATTTTTAAAACACGGTAATTGTAAACACGGAGAGAAAACAGGAGTTTGGGGATATGCCCCAACAAGCAAAATCCCGGCCCGGTAGGGGCGGTCGCTTTCTTTGCCTCGAATGACGGTTTTTATTCCTTGTCCGCAACTTAACCTTCCTATGGAGGGGCAGAGTATAAATCTCTTGCCGCCTGTAAAAGTGAGGCCGGAAAGCCTTATAAATCAAGGCGTAAACAGGCTAAGTTGCAGACATATCATCCCTTGTGCTGGCGAATCCGGCGCTTGCGTTTTTTATCTGCGTCCCGTCTGGCCCAGGTCCGGCAGGCGTCAGAACAATACGCCTGGCTGGTCGTGGGAAGATACAGCTTCCCGCATACCGGGCATTTTTTCTGGCGCTGGGAAGTATCATTTCCCGTCAGAGCTGCTTCCAGAGCCGGTTCAACCGGCAGCACAGACCGCTCAAAATATCGGCAAAGGCCGCCGGTCCACCATTTATGAAGCATATAGCAGGGGCAGTCCAGGGGAAGGCAGAGCTTTTCCCACTCGTCATAGTTGGCGCATAAGCCTGTTACCAGCCTTCGGATCGCTGCGCGCTCGGAGCGGGTCAGCTCCCGCGGCGGGCCGGTCATTTCTTCCGTCCCCGCTGCTGCGGAAATTCCAGTTTGAAATTCACATACTTTTCGCCCGTATCATCCAGCACCACCACAGCGTCATAGGTTTTGCCGGTTTTCTCGCTGAAAAGCCCGGACATGGAAACGCGGCCCTCTTTTAAGAGCGCCGCGACAACAGTTTTTGTGATAGTTTTCTTTTTACTGGAAAAGAACCGGTTTTCTTTCCAGAGCGCAAAGGCGCAGGCTTCATTTTCACAGAAGAAGCCTTTCTTCCCTTCATAGACAGTGCCGCCGCACCGGGGACAGGTCCCGACAGCTTCCCGGCTGGCCGCGCTCTTGTTCCCGAACAAGACGGAATAGGCAGGATCGGGGGCGGTGTTCTGCCGGATCAGGTCACGGATTAAACCGGCAATCCCTTCCATAAAAGCGTCCGCCGTCATTTCTCCGCGTTCCACCTGTTTCAGCATAGACTCCCATTCCGCTGTAAGCGCCGGGGATTTTATCACATCGGGCAGGACGGCAATCAGGTTGACGCCCTTATCCGTAGGTAAAAGCTGTTTCTTTTTCCGTTGGACAAATCCCGTGGACACCAGCTTTTCCAGTGTGGCGGCACGGGTGGCCGAAGTACCCAGCCCTTTCCGTTCGGCGTCCTCCGGCATATCCTCCGCACCGGCTGTCTCCATAGCCGCAAGCAGAGAATCCTCAGTATAATGCTTGGGCGGGCTGGTTTTGCCTTCCCGGATCGTGGCGGCAGCCTTTTCAAATCGCTGTCCTTCTTTCAGCTCTGGCAGGCGGGACGTATTTTCGTCGCCGTCCTCCGGCTGTTTTTGTTTCAGGCTGGCACGGAAAGCCTGTTCAATGCCTTTCCATCCCTCATGCAGAATCGTTTTCCTTTTTGCGGTAAATGTGTGGCCCTCGGACTCTAAAACTGCCAGCACCGCCTCAAAGCGGTGGGGCTGGGCGGTAGCGCAGAGGAGGCGGCAGGCAAGGAGCATCAGCACATCACGCTCACCGCCAGGCAAAGCAGACAGGTCGGTGCGGGCTATCTCCACCGTGGGGAGAATGGCATGGTGGTCCGTTACCTTGCTGTCATCAATGATCCCTTCCAGCTCCGGCGCCGTGGTGCTGTCCTTGCCAAAAGGCATATTTTGCCAAAGCCACAGGGCCAGAGAGCCAACCGTTGCTTGCATATCCGCTGTGATATACTGGCTGTCTGTTCTCGGATAGGTCGCCAACTTTTTCTCATACAGGCTTTGTAAATAATCAAGGGTCTGTTGGGCAGTAAAGCCATACAAGCGGTTGCACTCCCGTTGCAACGTAGTTAAATCGTAAAGGCGGGGCGGCTGGACGGTCTTTTTCTGCCGCTCTACTTTGCGGACAACAGCAGGCTTTCCGTCACAAGCTGCCCGTATCGCTTCTGCAGCCGCCTTGTCCTCCAGCTTTTCCCCGGCAGCGGTAAACCCTCCGCAGGTGAGTTCCGGCACATAGAAGGGCTTGCTCCTAAAAGAACGGATCGCATCTTCCCGCTGGACGATCAGCGCCAGCGTCGGCGTCATTACCCGGCCCACATTCAGGGTGTCGCCATACAGGACAGAGAAAAGCCGGGTGGCGTTGATCCCCACGATCCAGTCCGCACCAGCCCGGCAGAGCGCCGCCTGGTAAAGCAGGTCATAATCGGCGCCGGGCCGCAGGTGTTCAAATCCATCACGGATAGCGGCGTCCTCCATAGAGCTGATCCAAAGCCGGAGAATGGGTTTGCTGCACCCGGCCTGCTGATAGACCAGCCGGAAGATCAGTTCCCCTTCCCGGCCGGCATCAGTAGCGCACACCACAGCGTCTACACGTTTATCCTCCATCAAACGGCGCAGGACGCCAAGCTGCTTTTTCTTATCCTTTGCCACATCATATTTCCAATGGGCGGGAAGAATGGGCAGATCCGCATACCGCCATTTGGCGTACTGCTCCCCATAGGCTTCCGGCTGGGCCAGCTCCACCAGATGGCCCACGCACCAGGACACAAGCCAGCCGCCGCCTTCCAGATACCCGTCCTTTTTCTCTTTTGCCCCCAGCACCGCAGCCAAAGATTGGGCCACGCTGGGTTTCTCGGCTACTACAAGTTTCATTCGTCTGAACCTCCCTCTTTATCAAAGAATTTTGTAAACTGCTCGTCTGCCTGCCTTCCGGTCTGCAGCAGACACATCAAAGTTACGCCTGCGATTGTGCCAAGCGTGAAAGACAGAAAATGTGATACTGCGTTCCACATGTGCCGCACCTCCTTTGAATTTTGAATATGAAAAAAGCGCAAAGGGATAAGAACACCTTTGCGCCGGGGCTATATAGCAAGACGCCGCAGAAAAGATCTGCGGCGTAAATTCATAGTATTTAGTTTTGTTTGACAACTTAGTATTTGTCAGTTGCTTTTTATTTAATTCGATTGCCCGTATTAGTATCAACAAAATATCTGCCCGTATCATTAAAGCAAAACTCTAAATCTGTACCTACTGGCATATCATATACTGATAAAACCGCCGGTTCAATGTTTGCAAGAGTATTAAAATCTACTACCATAGAATTTTCTGGATTATTTAAGTATTCCTGCGTATCATTATCCCCGATTGCTCGCCATCCGTTATCAGACGGATTTACGCTTTCTTCTCTAAAAAACCATTTCAATTTAGATGTGCCTTGATAAATTGATTTAGTAATGATAACGCCTCCAGCATTTTCTATAAAAACAGCCCTTTTCTTTTTAAATAATCCCATATACAAACACCTCCACAACTTCCAATTTGTCTATCACATATTTTACCACACAAACAAATCCTTATCTACCCGAAGCGTTCCTGAAATATCCAAGATTTATCATGCTTTTAGGAAGATAAGGTCCCATAGGGATCTCCCGCATTTCTTTTTTCTGAGCGTGGACCATGCGGATCGTGGACACCGTGCCGCCTTTTTCCCGCCCATCATAGACAGCGATCACCCGGTCTGCCTGGCTTACCATATAGCGGTTGCGCTTCATATAGACATTGGAAGCCCATTCCTCGCTGATAACCGCAACTTTCGCACATGCCTCCAGCATGGCTTTGGTCCGCTCGTCCTCCATCAGCCGCTTATAACGGTTGCGGTAAGGAATTGCTGCCTCCAGGCGCAGCGCCGGATTTTCTTTTGCCTTTTCCAGAACAATCCGGGCAAATAGCTGATCGGCGCCGTCAGCAAAGCCGGAAATAAAATAGGTATAACCGTCTGCGATGGCTTTTTCAATTTCCCGGCGAAGGTCCTGCTCTGCCTGCTCCATATATTCAGCGGGGATCTCCCGGTGCCCAGTTACTCCGCATATTTTTTGTCCCATGATACCTGCCTCCCTTATGGCTGATAGTTAAAAACTACCGCATTTCTTATTTTAGTAGGTTATATTTAGCATTTCAACAGAAATACCCCTTTTCATTTAGCGAATAGAGCCAGCCTGTAAGGTACAATCTATTACAGAATAGGGGGTGACTATGGTGTACGAAGATTTTGTCCCGGAAAGGCTGGCAAAACTGAGGATGCAGAAGGGTGTTTCCGCGCGGGATATGTCGCTGTCGCTTGGACAGGCCAACAACTATATCAACAACGTGGAGAACAAGAAAACGCTTCCTTCTATGCAGTCCTTCTTTTATATCTGTGAATACCTGGGCGTAACACCACAGGAATTTTTCGATGAAGGTAATCCGAATCCCGCCGCTTTAAAGGAATTTATCACAGAGGCAAAGAAGCTGGATTCCAAAACAATGTCTTACATCCTCGGCATTATGAAAGAACTGAATAGCAAAAAATAGAAGCAGTCGGCACGATGAGGCAGGCTGCTTTCTTTAATAAGTATTTCCATTTGCTGTTTTAACATACAGCCATAAGAAAAGGCCGCGTTTGCGGCCCTTTCCGTTATAATGCGTGGATTTCCTTCTCCAATTCTCCAACGGCCTCCATCATAGTTTCAAAAGATGGAATCTCCCCATAGAGCATATTCCGCATGGCAGAGTAATCCTCCTGCAGCGCACCCAGGCGGTATGACGGAGGAAGCAGCTTTAAGGTGGCCGGAACAGCCTCCGGGTAGCGCGCCCAGGCCCGCGGATAAAACTTCATCTTGAAATCGACCACTTTTTGCAGCAGATCCAGCCGTTCAAACGCTTTTTCCTTCACAGGCGATTTTGCCATACAATAAAGGTCATAATAATGGCGGGAATACCGCTGGGGCATGGAAAGATGTTCAGGCCGGTTGGCCTCATGGTGAAGGATCGTCGCCTTTTCCCAGAAAGTCCGCTCCGGCGCCACCGTCAGGACAGAAACCTCTTTCTGCTTGAATAACTGCGGGTACTGCTCCGCGGCATACGGTACAATATCCACCAGCTCTGCCGGTGTCCAGGCTGCCAGCGCCCCAATCTCCAGCCGGATCACCTGTAAGGTAGAGGCATCGGTAAACAGGTTTGGATAAGCAAAGATCACCGTCTGTTTATCTTCCTCGTCTATGTAAAGATTGGCCGGAAGGCCCAATTCAGCAGAAAGCCCTTCCCGGACCTGCGGGCAGAAGGTTTCTGCCAGGAAAATCTCGGCCTTTCGGTTCGCCTCTTTATTGAAGGCATCCTGCTTGGTGTTCGAGCGTTTTTCCCAGGGTTCATTGATACCATACCCCAGGACACGCCAATCCAGAATCAGATCAATGTCCTCGGAAAACCGGCTGATAAGGTGATACCCTTTGGATAAACTGGTCCCGCCCTTAAATGTGACCGCCTTTTTCCACGGAGAGCGGTGGAACAGGTAATCCAGCGTCAGGCATACCCAAAAATCCTTTTCCACAATGGCATCGTGAAGGCCGGTTTTTGCTGCGGTGTTATGAAACAGCTCCCGCCGGTCATCAGCCGGAAGTCTGGCAATCTCAATCATTTTCTCTTTCTCCTTTGCAGATCTCTTTAATCACAGTGTAAATCCAATCCGTCGCTTCGGCCCCTTCTGCAAGGAGCGCCGCCTTTTCATCTTCATTCAGCCTGCGGGAAAGCACCCGTATGGTTTTTTCGTCCACATGTTCTTTCCCCAGGGTCTTTAACGCCTGGATCACCAGGATCGTCATAGGCGACAGGCCCGTGACCTCCTTGTTGGTCCGGTGCTTAAATTCAATCTTTGTCTTATCCCATTCATAGGTTTTATATGGCCCATCGCTGATATAGGACCATACTGCCGTTACCTGGGTAGACAGCCCCAGCATATTTAATGCGGTATCTCCACAGGGAGCGATAGTCCAATGATAGCATCTCGCCAGTGCTTTGGCAACCGCATCCGGGTCCGCCGCCACATATTCCCCAAGGAGCTTGCTGTATTTCGGCTTTTCAAATACTCCCCGGATAACACGGCGCAGAACCCCTTCCTGGATCAGCCGGTTAATGCTCTGCTTAATCGTATTGTTATCTGCAATATCCGCAAAATCTGAGTTGACGAATACGCTGCCCTCCGGGGCGTTTATGATCCGGTCACGGATTTGTTCTGTATAGCCGTTGTTCATACGACCAACCTCCTTCATGTAACCAATATTATATATGATTGGTTACATCAATGCAATAGCTACACCTCCTTTTTAGGTTGTCCGTATAAAAAATTTTTATTCATTCCGGCTAAATAGTGTTTACACGAGTAATGTGGTATAATAGGAACAATAGGCCAGAAAGAGGTGTTCCTATGAGCAATGAACAACAACGCCATGACATGAGTGATACGGTATG
>NZ_NFIQ01000117.1 GCF_002159455.1 Flavonifractor sp. An306
CATCACAGTCCACCAGAGCGGCCAGCCTGTCCTTTTTCCCAACACAGCCCAGCACCAGGCCCTGGGCCTCTGGGAGCTGCTCTCCCTTTCTCCACAGGGCCGGTCGGAAAGGTACCCGCCGGTAGCTCTTGCGGAGCTCCTTCTCGGTGGCCCAGCGTGCGGTTCCGTACTGGCCGTCACCCACCGTCTTGTTCTTGATGCTGTTCAGACTGCCCCGGTTGGAGAGGGCGGCTATCGCAACCAAAGCGCCGAACACCAGGGCCAGCAGTCCAATCAGCATCCAGTTTTCGTCTATCATGGTTCGGTCTCCTTTCTCGTTCTCTGTATTTGAGCCCTCTTCCAGTGTGACCTTCTGGGCGGTCCACGGTGGACCGCCCCCCGGTTCAGAAAAAGGGCATACTTCTCCCTTGGCGGAGGCTGTCATCGTTCCGGCTCATAGGCTCTGAACCGCAGTCATAGCCGGAGATGCTGTAAGCGCACCAGACACCAGGTCTTCGTTCCAGTCCTTACGCACGGGAAGGAGGATACCGCTGTGGTATCCTCCTTCCTGCAATTCTGTCTGGAGCCGCTTTGCGGCGAACTGTCCCGGCCCGTCGTTATCCAGGCAGAGCACCACGTCCCGCAGGTACTGATTCTGCTCCAACATCCAGTGCATGGCCTGTCCTCCGGTGCCGCACAGGGCCACATAGCTGTGGGCCTGCCAGTCATCCGGGTACAGGGTCAGAAACGACAGCATGTCGATGGGCGCCTCAAACACATAGAGCAGATTGTCTCTCCCCACATGGTGGAAGCTGTACTGGGGGCGGCTTCCCTCCACATTGACCTTGAAGGACTTGCCCCGGCTGTTGGTGCTCCGTTTGTGGGCGTGGCGGGGGGCGCCACCCTCGTCCGCGCCCACAAAGACGCAGTTGTGGTACTGGGCGTCCTCATAGAGCAGCCCCTTCCGGGCAAAGTGGGTGATAATGGCGCCGTCGATCTGCCGCTGCTTCATGAGGTAGGCGTACACCCGGCGCATATTCTGGTGGGGAGGTGGCAGCGCAAATGGCTTGGGCGGCTCCATTTCCCGTCTGCTGGTAACGGGATAGGTGCCTTTCAGCAGGAACTCCATGGCCTCCTGGTAGGACATACCGTAGTAGTGTTGGACAAAGCTGACTGCATGTCCGCCCTGGCGGCTGTCGTGGTCATACCACTCGCTGCCCCGGACAGTAATGCTGTGGTCGTTCTCCAGACGATACTCCCGCCCGGAGCGGAGCAGTTTTTCTCCGCGCTGCCACAGCAGCTCCACCAGATCTACGGTGTTGGCTCGCTCCTTCTGCTCGTCGGTATAGTGGATGTAGGTTCCCATATTTCCCTCCTGAAAACAGAGGACGCCGTGAGCATCTGCCCACGGCGTCCTTTTGCATCTGATCGTTAAAAGAGTGAGAGCTGCTGGGATGCTTCCGCCTCCACATGGGTCAGCTCCGGCGGTATCTGGTGGAGCAGCTCTCCGGCGGCCTGGGGATTGTGTACCCATTCCTCCACCTGCTCCCGTCTCAGCACCAGAGGCATCCGGTCATGGATCTCCGCCATGGAGCCATTGGCCGCCGTAGTGAGAATCACACACCGGCGCTGGCCTGCATAGTCGTTCCAAAGCCCCGCCAGATAGAGGGCCCGATCCGGGCCCGGCAGCTGGAACCGATACTTCCGCTTCTGCCCGCCGGCATGTCCCCACTCATAGAAGCCTGTGGTGGGAAATACGCACCGCCGCCCCAGCACGGACTGGCGGAACATGGGCCGCTCCAGGGCGGTCTCACTGCGGGCGTTGATGATGGCCCTGCCTTTTCCGCCCACCCCCGGATAACCCCACACCATAACCTCCGGAGCCAGCTCCGCCCCTGCCTCCATCAACACAGGCACCGGATCGGTAGGGAAGACCTCTCCGGTTTTGAACTTGTCCTGCACCTGCCGCAGGATATCCATGATCTCCCGGCTCTCCTGGGGGGACAGGCTGTATCTGCCGCACATAGCACTCACCTCGCCACGTTATTCTACCACAAAACTGCCAAAACTTACTCGTGGATATTTGGGCCTGTGTCACACTATACTAATAATAGAACGAATGTACGAGGTGCGATGCGGTGGAGCGAGTGATTCTGCACAGCGATCTGAACAACTTTTATGCCAGCGCGGAGTGCCTGGACAACGCCGCTCTGCGGGGGAAGCCGGTGGCGGTGTGCGGGGATCCCGCCCTGCGCCATGGCATCGTCCTGGCCAAGAGCTATGAGGCCAAAGCCTTTGGCGTGGCCACCGGGCAAGCTATCTGGGAGGCCAGGAGCCGCTGTCCTGGTCTGGTAGTAGTGCCGCCCCGGTATGATCGCTATCTGGAGCTCTCCCATCAGGTGCGGGAGCTCTACCTCCAGTACACCGACCAGGTGGAGCCCTTTGGATTGGACGAGAGCTGGCTGGACGTGGGTGGCAGCGCCAGCCTGTTCGGAGATGGGAAGCAAATCGCGGACACCCTGCGGAGGCGGATCAAGGGAGAGCTGGGCCTGACGGTGTCGGTGGGAGTCTCCTTCAACAAGGTCTTTGCCAAGCTGGGCAGCGACTATCGGAAGCCAGATGCCACCACGGTCATTACCAGGGAGAACTACCGGGAGCTGGTGTGGGCCCTGCCGGTGAGCGACCTGCTGTATGTGGGCCCTGCCACCACCCGGAAGCTGGGCCGGTACGGCGTCTATACCATTGGAGCACTGGCCCAGTCCAGCCCCGACTTCCTCCATGCGGTTTTGGGCAAGGTGGGGGTGATGCTGTGGCAGTTCGCCAACGGTCTGGATCGCTCCGGGGTATCCACCTATTACGCCATGCCGCCGATAAAGTCGGTGGGCAACAGCACCACCGCCCCTCGGGATCTGGTCAGTGATGACGACGTGAAGATCACCCTCTACGCCCTGTGCGAAAGCGTGGCTGCCCGTCTGAGAGAACAGCGGTGCCTGTGCTCCACCGTCCAGCTGGGGATCCGGGACAACACCCTGCTGCGCTATGAGCGGCAGGAAAAGCTGACGGCTCCGGCCAGCAACTCCACCGACCTGTTTGACGTGGCTTTCCGTTTGTTCTGCACCAACCGTCCCTCCAGGCCGGTGCGCAGCCTGTCCGTCCGGGCCTGCGGACTGTCCCCGGCGGAGGAAGCGCCTCAGCTCTCCCTCTTCCCAGAGGACGTCAAGCGACAGAAGCGGGAGGATCTGGAGCAGGCGGTGGATCGGATTCGGGCCAAGTACGGCTACACCGGCATCCGGCGGGGCATTCAGCTGCTGGATCCGGCGTTGGATCTGGACGCCAAGGGCAGCCATATCATTCACCCCATCGGGTTTCTGGGCACCCTTTCTTAGAGCTGTTTCAGCCGCATAGTATCCTCGTGGTCGTTGGCCTTGTGGCCCAGGGCCATACGCTTTTCCTGGAGCATCCGGCGACGCTTCCTGTCTATATGCAGGCCCTGCTGGACGGCATCGTCTGCAGACTGCTCCCGGAAGATACGCCCCATGTTGTGAAACAGGTTGAGCACACATCCGGCCACCTGGGGCCGCGTCAGGGGCTGTCGCTCTGACGTGTGCGGACTGGAAGCAGGTGTGATCTGCTCTCTATGGTGCTCCGTCTGTCTAGGTGTCTGGGACGGCAAATTGCTCTGCTGGGACACGTTATGTTGAGGAGGCTCGTCCCGGCACAACTGGAGCACCTCCCGGATGACCATATTGCGCACGGATTTGAATTCCTTCTGCTGGGACAGCGGCACCCGCTGGGGCGGATGCTCCGTGTAGGTGCGGCACACCTCCTCCCGCATCTGGTTCCACAGGTCATAGGCGGCGGCAACCCGCTCGTCCTTTGCCAGCTCGTCCACGATGGCGTCCACCACCGCCTTGGTCTTAGGCGGCAGATAGCCGTACACCTTTTTGCCGGTGGTGTTCTGGAGCCGGTCGGCCAGTTCCACGACCAGCCGCTCCAGCACCTTGTTTTCACAGTGACCGTGTTCCAGGTCTGCGGTCAGCTCCGCCATGGCCTGCTCCGCATCCCGGCCAAGGGTATTCCGGTACTCCGTCTTCTGCTCGTAGACGTGGAGCAGGTCCTGCTCAAAAATGCGCCGGCCGAAGGCTGACTTGACCTGTTCGATGCCCTGTTTGGTCAGGTAACCCTCTTTAGGGTCAGTGGAGAAGAGCACCAGATGGATATGGGCGCTGTGCTCCTTCCGGTGGAAGGCTGCGTACCAGCGCAGGTGCTCCAGCGGGATCTTATAGCCCCTGGCGATCTCCGGGAGGCAGGCGCACACCAGGGCGCGCCAGCTCTCAGCCGTGTCGTAGCCCAGCCGCTCCGCGTCCTCCCGGCGGATCGCCACCACCGGCGTCCACACATTGCCTGTATGCTCCGCCACCTCCCGGACCGCCTGGGAGAGATTGCGCACCTTGCCGTCACCGTTCCACAGTCCGTGCTCACCCTCTGTCTGCACACCAGGGCGGTGGGCCACGTAGTCCAGGTAGTTTTCCACCCGGCTCATAGGCTCCACGAAGTCCTCGCAGGCTTGTTGGATGAAGTGATCGGCATGGCCTCTGGTTGGTTCCCTCCGGTAATCTTCATACTCCAGCAGCTCCTCCGCACCGGGGAAGTCCCGGAGGATGCGCTGGATATAGGCTTCCTGCTTTTTGGTCGCCGGCAGATCTCTCTGCTCATCGGGCAGCACCTCTACGCCGGGACGGGCTGCGATGTACCGGACACGGTTGGACAGCTTGGCGGCATTTCGTCCGCCCTTCAGGTAGGGGGACATGAAACGGACGCGGCTCATTCGTCA
Source organism: Flavonifractor sp. An306 (assembly GCF_002159455.1). Lineage (GTDB taxonomy): Bacteria > Bacillota > Clostridia > Oscillospirales > Oscillospiraceae > Flavonifractor. The sequence continues at coordinate 4,814 of NZ_NFIQ01000117.1, forward strand.
GAGTCAATTTGCCGCTGGAGATCCAGGGCGTTAGTATCGGCCATGCCCCCTGGGCTTGAAATAGGGTGGGGTCATCATCTGCTGTTCCATCTGGCACAGCGGTGTATCCCGCATGAAGTAGCGTGTCATAAGGTCATACTCATCCCTTCCTGCTTGATTTCGCAACCGTCTTCTTTGATTTCCTCATTCTCCTCCATATCGCTTTTCTGGCCGGGAATAAGGCATTCGCCCGGATAAAGTTCCATTTCGTACAGCACGCTGCCATCACCGCTTCTGCGGTCAAGGACTTTGATGGTCGTGCCCTCAAATAAATAGTTGGATGCCTTTTCGAAATCAGAGCGGAATCCCTTCCCGTAATTACAGGTCGAATACTGATGAGTCGGCTGATCCTTGACCACGGAATAGTAAGCGTTGGTCTGAACCTCAGTTACCACCCGTACAAGCCCGACTAGGGCAGGGTGCTTGCTATGGCTGGTTGCCACCAACTCTGTCCCAGGGCGGATATAGCGCTTCAACTCAGCCAGATTTTTGATGCGCAGTGGCGCTTTTTGTTCTTTCTTTTGATCCAATCTTCAATCCTCCTGTCTGGTTTAAGGCAATAAAAAAGCGCCGGAGTCTTATTTCTAAAACTCCGGCGCCTGAATATTACATGATCGGTTCCTGACTGTAGGGTTCCATGGGGGGCTGCTCCTGTTCTCTTATGCGATCCAGAGCATCGGGAGCTGCAGTGGCAATCTGCTCCTGAACGCCCCGGATGCACTTTTCCTGCTCGGCAGTCAAGTCAAAGCCAGCGTCTAAGGTGTCAGAGCAGCACCGGTAGATTTCGATAAGCTGCTCCTGATTGAAAATTTGCTGTTTGGAAATGAGGCCGGCGCGGATGGCGAAGTCCTGCTTGGCACCTACATAGTTTTCCTGAAAGTAGTTGCCCTGGTTAAGACCTGTGTGGTCGAAGCTCCAGTCCCATGTGACGAATTGGACGCCAAGCCGGGTGGGATGGGCAGCCAGCACGGCTCCATTGAAGTCAGCCAGCAGGCGGTAGTCACCGGTCAGGCTTTGGGCTTGCAGGGGCGGAGCCTGTTCCAGCAGCGTCATGTACTCCCGCACGGTGCAGGCCAGATCAGTGGCTCGCTCACAGGCCCGTTCCCGTTCCGGCGCCGCTACATCATCCCGCCAGTAGCGAACGCCTCCGTCCGCTGTGATCCGGCAGAGAGGGAGACCATCCCACTCCACAGGAAGCAATTCATCCTGTTCCGGCAGCGGAGTGAATCCCTCACGGTGGAGAGCGGTGCGAAGCTCCTGAAAAAACTGTTCTCGGTTCATTTACTACCTCCTAATATTCAGTGCCCTTTTTGAATTTGTGTGAAAACAAAAAGGGCGCCAATCCGATGGCCCGTCGTGACCAACAAATTGACGCCTCAAACTTTGTGTATTCTATTGATAGAAAAGTAGCGCCCTTTTTGAAAATAACCGCTTCAAAAAGGGCGCCACATGGTTCTGAATTTACCAATCGCTGAAAAGAGAGGGTTCAAATCCCACCAGTTAGGGGGAAACAGTGGTTGGCATCTGTAAGCGTAAAATAGCGGAGGACCTTTCCCCCTGTGGTAAGATGGGAGTAAAAAGTCAGGGGGCAGAGAGGTCATGAGTGAAGAAAAGCGAATATTGCAGT
>NZ_NFIQ01000118.1 GCF_002159455.1 Flavonifractor sp. An306
GCTGGCGAAGCTTTTTCTCCAGCTTGTTTTGTCATGCCCTTTTTCAGTCGCGCAATTTTTGCGGGACTTTTTTATTTCAGCTATTGACTTTTGTTTGCAGGACTCCTTGTAATGTAACCCTCCGCGCACAGAAGTTCGGCAAGAAGGACTGCGCCGCCTGCGGCGCCGCGAAGGGTATTATGAGATAGACAGACAAACTTATAGTCGTACTGCGTGTCAGGACGCAGACGGCCAATGCAGACCGCCATGCCGCCCTCGCACATCCGGTCCAGCCGGGTCTGGGGGCGGTCGGGCTCCTCAAAGTAGTGCAGGAACTGCTTGGGAGCGGAGGGCAGAGCCAGCTCTTGAGGCCGGCCGGAGAAATTTGCCCAGAGTTCTTTGATCTCGTCCATGGAAGGTTTGTTCTGGAACCGGACAAACACGGCGGCCATATGGCCATTGGAGACGGGCACGCGCAGGCACTGGGCGGTAATGGCGGGGGATTCGGCGTTGACAATCACGCCGTTCTCCACCTTACCCCACAGCTTCATGGGCTCCTGCTCGCTCTTCTCCTCTTCGCCTCCGATATAGGGCACCACGTTGTCCACGATCTCCGGCCAGGTCTCAAAGGTCTTGCCCGCACCGGAGATGGCCTGATAGGTGCATACCAGCACCTGCTCCAGGCCAAAACCGCGCAGGGGGTGCAGGGCGGGAACGTAGCTCTGGAGGGAGCAGTTGGACTTGACAGCCACGAACCCGCGCTCCACCCCCAGTCGCTTTCGCTGGGCCTCGATTACTTTAATATGTTCCGGATTGATCTCAGGCACCACCATGGGCACGTCGGAGGTCCAGCGGTGGGCAGAGTTGTTGGACACCACAGGGCACTCATGCTTGGCATAGGCCTCCTCCAGCGCCTTAATCTCCTCTTTTTTCATGTCAACGGCGGAAAAGACAAAGTCCACCTGAGCGGTGATGGCCTCAATATCGTCGGTGGCGTTGAGTACCACCAGATTTTTGGCGCACTCAGGCATGGGCGTCTCCAGCGCCCAGCGGTTTCCAATGGCCTCGGCGTAAGTCTTTCCGGCGGAACGGCTGCTGGCCGCTACTGCGGTGAGGGTAAACCAAGGGTGATGCTCCAACAGACTGACAAACCGCTGTCCTACCATACCAGTAGCTCCGATGACGCCGACTTTGTACTTTTCCATGCTTCATACCTCCATTGTGATACTTCAAGCCTATTCCGGTCCCGGCTTGTCTGAGACCGGAAATACGTGATACAGCGATAAAAAGAAAATCAGCAGTTTACAGAACTGCTGATTTTGTACTATAATGGCAGGGACAGACTGCCCCCGACAATATCGTCCAAAAGCAGACAGCGCTCCGCCGCGGCAGCGGCGACAGCCGAACAGCTCTTAACTGAGCGGCCAGGCAACGCTTTTTCCGGAAAAGCGTCCCTTCGGCGGCGTTCCCTTTCCCGCGGTTCATAGGGACCGGTCCCCTCCGCGCGCTACTCTTGAATGGCCGCAACCTCTATCCTGCATATGACTGAATGACGTGACGTTTAGTTTCGCTGTGTAGTTTGTGAAATTGTACCACAAGTTTAACTGGAGTGTCAACGAAAGCGAGATGAGAAATTCACCAAATGAGACGATCTATGAAGAAAAGATTTGTGCAGTTTGCGGCGGCGGCTCTTTCCTTTGCCTTGCTGGTTGGCGTTCCGGGGGAGAAGACCAGCGCGGCGTCTGTGACCATTGATCCTACCATCCGTGTGGGGTTATTTTTTGGCAGCTCTGCGCTTCCGGGTGCCAATTTGCTGAACGATGTGGGCAGCGGCTACCGGTTGGGATACTACGATTCCAACCGCTCTTTCCAGCAGCTGGCCCAAACCAATGAAACCGCTATTTCTGTGGTCAAGACGCAGAATGTGTATTATGGTACGTCTGGCAACTGGTCTGGATATTTTGATACCATTTCCTCCGACATTGTGGTGGGGTGCTATCATCTGAAACTGCCCGATGCCTACAGCACCTACGAACAGGCGGCGGCCGCCGCAGCCCAGTGGACCGGCGGATTTGTGGCATGGGTGGACGGCAGCTATCAGGTGCGGGTGGGCGCTTATCCCGACGAGGCCTCCGCTCTGGCGGCCCAGACTGCTTTGGGGCTGACCGGCGCGACAATAGCCGGTACCTCCAGCGCCGGAGTTTCCGTGGTAAAGACCGGCACCAATCAGATCCTGTTCCAATTTGACAGTACCAGCGGGCTCTGCCTGGGGATCAAGCCTGGACTGGATGACAGCGTGAAAGCTGAAACCATTTTTCGGGGCAGTACCTACTACGGTGGATTTCAATATCAGCGGGTAGGAGGCGGAAACCTGACGGTAAGCAACGTGCTCTCTCTGGAGGACTATGTACAGGGCGTGATCGTCGAGGAGATGAACGCATCCTGGCCGCTGGAGGCTCTGAAAGCCCAGGCGGTGTGCGCCCGGACCTATGCCTACCGGAACTATACGGCCCAGAAACACAGCAGCCAGGGCTTCGATCTGTGCAATACTACCCACTGTCAGGCATACAGCGGCATGGACAACGTTACCGCCGAGAGCAGCCGGGCCGTGACCGAGACCAGGGGAGAGTACCTGTGGTACAACGGTTCGCTGATCGACGCGGTCTATTCCTCCCACGACGGCGGCGCCACGGAGAGCGCGGTCAACGTCTGGGGCAGCGATGTGCCCTATCTGATCGGCAAGGAGGACCCTTATGAAGCTTCTGTGGCAGATAAAGTCCCCAACTACAACTGGACGGTGACCTATACCGCCCAGGAACTCACGGATCTGCTGAATTCCAAAGGCTATATCAATTCCGGTATCGTGGATTTCAAGGTGACCAAAACCAGCCCCACCGGCAACGCTATTGAGATCACATTTACCGACTCCAGCGGGAAGAGCTGGAGCAAGATCCGGGATGACTGCCGGACCTTCCTGGGCCTGCGTTCCATTCACTATACGGTTACCGGCGGCGGAGGCTCCTCCTCCGGCTATACTGTAAATGGGAACGGAACGATCCCCACTCTGAACGGCACCTATGCGGTGGACGGCAGCGGCAGCACGTCCCCATTGACAGATGGAGCTGCATACGTTATTGGAGGAGACGGGAGCGTCTCCCAGCTGGCTCCTTCCGCCGTTTCCGGCGGCTCCGCTGGTGTGTTTACCATCACTGGCTCCGGCTGGGGGCATAATGTAGGCATGAGTCAGTGGGGCGCATATGCTATGGCTCAGCAGGGATACAGCTATCAGGATATTCTGAATTTTTATTACACCGGAATCGAGGTGCGCCAACCATAAAAACCACGGATTTTGACTTTTATCTGCCGGAGGAGCTCATTGCTCAAACCCCTCTGGAGCGTCGGGACGGCTCCCGGCTGCTGGTGCTAGATAAGTATACCGGCGCCACCAAACACATGCACTTTTACGACCTGCCCAGCCTTCTCCGGCCCGGAGACTGTCTGGTGCTGAACGACTCGCGGGTGTTGCCCGCTCGACTGATCGGCCACCGGCTCCCGGGAGGCGGCGCGGTGGAGGTGTTGCTGCTCATTGACCGGGGAAACAAGACCTGGGAATGTCTGGTCAGGCCGGGCCGGAAAATGAAGCCGGGAACCAAGGTCTCCTTTGGAGACGGTGCGCTTACCGCTGAGGTCACAGAGGTGCTGGAGGGGGGCAACCGCCTGGTCCGGTTTGACTATGAGGGAATTTTTCTGGAAAAGCTGGAGCAGCTGGGCAAGATGCCGCTGCCGCCCTATATCAAGGCGGAGCTTCAGGATCCGGAGCGCTATCAGACCGTTTATTCCAAAGAGGTGGGCTCCGCTGCCGCCCCTACCGCCGGGCTTCATTTTACCAAAGACCTGCTGAAGCAGGTGGCGGATATGGGGGTGCATCTGGCCTATGTGACCCTCCACGTTGGATTGGGTACCTTTCGCCCGGTGAAGGAAGCGGATATTCTGGACCACGAGATGCACTCGGAATACTGCATGATCTCCGCCGAGACCGCCGAGCTGATCAATCGAACCAAGCGGGAAGGGGGACGGGTGATCTGTGTGGGTACCACCTCCTGCCGCACCATTGAGTCCTGGGCGGCGGAGGACGGTACGCTGAAAGAGAGCGCGGGATGGACCAATATTTTCATCTATCCTGGTTACCGCTTCAAGGTGCTGGACTGTCTCATCACCAATTTCCATCTGCCGGAATCCACACTCATCATGCTGGTGTCCGCTCTGGCAGGCCGTGAGCACATTTTATCCGCCTATCAGGAGGCGGTAAACCTGAAATACCGCTTTTTCTCCTTCGGCGATGCCATGTTTATCACAGACGGCTGAGCAGTTCCACATTTCCAGCCAGGCGGGGATCAGCAGGGGAGAGGGCCAGCGCTTTTCTGGCCTCATCCAGGGCCAGGGCAGTCCGGCCGGTGTGATAGTAAGCCTGACAGCGCAAATCGTGGGGCAGGGGGCCCCAGGGCTCTGCCTCGCAGATATAGCTGTCCGGACGATGGGTAATGGCCAGTGCGCCATCGGTAAAGTAGAGTACCCCGTCCCAGTTGCGCTGTTCATACAGAAGATGTGCCATCTCCAGCCAGGGCTCCCGCAAATAGGGAGCCTGGGCAATGGCCTGGAGAAGCCAGTTTCTGGCGGTATCGGGCTGCCCTTTTTGCTGGTATGCCCTGGCAATGTAGCGCATGGAGGCTGCCCGTTCATCCGCCCAGGTGGCTGACGGCATGGACAGGTGACGGGTTAACATGGCGATGCAGTCATCCCACCGCTGATGAAACAGATATTCCCGACCCAGATAGTGGACGTTGCGGTCATCTTCTGGGGCTTCCTGCACAGACAGCTCCAGCAGGGGCAGGTATTGCCCCCGGGATTTGGACGGATCGGGATGATGGTCCAGCTGTACTCCTGCCGCAGTCACCATGGGACCCGGTGCCCCGGTGCCAATCCATTCCAGCACCTCATGGACCGGATGGGTCCAGCGGTAGCCGTGTCTGCGATGGATCTTCTCGCACCAAAAGACCACACCCTCCGACCCGTCCGAGCAGAAAGACCAAGTATAGCGATAACGGGCCTGGCCAGTTTCCGGAGTCCAGACTGTTTCCAGCGCGTTTCGCCAGCCGGGATGGAAGACCTCATCCAGATCGGTGCATACACAGATGTCTGTATCCTCTGGCACCAGCTCCAATGATCGGTTGCGGGCGACATCGAAACGCCATGGCGCTATAGCCTCAACGGTTACCAGAGCTCCCTGGCTGCGCAGCAGCTGTGGGGTTTCATCGGTGGAGCCGGTGTCGAGCACAACCACTTGGTCCGCTTCGGACATGGACTCCATCCACCGTTGAACAAATTTGGACTCGTTTTTACAGATTGCGTAGACGACAATTTTCATTGTGGCCTCCTGTCTCATTAGAAAGCCGGACCCATTCAAGGGGTCCGGCTTTCTGCGTACTGTCAGGAAGAGAGGTCGCCCAGTCTGATGACGTTTAAGGTGATTGCGCTGGGAATTTGAGTCGCGCCTTGCGCGACCACCTGGAGCGTTGTGGGAACGCTGGAAATAGAAAGCGGGATGGAAAACGATATGGGCACGCTCTCCGTACTGCTTTGGAAATTATAGGGAATGGAAGCGCCCGGAACAATGGAGCCGTTTTGCTGCAGAGATGTGACAATATTTACTGGGAAACTGGAATCAGGGTCCGCAGACAGCACGCCGTGGAAATTCGCCTGATACAGACCGGGTTGATTGATGGTGAAGGTTCCACTCCCGGCTGTATGGGAAATGGCGTTTCCATAGGTTACGCCATTTCTGTCAAACAGCATGGGAGTGTCGGAAGAAATGGATTGGCTGGGGGTTGAATATGCCGAGAACAGCGAACTGGTCTGAGTAGATCCTGTGGCGCCTCTGGGTCCAGTCGGGCCGGTAGGACCTGTAGATCCAGTGGGTCCGGTGGGTCCGGTGGATCCAGTGGGCCCAATGGCACCGGCGGTTCCTGTAGGTCCAGTGGGACCGGTAGCTCCAGCCGCTCCGGTAGGCCCAGTGGGCCCAGTGGCACCGGCGGTTCCTGTAGGTCCAGTGGGACCGGT
>NZ_NFIQ01000119.1 GCF_002159455.1 Flavonifractor sp. An306
GAAAGGGTCAGGGCGGGGGAAATCGAAATCCCCCGCCCTGACCCTTTCTTTCCCGCCGCTTTCTTTGGAAAGAAAGCGGTGCCGCCGGAGGCACGCCTCCTGGGCTTGAAAAGCGCAAGAAGGTTTGCTAAAATAAAGCCGTATGGCGTTAAAATGCGCCGGGCATGCTACCGAATGGTAGCATTTTGCTCGGGTGATGACATGTATTTTCGCCGTATTTCCGATTTACGTGTAGACAATGATATGACGCAGCGGGCGGTGGCGGACTACCTGAATATGAATTTAGAGGTCTACCGCCGCTATGAAAAGGGCATCCGTGAAATTCCGGTGTGGGCGGTGCTGAAATTGGCGGAGCTGTATCACACCAGTACCGACTATATTCTGGGCCTGACCGACGACCCGGCGCCCCGTGCGTAAGCTGGCCTGGTTCGCCGGCTCCTTTGCGGGGGCGGTGTTTCTGGCGGTCTACCTGCTGCCGGAGGCGGTTCTCCTTCCGGTGGGGGCCTGCTGCGCCGTCGGAGGATTGTCGGGGCTGTTTCTGAAGGGGGACCGCCGCCTGCGGCTGCTCCTGGTGGGCTTTGGTTTGGGAGCGGGCCTGTTGTGGACCGAGGTATATACCGCCCTGTTCCACACGCCCGCCTGCCTGGTGGCGGAGCGTACCCAGCCCATCACCGCCCGGGTGACGGAGTGGCCGGAGGAGGAGTCCCATTGGGTGGAGATCAGCTTCCACCAGGGGGAAGGCTGGCCTCTCCGGGCCCTCCTGTGGCTGGAAACCGTGCCGGAGGATCTGCGCCCGGGGGACGAGCTGGCCCTTACCGCCTCTTTCCGTCTGGCCGATACCCTGTCAGGAACGGACAGCGACTACTACTATTCCAAAGGGATCACCCTCCTGGCCTACGGGGAGGGGGAGGTGCAAGTCACCCGCCCGGACCGGGTGCCGGTGTGGTATTGGCCGGACTATGTGGCCCGGGCCATCCGGCAGAGCGCCCTGCGCTGTTTCCCCGATCGGGTGGGTCCTCTGGTGGCCGCCCTGACCACCGGAGACACCTCCGGCCTGGACGGAGGCTTTTACTCCGCTCTCCGGCGGACGGGAACCGCCCATGTGGTGGCGGTGTCCGGCCTCCACGTCTCCTTCCTCTCCGGTTTTCTCACCGCCCTGCTGGGGCGCAGGCGGCGGCTGTCTGCGGCGGTGGGCATCGCTCTGATGTTCTTTTTCGCCGCCGCCGCGGGGAATACCCCATCGGTGCTCCGGGCGGCCTTCATGCAGTCCATGCTGCTGCTGGCGCCGCTGGTAGACCGGGAGGACGACCGGGCCACCTCCCTGTGTACCATTCTTATGCTCCTGCTGATCCAGAACCCCTATGCCGCCGCCAGTATCTCCCTCCAGCTCTCCTTCGCTTCAGTGGCGGGGATCTACCTTTTTACCGGCCCCCTCTGCCAGAGATGGCAGAAGTGCCTGCCCGACAAGCCCAAGGGCTTCCGGGCCAGGTTTGGCTGCCTGGCGTTCCGCTTTCTCACCGCCAGCCTGGCCACCACTCTGGGAGCTATTGCCCTCACCACGCCCCTGACGGCCTATTATTTCGGCTCGGTCTCCCTGATTTCGCCTCTTGCCAATCTGCTGACCCTGTGGGCGGTGTCCGACCTGTTTCTGGGCGGGCTGGCGGTGGCGGTCCTGGGTCTGCTCCTGCCTGGACTGGCGGGGCTGCTGGCCCTGCCGGTGTCTCTGGCGGGGGAGTACCTGCTGTGGATGGTGCCCAGGCTGGCGGCCCTCCCCTTCGCGGCGGTGCCCGCCGGGTCGGTGTATATCGTGGCCTGGCTGGCTCTGGTGTACGCTCTGCTGGTGGCCTATCTCGTCCTGCCGGGCCGGAAAAGCCTGCTCTTGCCCGCCGGTCTGACGGTTTGCGCCCTTTGCTGGGCGCTGCTCCTTCAGGCCGGGCGCTATACCGGCGGACAGCTCACCCTGTCGGTGCTGGATGTGGGACAGGGCCTGTCCACGGCCGTCTATTCCCAGGGGGCCTCCGCTCTGGTGGACTGCGGAGGCAGCGGACTGGATGACGCCGGAGACACGGCGGCGGACTATTTTCAGGCTTTGGGCCTGAGCCGGATTGACGTAGTGGCGCTGACCCACTACCATACCGACCACGCCAATGGAGTGGCCCGCCTGCTGGAGCGGATGGAAGTGGGGCTGCTGATCCTGCCCGACGTGGAGCCGGAGGACCCGCTGCGCCAGTCTATCCTGGCTCTGGCGGAGGAGAAAGGGGTGGACACCCTGCTGGTGGCCGACGTTACCACCCTGACGCTGGGCGGAGCGGAGCTCACCATCTACCCGCCCCTGGGGGCCGGGGACGCCAATGAGGAGGGGCTCAGCGTGCTATGTACCGCCGGGGAGTTTGACGCCCTCATCACCGGCGACATGGACGAGATCATCGAGGGCCGCCTGCTGAAATACGGAAATCTGCCTGACCTGGAGGCTCTGGTGGTGGGTCACCACGGCTCCAAATATTCCACCTCGGAGGAGCTGCTGCTGGCCGCCCGGCCGGAGCTGGCGGTGATCTCCGTGGGGTATAATACATACGGCCACCCCGCCCCGGAGACTCTGGAGCGGCTGGCGGCCGCCGGGTGTCAGATCTACCGCACCGACTGGTCGGGAACCATAACCATTACCTCAGAATAGGAGGATCGCCATGCCGCCCAAAAAGAAACCGGATGACGGGGCGTATCGGACCTTAAAAAAGCAGCTCAAAGAGGGGGCGATCGGCAACCTCTACGTCTTTCACGGGGAGGAGACCTATCTGCGGGACTACTACCTGGGTCAGATCAAGCAAAAGCTCCTGCCCGCCGGGATGGAGGAGTTCAACCTCCACACCATCAACGGGAAGGAGTTCGACCTCAAGACCCTGGCTCAGATGGTGGACTGCCTGCCCATGATGAGCCAGCGCACCCTGATTGTGGTCAACGACTACGATTTATATAAAGGAGATAAGGACGGCCTGATGGCGGTGCTGAAGGACCTGCCCGACTATGTGTGCCTGGTGTTTGTCTACGACCTGGTGGAGTACAAGGCCGACGCCCGCACCAAGCTGGCCGGGCTTTTGAAGGAGAAAGGGCTGGTGGTGGCCTTCAACCGCCAGGACCAGGGGGATCTGGTGGACTGGATCGCCCGCCGGTTCAAGGCCCTGGACCACGACATCGGCACCGAGGACGCCCGCTACCTCATCTTCCTGTGCGGGGACCTGATGACCACCCTTATCTCCGAGATTGGGAAGATTGGGGCCTACGCCACCCACCGCCGGGTGACCCGGGCGGACATCGACGCAGTGGCCACGCCTCAGCTGGACGCGGTGGTGTTCCAAATGACCGACGCCATCGCCGCCGGGGACTTTGACAAGGCGGCGGCGGTGCTGGGGGATCTGCTCCATATGCAGGAGGCCCCTATCAAGCTCCTCTCCGTGCTGGGCAGGCAGCTGCGGCAGCTCTATACCGCCCGGCTAGCTCTGGAGCAGCGGAAGGGGACCAAATACCTGATGGACCTCTGGGCCCTGCGCTCGGCCTATCCCGCCGAGCGGCTGATGCAGTCGGCCCGGCGGTTTTCCCTGGGCTGGTGCCGCTGGGCGACCCTCCGCTGCGGCCAGACCGACCTTGCCATGAAATCCACCGGCGCCGATGGGGAAGAGCTGCTGATTGCTCTGCTCATGGAGCTGGCTGTGAAGAAAGGAGCCTGAAACAATGAAGAAATCCACATTGGTGAAAACGGCGGCCCTGGCCGCCGCGGGGATCGCCGGCTGGTATCTGACCGGAAACAGCCGGAAGGGACAGGTGGAGCGGGTCCGCCGGGAGGTCTACCGGCTGCTCAGCGTCCGCCGGGACGAGCTGAATGCCCTGCGGGAGGCCGCCAAGCAGGGGGAGTTTCCCTCCGACGCGCTGGGTCCGGTGCCTTTGGACGGGGTGGAGCTGGACGCCATCCGGGTAGAGGATGGGGCCGCGGTGCTGGTGCTCCGGGGTGGCCGGGCGGCTGCCTGGCTGGCCAGCCAGCCGCTGGACGTGCTCACCGACGTGCGGTGCGTGCCCTGGCGGGGGAGCGCCCGTCCGGGCGTGCTGTATACCGAGCACCTGGGAGACGGTTGGTATGCGGGCTACGCCTGCTTGGGGTGGAACTGAGGTGCTGCGGATTCGGGAGGCCATCGTGGTGGAGGGGCGGTACGATAAGAACACCCTTTCCCAGCTGGTGGATACGGTGATCCTGGAGACCTCCGGTTTCGGTATCTTCAAGGACAAGGAAAGGCTGGCCTTGTTCCGCCGTCTGGCGGAGGAGCGGGGGCTGATTATCCTAACGGATCCGGACGGGGCGGGCTTTGTGATCCGCAACTTTCTCAAGGGCAGCATCCCGCCGGACCGGGTGAAGCACGCCTATGTGCCCGATATCCTGGGCAAGGAGCGGCGCAAGCGGACCCCCGGCAAGGAGGGCAAGCTGGGGGTGGAGGGTATGCGCCCCCAGCAGCTGGAGGAGGCTCTCCGCCGGGCGGGGGCCACCTTCCTGGATGAGGCGGAGGAGAGGGCGATGCCCCGCCGCCCCATAACCAAGGCGGATCTCTTCACGCTGGGTCTCTCGGGAGGCCCTGGCGCGTCGGAGAAGCGGCGGGCCCTGCTCCAGAAGCTGGCCCTGCCCGAGCATCTGTCGCCCAACGCCATGCTGGAGGTGCTCAACGCCCTCTGCTCCTATGAGGAGCTGGCTGCCGCTCTGGAGCCGAAAAAAACTTTTGCCGATCCTGAAAAAAACACTTGACGGGAAAGTTAAGTTGTGCTATCTTAATATCAGAAATGATAATCATTACTGATTAGCACTTCCGCTAAACCAAGTTACAAAGAAAAATAAAATTGTTTTTAGGAGGCAATCATTATGAAAAAGTGGGTTTGCTCTGTCTGCGGTTACGTTCACGAAGGGGATTCCGCCCCTGATTTCTGCCCCATCTGCAAGGCTCCCAAGGAGAAGTTCGTGCTCCAGGGCGGCGACAAGACTTGGGCTGCCGAGCACGTGGTAGGCGTGGCCAAGGGTGCTCCCGAGGAGATCATCCAGGGCCTGCGTGAGAACTTCCAGGGCGAGTGCTCCGAGGTTGGTATGTATCTGGCCATGGCCCGCGTGGCTCACCGCGAGGGCTATCCCGAGATCGGCCTGTACTGGGAGAAGGCCGCCTATGAGGAGGCCGAGCACGCCGCCAAGTTTGCCGAACTGCTGGGCGAGGTTCTGACCGACTCCACCAAGAAGAACCTGGAGATGCGTGTGGACGCCGAGAACGGCGCTACCGCTGGCAAGTTCGAGCTGGCCAAGAAGGCCAAGGAGCTGAACCTGGACGCCATCCATGACACCGTCCATGAGATGGCCCGCGACGAGGCCCGCCACGGCAAGGCTTTCGAGGGCCTGCTGAAGCGCTACTTCGGCTAATTGAAACTGGATAAATAAGCACTTTTTGAGAGGGAACCGGGAAACTGGTTCCCTCTCTTTTTGCGCTTCTGCCGCTCCATTGTGGATATTTTTGTGGCATTTCTTTCTTTTCCGTCCGTGAAAACTTTCCACATGTGGATATTCAGTTTTTTGCCTTATATCAAGCGGTTTTTACCACTTAATACCGAAAAATGAAGAGAAATTAACAACTTTTGAGAAGTTTTTGCTTTGCCGGGACAAAAATCAAGAAGTTTTGAAGTGTTTTCCTTGACTTTCACCGATTTTT
>NZ_NFIQ01000012.1 GCF_002159455.1 Flavonifractor sp. An306
ACCATGTCCCCGGCGGGGTGGGGGTCGGACACCAGCACCGACAGCTCCTGTCCCTCCGCCACCCGCTGGCCGGTGATGGCCCGCACCCCGTCCAGCAGGATGCCGTCCTCCAGCCACTTGACCCGGCGGATCACCGTGCCAGACAGGTGGAGCTCCCTCCGGAGGAGGGTGTCGATCTTTTCCCCGGCCTGGGCCTGCGTCACCCGGAGCGACAGCCGCCGGGGCTCTTGTATGGCCATTGCTATCCCTTCTTTCCTTTTTTCCAGTATAGCATGGCCCGCAACGCTTTTCAAACGGCGGTTTTTGTAGTATAATATCCCTTACACATGGGGGTATCAGACCCCGTCCCTTCAAAAGCGAGGTGCTCCAATGGCGGAAAAACTGGGTATTTACGTCCACATCCCCTTTTGCCGCAGCAAGTGCGACTACTGCGACTTCTACTCCCTGGCGGGACAGGAGAGCCGGATGGACGACTACCAAAAGGCCCTGATTGCCCATATCAAGGAGACCGGGCCGCTGACCCGGGGCTGCCAGGTGGATACGGTGTATTTTGGGGGAGGCACCCCCAGCTATTTCGGAGAAAAACGGCTGCGGGAGCTGCTGCGTACCATCGCCAAGCGATTTGACCTGTCCAAGGACGCGGAGGTCACCGTGGAGTGCAACCCGGACAGCGTGGATCTGAAGATGCTCCAGAGCCTGCGGCGGGCGGGCGTCAACCGGCTCTCTCTGGGGGTCCAGTCCGCCAACCCCTGTGAGCTGAGCAGCCTCCACCGGCCCCACGATTTTGAGCAGGTGAAGGCGGCGGTGCAGGCCGCCCGGAAGGCCAAGTTCAAAAACCTGAGCCTGGACCTGATCTACGGCCTGCCCGGCCAGGATCTGGCCGGCTGGAAGGACACGGTGGAGCAGGTCCTGGCCCTGGAGCCGGAGCATCTGAGCTGCTACGGCCTGAAGGTGGAGCCGGGCACCCTCCTGGACTACCGGGTGAGCCGGGGGGAAAAGCTGCCCGACGACGACGCCCAGGCCGACATGTACCTGTGGATGGTGGAGCGGCTGGGGGAGGCCGGCTACCGGCAGTATGAGATCTCCAACTTCGCCCGGGCCGGATTCCAGTCCAGGCACAACCTGAAATACTGGATGGGCCGGTCCTATGTGGGCTTCGGCCCCGGGGCCCACTCCGATTTCGGCGGGCGGCGGTACTCCTTTGTCCGGGACCTGGAAAAATATATCTCCGGCGTGCTGGGCGGCGGCATGGTCATTGACGAGTCCGAGCTCATCCCCCAGCGGGAGCGGGGCAGCGAATACCTGATGCTCCGGCTGCGCACCACCCGGGGCATTGAGGAGTGGGAGTACCGGCGGGAGTTCTTCATGAACTTCGACCCCCTGGAGCAGAAGCTGGAGGAGTACGAGCGCCAGGGCTGGGCCGAGCGCCACGACCGGCGGTGGAATCTGACCCCCAAAGGCTTTCTGGTATCCAACCAGCTCATCGGCGAGCTGCTGAGCATCCAGGAGGAGGCCACCCTGGAAAAAACCCTGCGCCTCAAGGAGGGCGGACCGGAGCAAAATGGGGAAAATTGACCTGTTTTGTCTGAAATTCCGTATTCCTGACAATTCTGTAAAGCTGGCCCCCGCTTGTTTACAAGCGGGGGCTTTTGTGTTAACATAATGCCCATAGCGACTTTGGATCACGGCATAGGAGGAACATAATGAACAAAACGATTCGGCGGGGCGTGGCGCTGGGGCTGGCCCTGGCAGTCACGGTGACGGCGGCTTCCGCCTCCAACGCCCTGGGCTGGGACCTACATAAGAGCAGCGTGCCCATCTCCCAGGGTACCGCTCTGGGAACAAACATCTTCTGGAGCGACACCTATTCCGACCTGCGTACGGAATATTTTGTCAGCTACACCCCCAACACCAATGTGGTGCCTACGGTGGCCTATGGCGACAAGGTGCTCTCCAAGGCCACCCTGTCCGGCATGGCCCAGTCCCTGGAGAGCCAGGGCAAGCGGGTGGTGTCCGGCCTCAACGGCGACTGGTACGTGATGGCCACCGGCGCCACCACCGGCCTGGTGGTTACCAACGGGGGCGTGCGGGCCACCTCTTACTATAACGACTCCTGGGCCATCGGCTTCAACGCCGACGGCACCGCCTTCATCGGCCAGCCCGGACTGACCACCACGGTGTCCTTCGGGGGGCAGAGCTACCCCCTTACCGGCGCCATCAACAAGATCCGGCAGGCCTATAAAAACGGGGTGGGCGGGATCACCCTCATGACCTCCGACTTCTCCGCCACCACCCAGAACACCAAGCCGGGTGTGGACGTGGTGCTCACCCCCGTGGACGACGGCACCGGGACCAGCCCCCTGCAGCCCACCATCGGCAAGACGGTGCGCTACACCGTGGATCAGGTGCTGGAGTCCACCGGCGCCATCCCCATCCCCGAGGGGAAGGCGGTGCTCACCCTGAACGGGGAGGAGGACGCCAATCTGCTGGCCGCCCTGCGGGCCCTCCAGCCCGGCAGCGAGGTCACCCTCTCCATCACCGCCGCCGACGCCCGGTGGAACAACGTCACCGAGGCCCTGGGCGGCGTGAGTAAAATCGTCACCAACGGCCAGGTGGCCTCCGGCCTGGACCCCTCCCGCACCGCCTGCTCCGCCGTGGGCATCAAGGCCGACGGAACGGTGGTCTTTTACGCCATAGACGGAAAACAGTCCGGCCACAGCGTGGGAGCCACCATCTCTCAGGTGGCCCAGCGGCTGGTGGAGCTGGGCTGCGTGGACGCCATCAGCATGGACGGCGGCGGCTCCACCACCATCGGCGTCACCTACCCGGACCAGAACGGCATGCAGGTGGTGAACAAGCCCTCCGACGGGGCCCAGCGGTCCAACAGCACCGCCATCTTCCTCACCACCACCCTCCAGCCCACCGGCCAGCTGGCCGCCTACTATGTGACCCCCAGCGACAAGATGCTGCTGGCCGGGGCCCAGGTCCAGCTGTCCGCCGCCGGGCTGGACAGCTCCTATTACCTCACCCAGGGCAATCCGGTGGGCTGGTCGGTGACCAGCGGCGGCGGCACCGTCAGCGAGACCGGGCTGTACACCGCCGGAACGGAGAGCGGCTTCTCCCAGGTCACCGCCAGCGACGGCCTGTATACCGGCACCGCCTATCTCACCACCGTAAAGACCCCAGACTCCATCAGCGTCTCCAATGAGTCCACCGGCGCGGCGGTGACCAGCCTCAATCTGGACCCCGGCCAGCAGGTGGACCTGAAGGCCTCCGCCGTCTACCGCAAGCTGGCCCTCACCGCCCAGGACACCTGCTTTACCTGGTCGGTCAGCGGCGGCGTGGGTACGGTGGATCAGAACGGCCTGTTCACCGCCGGAGAGAAGAGCGGCACCGGCACCCTCACCGTCTCGGCGGGAGGAAAAACCACCACCATTCAGGTGAGCGTGGCCGGACACATCAAGACCCTGGAGAACTGTGAGGGAGATTTGAGCACCTTTATCTCCACGCCCTCCCTTACCGCCGCGCCGGAGACCGGGCTGGACTACGTCCACAACGGCAAGCAGAGCGTGAAGCTGGCCTATCAGGCCGGAGCGACCGGCGTGGCCAGCCTGAGCACCAGCCTGAGCATCCCCGCCGGGGAGAGCTGGCTGGGCATGTGGGTCTACGGCGACGGCTCGGGCAACACCCTGATGGCCACCGCCAACGGGCAGGGCGGCCAGCAGTTCCTCCTCACCGCCCTGGACTTTACCGGCTGGCGGTACGTGATGGTGGAGCTGCCCCAGGGTACCGCCTCTATCACCGAGCTGTCGGTGGTCTACGGCGGCGGCGAGGGCAAGCAGAACGGCACCATCTGGCTGGATCAGCTGGTGACCGCCAATGAACAGCTCACCGACACCACCGCCCCCACCATCACCATCCAGGCCAGCGGCACCCAGCTCACCGCCACCGTCAGCGACAACATGGACAAGACCATTCCCCAGGGGAACCTGACCCTGACCTATGACGGCGCGCCCCTGCAGTTTACCTGGAACGAGAGTTCCGGTACCCTGTCCGCTACCCTGCCCGCCGCCGACAACGGCTACCACCGGGTTACCCTGGTGGCCGGGGACGCCAGCGGCAACCTGGCCCGGGCCTCTGCGGATATCTCCCCCGCCACCCAGCGCACCTCCCCCTTCGGCGATATGGCGGGACACTGGGCCGAGCCCTACGCCACCTTCCTCTACGACCAGGGGATCTCCCAGGGGACCGGCGGCGACGTGCCCCAGTATCAGCCCAACCGGAACATCACCCGGGCGGAGTTCTTCGCCATGGTGGCCCACTGGATGGACCTGGACCCCGCCCTGTACAGCGGGGTGGAGCTCCCCTTCGCTGACAAGGACCAGATCCCCGACTGGGCCATCAATGAGGTGAAGGCCATGTACAGCCTGGGCCTCCTCCAGGGGGCGGAGACCGCAGGGGGCGTGATGTGCAACCCCACCGCCACCATTACCCGGGCCGAGGCCATCACCTTGCTGGGCCGCATCCAGGCCAAGGGCTATACCCAGGCTGACCTGAGCGCCTTCACCGACGCCGCGCAGGTGCCCGCCTGGGCCGCGGAGTACACCGGAATCCTGGTGGCCCAGGGCGTGGTGGCCGGCACCAACGACCAGATCCGCCCCAACGGCCTGCTGACCCGGGGCGAGGTGGCCAAGCTGCTCTACGCCATGCTGTAACCAAAAAAGAGGAGGTTTTTACCCATGCTCTTTGTCTGTTACCCCAAGTGCACCACCTGCCAGAAGGCCCTGAAGTGGCTGGAGGCCAGAGGTGTGCAGGTGGAAGTGCGGGACATCAAGACCCAGCGGCCCAATGAGGAGGAGCTGCGGACCTGGTTCCAGGCCAGCGGCCTGCCCCTGAAGAAGTTTTTCAACACCAGCGGCCTGCAGTACAAGGCCCTGGGCCTGAAGGACAAGCTCCCGGGTATGAGCGAGGAGGAACAGATTGCCCTGCTGGCCACTGACGGGATGCTGGTCAAGCGGCCGATCCTGGTGGGAGACGGCTTCGTCCTGGTGGGCTTCAAAGTGGCCCAGTGGGCGGAACAGCTGGGGTAGACCGCCGTGCGCTATCTGGAGAGCGGCAGCACCGACCCCTATTACAACCTGGCCCTGGAGCAGGTGGTCTTTGACGGGCCAGGGCAGGATACGGCCTGCTGTATGCTGTGGCAGAACGACAACACCATCGTGGTGGGCAAACACCAGAACACCCTCCAGGAGGTCAACATGGCCTACGTGCGGGAGCACAATGTCCGGGTGGCCCGGCGGCTCTCCGGCGGCGGGGCGGTGTACCACGACCTGGGCAACGTGAACTTTACCTTCATCGCCCCCCATGAGGGCGGGGGAATGGACTTTTCCGCCTTCTGCCGGCCGGTGGCCGCCGCCCTGGCTGAGCTGGGCGTGACCGCCGAGCTCAGCGGCCGCAACGACATGACCATTGACGGGAAAAAATTCTCTGGCAACTCCCAGTACGTCAAGCGGGGCCGGGTGATGCACCACGGCACCATTCTCTACGACTCCGACCTGAGCGTGGTGGGCCAGGCCCTGCGGGTGCCGGAGGACAAGTTTACCTCCAAGGGACTGACCTCGGTGCGCAGCCGGGTGACCAACGTGCGGCCCTATGTGAAGGAGGACCTGCCCACCGGGCAGTTTCTGGTCCGGCTGCGGCAGGCCCTGATGAACGCTTACGACATGGAGCCGCTGGTCCTCACGGAGGAGCAGCTGGATGAGGTACAGCGGCTGCGGGACACGCTGTACAGCACCTGGGACTGGAATTTCGGCGCTTCGCCCCCCTGCCAGATTGTGAAAAAGCGGCGGGTGGAGGGCTGTGGCCAGCTGGAGCTGCACATGGATGTGGAGCAGGGGAGACTGAATACTCTCCACATTTACGGAGACTTTTTCAGCCTGGACGAGCCGGAGGAGCTGGCCCGGCTGCTGCTGGGCTGTCCGCTGGAGGAGGGCGCCCTGCGGGAGTGGCTCTCCGGCGTGGATCCCGGCCGGTACTGCAGGGGCATGGACCTGGACGCCCTCTGCCGCGCCCTGCTGCAATAGACCGGACAAACACAAAACAAAACGAGCGCGGAGCTCTGCCGGCAGGCGGAGCTCCGCGCTCTGCGGTTATGTATAAAACATGCAGAAAACGGAAAAGCTGTGGTCAAACGGAAACGGAAAAAGGAGCGTGAAATTTTCTTTGATTTTGGCGAGATATATGCTATAATGTATGCGTGAAGGAGCGCACTGAGTTTTCAGATGCCGCCTGTTTTTGTGTTTAACGGGCCGCGGATACGCCGGCCCTTGGATACCCCGGAAGGCGCAAAGCCCTTCCGGCGGAAGGAATAGAGGGTTGTTGCTTTGACGAAATATGTGATTCACGGCGGGAAACCGCTGTTTGGAGAAATTGACATCAGCGGCGCGAAGAACGCCGCTGTCGCTATCATTCCCGCCGCCCTGCTGGTGGACGGCAGCTGCCGCATTGAAAACATTCCCCAGATCAGCGATGTGACCTTGATTCTGAATATCCTCCAGGAGCTGGGCGCCGACGTGCGCACCGTCAACCGCACCACGGTGGACGTGGACTGCTCCCATATCCGCAACGCCAGGGTGCCCGAGGAGCTGGCCCGGAAGATCCGGGCCTCTTACTACCTCATTGGCGCCCTGCTGGGCCGGTTCGGCTCCGCCGAGGTGCCCCCGCCGGGAGGCTGCGACTTCGGCGGCCGGCCCATCGACCAGCACATCAAGGGCTTTGTGGCCATGGGCGCCGAGGTGGACGTGCGGGGCGGCTTTATCCACGCCCGGGCCGAAAAGGGCCGGATGCAGGGCACCCACGTCTATCTGGACATCGTATCCGTGGGGGCCACCATGAACATCATGCTGGCCGCCGTGCTGGCCCAGGGGATGACGGTGATTGAAAACGCCGCCAAGGAGCCCCACATCGTGGACCTGGCCAACTTCCTCAACTCCATGGGCGCCGACATCATGGGCGCCGGTACCGACGTCATCAAGATCCGGGGGGTGGACCGCCTCTCCGGCGGCACCTACTCCATCATTCCCGACCAGATCGAGGCGGGCACCTATATGACCGCCGTGGCCGCCACCGGAGGCGAGGTGCTCATCAAGAACGTTATCCCCAAGCATCTGGAGTGCATCACCGCCAAGCTGCTGGAGATGGGGGTGGAGGTGGAGGAGCGGGACGACGCCGTTCTGGTCCGCCGTACCGGCAAGCTCACCCGCACCAACGTCAAGACCCTGCCCTATCCCGGCTTCCCCACCGACATGCAGCCCCAGATTGCCGCCGTCCTCTGCCTGGCGGAGGGCACCAGCGTGCTCACCGAGGGGGTGTGGGACAACCGCTACCGCTACGTGGACGAGTTCCGCCGCATGGGCGCTCAGATCCAGGTGGACGGCAAGATCGCCGTCATCGAGGGCGTGGACAAGCTCACCGGCGCCCGCATCCAGGCCTGCGACCTGCGGGCCGGCGCCGCCATGGTCATCGCCGGACTGGCCGCCCAGGGCACCACCGAGATCGGCTGCATCCACCACATCGAGCGGGGCTATGAGGACATCGTCCGCAAGCTCTCCGGTGTGGGTGCCGACATCCGGGTGGTGGTTACCCCCGACGAGGACAAGCAGAGCCAGGTGGGCTGACAACTGATATTCCGTCATGCAGGCGGGGGAGGTTCCCCGCCTGTTTTTTGCGAGAAGGAGCGATTTTGTGCTGGAACTTTGTACCCTGGCCAGCGGCTCCAGCGGCAACTGCCTGCTGGTGAGCAGCGGAGACACCCATATTCTGGTGGACGCCGGCATCTCCTGCCGCCGGATCACCACCGCCCTCAAGGCCATGGGGCTGGACCCCAAGGCCCTGTCCGCCGTGCTGGTCACCCATGAGCACTCCGACCACATCGCCGGACTGGCTACCATGACCAAGCAGCTGGCGGTGCCGGTATACGCCAGCCGGGGCACCGGTATGCAGCTGTGCTACCGCATCCCCTTCCTGGAGGAGGTGCTCCATACCTTTACCCCGGGTGAGCGGTTCTCCCTGGGCGGGGTGGACGTGGAGAGCTTCGCCACCCCCCACGACGCCGCCCAGAGCACCGGCTACGCCCTGTCCGCCGGAGGGAAAAAAGCGGCGGTGGTCACCGACCTGGGCCACGTCACCGACGAGGTGGCGGAGGGGATCCGGGGCGCCGAACTCTTGGTGGCCGAGGCCAACCACGACGTGGAATGGCTCCAGTCCGGGCCTTACCCCTATTCCCTCAAAAGCCGGATCCTGGGCGACCGGGGCCACCTGTCCAACGAGGCGGGGGCCCAGCTGGTGTGCCGGGCGGTGGAGGGGGGCGCCCGCACGGTGGTGCTGGCCCACCTGTCCAGAGAAAACAACACCCCCCAGCGGGCCTACGACGTGGTGCGCTCCGCCCTGGAACACAGAGGGGTCCGGGTGGGCCAGGACGTGCGGCTGGAGGTGGCCCCCAGAGACCAGACCGGGGAGAGGTACCGGATATGAAGGGTATCAGCGTTTCTGTCATCTGCGTGGGCAAGCTGAAGGAGAAGTTTTACATAGAGGGGGCGGCGGAGTACGCCAAGCGGCTGGGAGCCTACTGCAAATTCCAGCTCACCGAGCTGCCCGAGGAGCGGCTGCCCGCCAATCCCTCCCAGGCCCAGATCGACGCCGCCCTGGAAAAAGAGGCCCAGGCGGTGAAGAGCAGGCTGCCCAAGGGCGCGGCGGTGGTGGCCCTGTGCGTGGAGGGCGAGCTCCTATCCAGCGAAAAGCTGGCCGCCCGGCTGGAACAGTGGCCGGCGGCGGGCAAGAGCACCCTGGTGTTCCTCATCGGCTCCTCCTACGGGATGCATCCCTCCCTGAAGGAGCTGGCCCAGCTGAGACTGTCCATGTCCCCCATGACCTTCCCCCACCACCTGGCCCGGGTTATGCTGCTGGAACAGCTCTACCGCTGCTTCAAAATCCAGGAGGGCTCGGGGTATCACAAATAGTGACAGGAAAAAATTTGCATTTTATCCTGCGAAATGCCGGAATTCAGGGTAGCGATACCAGAGCGTTTGTGCTATAATAACAAAAGCACAGAGGTGCTGCCATGGAATTTAAAGGTATAGGAGGTTATTCCCATGTCCTATCGTGAGGTATATGAAAAGTGGCTCAACAGCCCCGCCCTCAGCGATGCCGAAAAGGCGGAGCTGCAGTCCATCGCCGGCGACGACAAGGAGATCGAGAGCCGGTTCTTCGCCCCCCTGGAGTTCGGCACCGCCGGCCTGCGGGGTACCATGTGCGTGGGCCTGCACCAGATGAACATTCACGTGATCCGTCACGCCACCCAGGCCTTTGCCGAGGTCATCAAGGCCGAGGGGGCCGAGGCCATGGAGCGGGGCGTGGCGGTGTGCTACGACTGCCGCAACAACTCCGACGCCTTTGCCAGAGAGACCGCCTGCGTCATGGCGGGCAACGGCATCCGGGTGCGGCTCTTTGACGCCATGCGGCCCACCCCCGAGGTGTCCTTCGCCGTGCGGGAGTACCACTGCATTGCCGGCGTCAACGTCACCGCCAGCCACAACCCCAAGGAGTACAACGGCTACAAGGTTTACTGGCAGGATGGCGCCCAGCTGCCCCCCCACCACGCCGCCGCCATCGCCAAGAAGATGGAGGAGCTGGACCTGTTCGACTCCATCCGGCGGATGGACTATGACCAGGCCCTCAAGAGCGGCATGATCACCCTCATGGGGAAGGAGACCGACGAGAAATTCCTGGAAAACGTCATGGGGCAGGTCAACGACAAGGCCGCGGTGGAGCAGGTGGCCGACACCTTCAAGATGGTGTACACCCCCTTCCACGGCACCGGCTACCAGCTCATCCCCGAGGCCCTGCGCCGGCTGGGCATGAAGCACGTCATCTGCGTGCCTGAGCAGATGGTCATTGACGGCAACTTCCCCACCGTGGTCTCCCCCAACCCGGAGAACCCCGAGGGGTTCTACCTGGCGGTGGAGCTGGCCAAGAAGGAGGGCGCCGACTTCATTCTGGGCTCCGACCCTGACGCCGACCGGGTGGGCATCATGGTGCGCGACAACCAGGGCGAATACATTACCATCTCCGGCAACCAGACCGGCGTACTGCTGCTGGACTACCTCATCGGCGCCAAAAAGCGCACCGGCAAGATGCCGGACAAGCCGGTGGCCCTCAAGACCATCGTTACCACCGAGATGGCCCGGAAGGTGGCCGAGACCAACGGCCTGGCCTGCTACGACACCTTTACCGGCTTCAAGTTCCTGGCCGAAAAGAAGGACAAGCTGGAAAACGCCGGGGAGGGCAAGGTGATCTTTGCCTACGAGGAGAGTTACGGCTACATGCTGGGCGACTATGTCCGGGATAAGGACGCCGTCACCGCCGCCCTGGCCCTCACCGAGATGGCCGCCTGGTACGCCGGGCAGGGCATGACCCTGTACGACGCCCTGCAAAAGTGCTATGAGAAGTACGGCTTCTATGGAGAAAAGACCCTGAACCTGGTGATGCCCGGCCTGGACGGGCTGAAGAAGATGGCCGACCTGATGGCCGGGCTGCGCGCCAAGCCCCCGGTGGAGATCGCCGGCGTGGGCGTGCTCCAGCAGAAGGACTACAAGGACGGCTCCGTGGTCACCGTGGCCGACGGCAGCAAGTCCGCCATGGAGCTCTCCGGCTCCAACGTGCTGCGCTACGAGATGGCCGACGGCACCAGCCTCATCGTCCGGCCCTCCGGCACCGAACCCAAGGTCAAGGTCTATATCCTGGCCAACGACCAGACCAAGGCCCAGTGTGAGGAGAAGGTGTCCAAGTACACCGCCTGGGCGGAGTCCCTCAAGGGCTGACAAAGGAATACAACCGCAGCGTTCAGCACCCTGCCCCCGCCGGATCGGCCGGGGCGGGGTGCTGTCTGATTTTGGAGAAAATTTTCCATAAAAAGTTGGAAACCTTTTACTTCCGGCATCGTCTAATGAATGGGACATAAAATTTAAGGTTTCCTTAAGAACTTGTCATTGCTTTGTAATTTCAAGCCAGTCCCGCTGTGGTAGAATTTGTGTGGAAGCAACTGCAAACAAGGAGGATGTCAACATGACGGATCAACAGACGCCCGTGATGGAACAGGCCGTCCAGACCGGCAGCCCGGCGCCGGCCACTCCCAAAGGGCCCAAGAAGAAAAAACGGCGGGGCAAAGGAAAGCTCATCGCGGGAATTGTGGTGGCCGCCGCGGTGGTGGTGGCCGTGGCCGTGATCCTGTGGTACTTTGTGTTCCGGGAGACCGACCAACAGGGTGAAGTCATGACCGGCACCGTGGAATATGGCTCCATCCAGTCGACGGTGGAGGGTTCCGGTACCACCAAAGCCCGCAACTCCGCCAGCGTCACCCCGGGCACGGGCACCATTCTGGAGCTCTATGTCCAGGAGGGCGATCAGGTGGAGGCAGGCCAGCAGCTCTACAAGATGGACGATACCGCCGCCCGGGAGGCAGTTACCGCCGCCCAGGAGAGCGTGGACAACGCCCAGAAGGATCTGCAGGCGGTGTATGACAAGATCGCCGAGCTCACCGTCAAGGCCCCCCACAGCGGCAACCTGCGGGAGGTGGCCGACCTGAAGGTGGGAGACACCGTCAATGAGGGCGACACCATCGCCACCATTGTCAACGACACCAAGCTGCGGCTGTCCCTCTATTACAGCTACGCCTACGAGGACCAGATCAAGGTGGGTCAGACCGCCCAGGTCTCCATTCCCGCCATCATGGACTCCCGCACCGGTACGGTGGAGAAGATCAACAAAGTGCGCTTCGTCTCCCCCGAGGGAGCCACCCACTTCGAGGTGGTGTTCGTGCTGGACAATCCCGGCACCCTTACCGAAGGGATGGAGGCCTCCGCCGGCCTGACGGCCAGCGACGGCACCCCCATCTACCCCTATCAGAACGGCAAGCTGGAGTTCTACGAGACTACCGTGGTGAAGGCCAAGGCCTCCGGCCCGGTGGAGCAGTTCAACCTGATGAACTACGGCGATGTGAAGGCCGGTCAGACGATGGTCCAGCTGGGCGCCAAGAACACCGACGAGGAGATCGCCTCCAAGGAGGAAGCCCTGAAGGCCGCCCAGGAGAAGCTGAAAACCGCCAATGACGAGCTGGCCAAGTACAACGCAACCTCCCCCATCGCAGGCACCGTCCTGTCCTGCAGCCTGCAGGAGGGCGCGGAGGTCCAGAGCGGTCAGGGCATCAGCATTGCCGACACCACCCAGATGGTGGTGGAGATTACCGTGGATGAGCGCAACGCCCGGTATGTCAAGGCCGGTATGATGGTCAACATCGACCAGTACGGCACTCCCTATATGGGCATTGTGGAGAGCGTGTCCATGACCGCTTCCGGAGAGAACGGCGTGGCCTCCGTCCCCGCGGTGGTGACGGTGGACAACTTTGACGGCTCTATGATCCCCGGTACTTATGTCAGCTACTCCTTTGTGGCCAGTGAATCGGACAACTGTCTGGTGGTGCCGATCCAGGCGGTCAAGTACGTCAGCTTTGACAACGTGACCCTGCCCGATACCCTGGATGCCGCCCCCTCCGAAGGCGGAGATATGGGCGGTATGATCGACGGCGAGATGCTGCCTGAGGACGGCATGACGGACGGCGAGATGCTGCCCGAGGACGGCATGATCGAGGGCGAAATGCTGCCCGCAGATGACGGTACCGTCATAAGCGACGGTAGCATGGCGGTGCCCCAGCGCTACAGCGGCGGCGCCTTTGCCAAGCCCCTGATGTCGGTAGCCATACCCGGCGGCGGCGTGGTCGTGGGCGGCGGCTCTATGGACGGGTCCATGGGCGGCACGGGCAGCACGGACAACGCCATTGTCTGGGTCCAGTCCGATGAGCCGCCGGTCAACGCCATTCTGGAGCCCGATCCCTCCTGGGAGCAGCCCAAGGGCTTCTGGGCGGTGCCGGTGACGGTGGGCCTCAACGACAACTCCCAGGTGGAGATCGTCCGGGGCCTGTCCCAGGGACAGGTGATCTTCCTGGGCTATCAGAATCCCGAACAGATGTATTATTAAGAGGGCTATACCATGCTCATTGATGTAAAAAACCTCTTTAAGATCTACCATGAGGGAGAGGAAAGCGAGGTGCGGGCCCTGGACGGGGTCTCCCTGGCCATCGACCGGCGGGAATTTGTGGCCATCATCGGCCAGTCCGGCTCCGGCAAGTCCACCCTGATGAACATTCTGGGCTGCCTGGACATCCCCACCTATGGGGATTACCACCTGGACGGAGTGGACGTCACCGAGCTCAGCGACCGGCAGCTGGCCCACATCCGCAACAAGCAGATCGGCTTCATCTTTCAGGGGTTTAACCTGATCCCCGCCCTCAACGCCTGGGAGAACGTGGAGCTCCCCCTGATCTATCAGGGGGTGCCCGCCTCCAAGCGTACCGACCGGGTAGAGGCCGCCCTGGAGCGGGTGGGCCTGGCCGACCGGGCGGGGCACAGGCCCAGCGAGATGTCCGGCGGCCAGCAGCAGCGGGTGGCCATCGCCCGGGCCATCGCCACCCAGCCCCCCATCATCATGGCCGACGAGCCCACCGGCGCCCTGGACTCCAAGACGGGCAAGCACGTGCTGGAGATCCTCCACAGCCTCCATGAGGAGGGCACCACCATCATCCTCATCACCCACGACAACGGCATCGCCGCCACCGCCGAGCGGGTCATCCGGATCTCCGACGGACACATCCTCTACGACGGGGACAGAGAGGGGGCCTTTTCATGAATCTGACACAGGCCTTCAAAATCGCCATCAAATCCATCGCGGCCAAAAAGGCCCGCTCCGCCCTCACCATGCTGGGCGTGATCATCGGCCTGGCGGCCGTCATCATCCTGGTGTCCTACGCCGAAGGCCAGAACCAGCAGATGCGGGCCTATTACGAGAGCCTGGGCAGCAACGTCATCAACATCAACGCCTATAGCTGGGACAGCAAGGGGATTGCCGACGATCTGTACGACTATTGCATGGAGCTGGATGAGTACATTGTGGGCTTCACTCCGGTGGTGCAGATGTACAACCAGACGGTGATCAAGTATGGCGCCAAGACCCTGGACAATCACAACAGCTCCTGGGAGGAGAGTCCCCAGGTGGTGATGGGCAATCAGGACTTCGCCCTGTGCAACAACTTTACCATTGCCAAGGGCAGGGACATCGCCTATCTGGATGTGGAACGGTACAACCAGGTGTGCGTGCTGGGTTCCAAGATCGCCGAGCTGCTGTTCAACTACATCGATCCGGTGGGCAGGGACATCACCATCAACGGCGTGCCCTTTGAGGTGATCGGGGTCTACGAGGAGAAGGACCCGGACAATATGACAGGTATGGACCGCTACGTGGTTCTGCCCTACACCGCAAACCGGGTGCTGAACAAATCCAACCAGATGGATACCTTCGTGGCCAAGGCCAAAGACGCCCAGTCCACCAAAATGGGCGTGGCCCTGCTCCAGGGATACCTGGACAGCCTGCTGGGACAGGGTACCGGCTACGTGGGCACCCCCAACCAGTGGCAGGAGCAGGGCGACGAGCAGATCAAGCTGCAGCAGCGCTTCCTGGGTGGCATCGCCGCCATCTCCCTGGCGGTGGGCGGCATCGGCATTATGAACATCATGCTGGTCACCGTCACCGAGCGTACCCGGGAAATCGGCATCCGCAAGGCCATCGGCGCCGAGCGCAAGAGCATCATTGCCCAGTTCCTCATTGAGGCCTGCATGATCTGCGGCATCGGCGGCCTCTTCGGCATTGCCGTGGGGTACATCGGAACGCTGATTGTGGGAAAGGCATCCTTCGACCTGATTCTGCTGCCAAGCCCGGGCATCACCGTGGGAGCCTTCCTCATCTCGGTGGCCCTGGGCATCGGCTTCGGCCTGTACCCCGCCATCAAAGCATCCGGCCTCCAGCCGGTGGACGCCCTGCGGGCGGAATAAAGGAGAGAGACTATGAGCGTGAAACGATTGATTTCCGGGCTACTGGCCGCCGCCTTGCTGGCGGGGCTGGTCACCCTCGCCCCCGCCTCCGCCGCGGGGAGCGCCGCCTTTACCGACATTCCCGACTCCACCACCGCCAACGCCGCGGAAACCCTGTGGGCGCTGGGTGTGGTGGACGGTACCGGCGGGACCGCCTACAACCCCAACGGCAAGCTGACCCGGGCGGAATTCTGCAAAATGGCGGTGGAGATCCTGGGCCGGGGCAGCGAGGAGCCCGCCCAGCGCAACCGTACCATCTTTACCGATGTGGGCCCGGACCACTGGGCCAGAGGTTATGTGAACCTGGCCTCCTCCATCCCCGCCAACGGCAGTTCCGGCGGCAGCACCGGCGGAACGGACGGTGAGGGCACCACCGCCAGCACCCGGCTCATTATGGGCGTGGGCGACGGCAGTTTCCAGCCCGACCGGGCCATCACCTACGGCGAGGCCGTGACCATGCTTATGCGGGTACTGGGTTACGGCGACCAGGATGTGGCCACCGGCATCAACTGGTACGACGGCTATGTGGGCCTGGCCACCTCCTCCAGCCTGGCCGACGGCCTGGACATTTCCGGTTCCTCCACCCTCACCAGAGGACAGGCGGCTATCCTGTTCTATAATCTGCTCTTTACCAGCCCCAAGAACAGCACGGATATTTACCTCTCCAGTCTGGGCGGCAGCCTGGAGGACAATGTGATCGTCCTGTCCACCGACGCCACCGCCGAGGATGGCACCGGCGGGTCCGTGCTCACCACCTCCGGTACCTACAAGACCGACCGGGCCGCCTTCGGCAGCGAGCTGTGCGGTACCAGAGGTCAGATCGTGCTGGACAAGAACAAAAAGCTGCTGGCCATCCTTCCCGAGGAGGGCGCCACTTTCCGGGCTGTCACCGTAATGGGCAGCCCCGAGGCCAACGCCATCCCCATTGTGGGAGACGAGAAGATCAAGGTGACGCTGGACACCAAGGTCTATCAAAGCGATACCCAGGAGCCCACCACCTATGAGAAGATCTGGACCAGCCTGCGCACCGGCACCTCCCTGAAGCTCTGCTTCAACGGTTCCGGCAAGCTGGAGTACATCTATCAGACCTCCGCCTCCACCGCGGCGAGCGAGGGCAACGTAATGGTGGCCAAAAACAAGCCCACCGGCAACAGCAATCCCTTCACCATGCTCACCGGCGGCAAGACCCCCCAGATCTACAAAAACGGCGTGCCCGCCCAGGTCAGCGACATCCGGCAGTACGACGTGGGCACCTATGACAAGAACTCCAACACCCTGTTTGTCTCCGACCTGCGGCTGTGCGGCCTGTATGAGGACGCCTCCCCCAACGCCGCCGCCCCCTCCACCATAACGGTCATGGGGGCCACCCTGGAGGTGCTTCCCAGCGCGGTGGCGGATCTGTCCGCCTTTAAAGTGGGCGACAAGGTCACCTTCCTGCTGAGCTCCAGCGGACAGGTGGCGGGAGCGGTTTCCCCCAGCGTGGCCCAGTCCAACGCCATCGGCGTGGCCAAGGTGGATGGCAGCAGCGCCACCGTCCAGCTGCTGGATGGGCAGATCACCCTCACCGGCAAGACCAGCATGAGCGCGGAGGTGGCCCGGCAGTTCAGCGGCTGGCTGGTGAATGTCTCTTCTTACTCCAGAGGGTATCTCTCTCTGAGCAAGGTCAACGGCAGCGGCGCCACCAGAGAACTGGACCTGGTGGCCGGCAAGCTGGGCGACAAGACCCTCTCCCCCGGCGTGCGCTTCTTTGAGCAGGCGGGCAACGGCGCCTTGGCCGAGATCCAGAGGGACGATATCACCATCGACAAGGTGCCCGCCAACAAGGTCACCTATGTGGGCTACGACTGGGCCGGACGGGTGGATAAGCTGGTGCTCAATGACGTCACCGGCGACCGCTATATCTACGGCATGATCTACTACATCCCCAGTGATCAGGAGGATGAAAACGCCACAATCTATGACCATGTGACCGTGGAAAACAGCGGCGGCAGCCAGAGCTTTACGGTGTTCTACCTGGATGGCGTCAAGGGCGGCCAGCTGGGCGGCATTGCCCCCGGCCTGAGTCAGCTGGGCGACGGCACGGAGGCGGTGGGCTATATGTCCCTGCGGACCCTCAACGGCGTGCAGCGCAACCAGTTCGACGTGGACAATATGATGCTGACCACCAATGAGATGGTGATTCCCGTCTCCGACCAGGTGGAGTGCTACAACAAGGCCACCGGCCAGTGGTACAAGGCCGAGGGCGAGGATGGACACCAGGAGGCTTTGAAGCAGATCCTGGCCTTCTCCAACAGCCTGACGGTGTACTATGACCGCGCTCCCGAGCAGGGCGGCAAGGTACGCATTGTGGTGGCCGAGTAAACGGTCAGAAACAAACAGCGGCCCCCGGCACCATGTGCCGGGGGCCGCTGCCTGTTATAAAAGTTTTGCCTGGCTTTTTGAAGAAAAAGTTGTATAATAAATGGGGTCAAATTTCCTTGTTATTGCGCTTACCAGTTCCGGATTCTATGGAACGATGAGAAAGAAGAGGAGTCGTTATGCTGCGTTACCTTTCTGACTACCATACGCACACCTATCTCTCGGGAGACAGCCAATCCACCTTGCTGCAGAATATCAGAGCGGCACACCGGGCGGGTTTGCACGAGCTATGTGCCACAGAGCATTGGAATCTCCTGGATCAGCAGGGCAACCGGCTGCCTGCTGCCTATGATTTTGGGCCGCTGCTGCAGCAATGGCGGCGCCTGCGTAACCGGTGGGCCGGTAAAGTTGAGGTGCGGGTGGGCATTGAGCTGGGCAACAGTACCGTGGATACCCCTGCAGTGGAACAGGGGCTTCAGATTCCTCAGTTGGATTTTGTAATCGGTTCCCTCCACTCTGCCAGCCTGGAACGGGGCGGGATCGGCATTTACACCGCGGCAAAAAAATGCCGCTGCCGCCAGGATGCTGTAGAGCTGTTGGAGGACTATGTGCTCCAGATGGAGGAACTGGTGCAGGCGGGCACCTTTGACGTGCTGGGGCATATCATCTACCCGCTCCGCTATTTGCCCCCGGACTATGAGCTGACTCTGGAACCGTGGGAAGAGCGGCTGACCGCTCTGATGCGCCAAATTGTCCAGGCGGGCAAGGGGATCGAACTGAATACCACCCAGGGTACCACCCTGACCCAGTGGACATGGGTATTGGAACGGTACCGCCAGGCGGGCGGAGAAATTATCACACTGGGGTCTGACGCCCACCAGCCGGGTTACATCGGAGCCGGGTTTCAGCAAGCGCTGGAACTGCTGGAATACCATGGATTTCGTTGGCTGTGTACCTATCGCCGCCGGATCCCCTGTTTCCATCGGCTTTGAATGGAAGCAAAAAAATACGCCAAAGCATCAAATTTCTTTCTTTCCTTTTTGCGCTGTCTCCGTTACACTATAAAGTATCAGTCTGAATGCGGGCCGTTTTTAAAGGGGGCGGAGCAATGCTGATTCTGACCAAACATAATTTACTGTCCTACCTGAAAGACAAGTACCCCCAATTTGATCAGCGCTTGCCGGTGGAGATCCATGCCATTGGAGAACAGGAAGAGGACCCTGCCGGGTTGATCAATTTTATTTTTCGGGTACGCAGCGGCAATGCCTCCATTATTGTCAAGCAGGGCCAGGAGAACATTCGAAGCGCACAGGGGTTTGAGTACCTGCTGCCGCCCTCCCGCAACCATCTGGAGGCCATTTCCCTCCGCCTGCGCAAGGCCATTGTACCGCAGTATGTGCCGGAGCTCTATTTGCTGGATCAGGAAAACAACGTCTTTATTATGGAAGACGTGTCCTATCTTCGGCCATGCCGCCAGGCCCTGGTGCAGGGGGAACAGTTCCCCGGCCTTGGGAGCCGGTGCGGAGAATTTATGGCCGCCACCGCCTTCTACACGTCGGAATTCTACCTGCCCCGTACCACCTTCCGCGCCCTGGCCCAGTGCTTTACCAACAGCGGCATGCGGCGGGTGATGGAGGAGTGGGTCTTTCTCCACCGTTCCCCCTTCCCGCCGCTCCCTGAGACCATGCCTCTGCGGGCGGGGCTGGAGGATCCGGAGCTTTTGGCTCAAACCTATCAGCTGCGCCACCGTTATATGAGTTCTCAGGAAGCCCTGATCCACTCCGACCTTCACACGGGAAACATCTTTGTCAAAGGACAGCAGATGAAGGTCATTGATATGGAGTATACCTTTGCCGGGCCCTGTGCTTACGACCTGGGGTATTTCCTGAACAGTATACTCAGTCTCTACTGCGCCTCCCTGTTCCGCACTATGCCAGGCGGCGGTGAATCGTACCGGCGGTATCTGCTGGAAGTTTTGGCCGAGCTGTTCATCCAGTACCGGCGCACCTTTACGGAGCTGTGGAGCAGAGACGCCAAACCGGATTACCGCGCCTGTATGTCCTACTGCGACGCATTTTTGGATGACCTCCTCCCGGATGCGGTCGGCTATGGTGCGCTGGCAGCCATAACCCTCAGCCTTTCGGGCCCGGATGTACTGGATTTTCAGGCTATTGAGGATAAGGAGAAGCAAATTCAAGCGATCCAGCTGTATTATACCATGGCAAGAACCCTCCTTCTGCTCCGGAGCTCTATAAAGTCGGTTTCTGATTTTTTAAACGTGGTCGTGACCTGCTCCAATCACTATGTAAAGCGGAAATAGCCAGAATAAAGCAGAGGCCCCCGGCACATGGTGCCGGGGGCCTCTGCCGTTTCAGAGAGGAAAGACGCTGCCCGCCGCCAGCAGACCCTCCGCCAGGTCGGGGCGATAATCCGGCGCGGCGGGGTCCAGGTTGTTGCACACCACCCCGTCGCTGCCCGCCTTGGCGGTGGAGTGGATATATCGGCCCTCCCCCAGGTAGAGGGCGATATGGCCGGGGAAATAGAGCAGGTCGGCGGGAGCCAGCCGCTCCACAGGGATGGGATGGGCGGGATAGCCGGAAACCAGCCTGGCGTCCCGGTAAAGGCAGACCCCGCTGAAAAACCAGGACATGAAGGTGAGGCCCGAGCAGTCGATGCCCTGGGGGGACTTGCCCCCCCAGCGGTAGGGTACCCCCAGGTAGGAGCGTGCCGCGGCGGTGACCCGGGCGCGCAGCTCCTCCTCCGGCACAGGCGGCGGGCTCTGGAGCCAGGGGGTCAGCAGACCGGCCTTGAGCCAGCCCCGGAGACCGTCGGGCAGCGCCACCTGCTGCCACCCGTCCCGGGGAGCGTCCAGGGGAGCGGTCAGAGCCCCACGGGGCAGGGTGGCCAGCACCGGCGCTTCCACCTGGGGGGCTGCGGTCACATCGGCAAAGAAGCCCCGGACCACCTGAAGGGGGCGGGAGCGCCAATCGCCCCCGGTGGTCAGCTGGGAGCGGAGGACAAAGCCCTCATAGCCGTAGTGGGTGCGGACCCGGCACCAGAGGTCGGGGCCATCCTCTAGCAAAATGAGGGGCCAGCCGCAGAACACCTCGTCCACCCGCTGGGCATCAGGCCGGGGCTCCTCGTACAGGGGACAGAGCGGAGCGGAGACAATCAGGGTTTCACCGTCCATAGAAAAACCTCGCATTTCCAACAAATTTATGCTATGCTGAAGAAAAGTCCTGTTTATGGTACATTGGAAAGATTATCCTAGTCATAGGAAAGGGGGAATGAGCTGTGCCCAGAAGCACCAATCAGAAGCTCAAGCTGCTCTGCCTGTGCAGGCTGCTGTGGGAGCGTACCGACGAGGACCACCCCATGACGGTGCCTGAGCTGATCCAGGGGCTGGAGGAGTGGGACATCAAGGCCGAGCGCAAGAGCATCTATGACGACATGGAGGCCCTGCGGGTGTTCGGCCTGGACGTGCAGAACCGCAAGGGAAAGGACCCGGGGTGGTTTCTGGGAGAGCGGCCCTTCCAGCTGGCCGAGCTCAAGCTGCTGGTGGACGCGGTGCAGTCCTCCCGGTTTATCTCCCAGCGGAAAAGCGGGGACCTGATCGAAAAGCTGGAGTCCCTGGCCAGCCACCACCAGGCCCGCCAGCTCCAGCGGCAGGTCTACGTGGACCGCCGGGCCAAGACCATGAACGAGAGCGTCTATTACACCATCGACAAGCTCCACTCCGCCATTGCCAACCACAGAAGCGTCAGCTTCAAGTATTTTGAGTACAACGTGCAGAAGGAGCGGGTGTTCCGCCGGGAGGGGAAGCGGTACGACGTGTCCCCGGCGGGGCTCATCTGGGACAACGAAAATTATTATCTGGCGGGATACGACCACCGCCACCGGGAAATGCGCCACTACCGGGTGGACAAGATGGCCGAGCTGGCGGTGACCTGCCTGCCCGTGGAGGGCGTGGCAGCGGACTTCGACATCGCATCCTATGCCCAAAAGCACTTCGGTATGTTCTCCGGCAAGGAGGGGCTGGTGAGCCTGCGGTGCGACAACCGCTTGGTGGGGGTGGTGCTGGACCGGTTCGGCCGGGAGGTGATCCTGGTCCCCGACGGGGAGGCGCACTTCACCGTCACCGTCCAGGCGGTGGTCAGTCCTCAGTTTCTGGGCTGGGTGTTCGGCCTGGGCGCGGGGGTGGAAATCAAAGCCCCCAACTGGGCCAGAGAGATGCTCCGCCGGCAGCTGGAGGCGGTGGCGGAGCACTACAAGGAAAAGACCTAGACCAAAGAGGCGGAGCCAACCGGCGGCTCCGCCTCTTTGCCGTCCGGTCAGCTCCAGCTGTCCCACACCTCCGGAGCGTAGCCCACGGTGGCCTGCTTGCCGTTGCGGACGATGGGGGTCCTGATCAGTTTGGGGTTGTCCAGCAGCTTTTCCACCTTATCGGCGTCATAGGCCAGGTAGTTCAGCAGCGCCGCGTCGGGGTGCTTCTGGTCTACCAGGGCCTCCAGCCCCACGGCGTTCAGCACGCTTTTCAGCTCCCCCGGACTGATGCCGTATTTCACCAGGTCGATGGACTGGAACTTGATCCGGCGCTCCTTGAACCAGCGCTCGGCCTTCTTGGTGTCAAAGCATTTGCTCTTGCCAAAAATCTGGATATTCATGGGCAATCCTCCTGAAAGGAACGTTTTTTCCATTATACCATCGGCGGCGGAGCGACGCAATCGGAGAAGGCCCTTAGAAAATTAAGGTATACTTTTTCCCCCGGTTGTGGTATACTAATACCATTGATTTGGCTTTATGCGCCCACGTGCGCTTGAATAAGGCAGGACATAGCGAGGATAACAGGGTACCGGGCGATGGATGGCCGCCCCCTTTTTCCGGCGAGGCAGGGCCGGAAAGAGCGGAGGCCCACCGCCTTTCTTTTGCGTGCCCACAGAAGGCTCATGTCCGTATATAAACTTACATGTTTCAATGAAAAAGGAGTGTAGCAGTACTTTTATGGCTGAAAAATTGAAAATCATTTCCCTGGGCGGACTCAACGAGATCGGGAAAAACCTGACGGTGTATGAGTATGGCGGCGACATGATCCTGGTGGATGTGGGTATGGGCTTCCCCGATGACGATATGTACGGCATCGACGTGGTGATCCCCGACTTTACCTACCTCATCAAAAACAAGGACCGCATCCGGGGCATCTTCCTTACCCATGGGCACGAGGACCACATCGGGTCCCTTCCCTACCTCCTGCGGGATGTGAACACCCCCATCTACGCCACCCGCATGACCGCCGGACTGGTGAAGCTCAAGCTGGAGGAGCACCGGCTGGTGAACAAGACCAAGCTCATCACCTGCGAGGCGGGGGAGACCGTGAAGGCAGGCAAGTTCTCCGTGGAGTTCATCCACGTGAACCACTCCATCGCCGACGCCTGCGGCTTCGCCATCAAGTGCGCTGTGGGCACCGTGGTCCACACCGGCGACTTCAAGATCGACCCCACCCCCATCCAGGGCGGGATGATCGACCTGGGCCGGCTGGGACAGCTGGGCAAAGAGGGCGTGCTGGCCCTGCTGGCCGACTCCACCAACGTGGAGCGCCCCGGCTTTACCAAGAGCGAGCGCAGCGTGGGCGACTCCTTCGATGCCCTCTTCCGGGGCTGCGAGCAGCGCATTATCGTCACCACCTTCGCCTCCAACGTGGACCGCATCCAGCAGATCATCGACGTGGCCGCCCGGTATGGGCGCAAGGTGGCCGTTACCGGCCGGTCCATGGAGAACGCCATGAAGGTGTCCACCGAGCTGGGGTATATGAACATCCCCGACGGCGTGCTGGTGGACCTGGCCCACATCAAGAGCCTCCCCAAAAACAAGGTGTGCATCATCACCACCGGCAGCCAGGGAGAGACCATGTCCGCCCTCACCCGGATGGCCTTCAACACCCACCGGCAGGTGGACATCCAGGCCGGAGACCGGGTGATCATCTCCGCCTCCGCCATCCCCGGCAACGAGAACTCCATCGGCAACGTCATCAATGAGCTCTACCGCAAGGACGCCGAGGTGGTCAACGAGCGGCTGGGCTCCCTCCACGTGTCGGGCCACGCCTGCCAGGAGGAGCTGAAGATCATCCACGCCCTGGTGAAGCCCAAGTTCTTCATCCCCGTCCACGGCGAGCAGCGGATGCTGAAAACCCACGCCAAGCTGGCCCAGCACATGGGGATGAATCCCAAGAACATCATCATCAGCGACATCGGCAAGGTCATCGAGCTCACCCCCAACTCCGCCAAGATCAACGGCACCGTGCCCGCCGGCCGGGTGTTCGTGGACGGCTACGGCGTGGGCGACGTGGGCAGCGTGGTGCTCCGGGATCGCAAGCACCTGGCCGAGGACGGCATGATCGTGGTGGTGGTGTCCATGTCCGGCGAGGACGGCGCGGTGGTGTCCGGGCCCGACATCATCACCCGGGGCTTCGTATACGTCAAGGAGTCCGAGGGCCTGATGGAGGAGCTGCGGAAGGTGGCGGTCAACGCCCTGGAAAACTGCCAGCGGGATAACATGAACGACTGGGCCGCCATCAAGTCCGAAATCAAAAACGCCATTTCCGGTTTCCTCTACAAAAAGACAAAACGCAATCCCATGATCCTGCCTGTCATCATGGAAGTATAATAGGACCCCGTTTCATCGCCCCCGGCGCAAGCTGCGCCGGGGGCGATTTTTTTGTTTGGTGTACCAAAACGGTCAACCTTTTGGGCAGGGACGCCGGGGGTGAGGAGTGAGGGAATTGAAAAATGAACGGGCACGGCTGCTCAGGCAGATGGAAAAGCTGGCCCAGTGCAAGGTGAACGACGCGGTAAAGCTGGCCTTTTTGGAGAGCGGACATCTGGAGCAGCTGGATGGGCTGGACCTGACCCCCCTGACCGAGTTCAAGCGGAACGACAAAGGGGGGTGCGAGGTCAAGCTGGTGGACCGGGTGGCGGTGCTCAAGCTGCTGGTGGAGCTCTCCGCCGGTCAGGAGGAGCAGCGGGCGGCGGAGTTCTTCCGGGCCTGGGAGGGAAAAGCGGAGGAGCGTGAGCAGGAGGGGACATGAGATTTCGCAGGTTTTCCCCCAGGCAAAAGCAGGTCCTCACCTGGTGGTGCGCCCCCAGGACCAGAGGACGGGAGGCCGTCATCTGCGACGGGGCGGTGCGTAGCGGCAAGACCCTGTGCATGGGCCTGTCCTTCTTCTGCTGGGCCATGCGGACCTACCGGGGGCAGTCCTTCGGGCTGTGCGGCAAGACCGTCACCGCCCTGCGGCGCAATCTGATGGCCTCCCTGCTGCCGGTTTTGAAAGAGCTGGGATTCCAGTGGGAGGAGAAGGTCTCCCAGAACCGGCTCACCGTCCGCTTCGGCGGGTGGGAGAACACCTTCTACCTCTTCGGCGGCAAGGACGAGGGGAGCGCCGCCCTGATCCAGGGCATCACCCTGGCGGGGGTGCTGCTGGATGAGGTGGCCCTCATGCCCCGCTCCTTTGTGGAGCAGGCCTGCGCCCGGTGCTCCGTGGAGGGGAGCCGGCTGTGGTTCTCCTGCAACCCGGAGGGGCCGGAGCATTGGTTCTACAAGGAGTGGATCCAGAAGCAGGAGGAGCGCAACGCCCTCTACCTCCACTTCACCATGGAGGACAACCCCGCCCTCTCCCCCAGAGTCATCCGGCGGTACGCCCGCAGCTTCAGCGGCACCTTCTACCGGCGGTTTGTGCTGGGAGAGTGGGTGGCCGCCGAGGGGCGGGTATACGACTTCTTCGACGAGAGCTACCTCCGCCCTCCACCGGAGGGGGAGATGGAGCTGTGGCGCATCTCCTGCGATTACGGTACCGTAAATCCCGCCTCCTTCGGCCTGTGGGGGAAGCGGGACGGGGTGTGGTACCGGGTAAAGGAGTACTACTACGACTCCAAGGCGCAGCAGCGGCAGAAAACCGACGGCGAGTACGCCGACGACCTGGAACGGCTGGCGGGGGGACGGGACATTCAGAAGATCCTGGTGGACCCCTCCGCCGCCAGCTTCATCGAGCTGCTTCGCCGGAGAGGGTGGACGGTGGAAAAGGCGGACAATGATGTGCTGGCCGGTATCCGCACCACTGCCGAGCTGCTGCGGAAGGGGGAGCTGGTAATCTGCACCCCCTGCGCCGACGCCATCCGGGAATTCTCCCTCTACTGCTGGGACGAAAAGGCGGTGGGAGACCGGGTGAAAAAGGTACACGACCACGCCATGGACGACATCCGCTACTTCGCCGCCTCGGTGGCGGCGGAGGGTGACAGCGGCTTCTTCGGCGGGCTGTGGGTGGAGCGGGGCAAATTCTAACCTACCAAAAGGAGCGTGGATATGGGACTGTTTCAGAAAAAAGAGCCGGGAGGCGGCGGCCTGGCCGTTCAGCTCCGGGAGGGGGGCAGGCATCCCTTCGGAGCGCTGGACGGCTACGTCCCCCTGCGGCACGGGGAAATCGCCATTTACCGGGCCATTCGGGAGGCGGTGCCCATTGTGGACGCCGCCATCTGGAAGCTCATCCGGCTGACCGGCGGGGTGACGGTGACCTGCCGGGAGAAAAATGCCCAGGATGGGCTGGACTGGTTCCTCCAGCATGTGAACACCGGCCGGGGACAGCGGGGGCTCCAGTCCTTCCTGGACTGCTATTTGGACTCCATGCTCACCTGCGGCCGGGCGGTGGGGGAGATCGTCCCTGACCGGCGGCGCACCGATATCGCCGCCCTGCTGTGCGGCAATGTGGCCGACATTGAGATCAAAGAGGGAGACTCCCCCCTGGAGTTTGCCATCTGGGGGAGAGACCTGGGGGGCATGATGCGGCGGCTGCCCCGGCAGGAGCTGCTCCTCTTCACCCCCTTCCAGCCGGAGACCGACAGCCCCTATGGGGTGAGTTTGCTCCGGTCCATGCCCTTTCTCACCGAGATTCTGCTGAAAATCTACCAGGCCACCGGTATGAACTGGGAGCGGATGGGAAATCTCCGGTTCGCCGTGGTGTACAAGCCAGGGGACACCCCCATGGACCAGGCCCTGGTCCAGGAGCGCAGCCGGCAGATCGCCCGGGAGTGGTCCGCCGCCATGCAGGCGGGCAAGGACGGCTCGGTGCGGGACTTCGTGGCGGTGGGAGATGTGGACATCAAGGTTATCGGGGCGGACAACCAGGTGCTGGACAGTGAAGTGCCCGTGCGGCAGATCCTGGAGCAGCTGGTGGCCCGCACCGGTATCCCGCCCTTTTTGCTGGGCCTGACCTGGTCCTCCACCGAGCGGATGAGCACCCAGCAGGCCGACATGATGACCAGCGAGATCACCGCCATCCGCCGCGCCCTGGAGCCGGTGGTGGAAAGAATCTGCGAGCTGTGGCTCAGACTCCACGGATACGACAGCCGGGTGGAGGTGGACTGGCTGGACATCAACCTCCAGGACCTGGTGGAGGAGGCCAGGGCCCAGCTCTACTGGGAGCAGGCCAGAAGTCTGGAGATGGACAACGACGCACGGGAGAAGGGGGAATCCGTATGAACGTAAACAAACAGGCGGGGGTGGACCAGGGGCTGGTCCTGGACGAGGCGGAGGTGGCGGCCATCAACGCCATGAGCCGGAAAACGCTGGAGCCGGAGGAGGTGTACGCTTTCGCGGTGCGGCTGTGCGACAATCAGGTGGACCGGGATGGGGAGCGCTTCCCCCCCGAAACCCTGGAGGAGCTGGCCCCCCTCTTTGTGGGCAAGAGCGGCATCTTTGACCACCAGTGGAGCGCCATGGGGCAGACTGCCCGGATCTACCGCACCGAGGTGGTGCGGGACCAGAGTGTGCTGACGGCGGCGGGGGACCCCCTGTGCTATCTGAAGGGGTACGCCTACATGGTGCGCACCGGGCGCAATCAGGACCTGATCGCCGAGATCGAGGGGGGAATCAAGAAGGAGGTCAGCGTGGGCTGCGCCGTGGCGGAGGCCCGGTGCTCCATCTGCGGGGAGAACATCCGGGACCAGAGCCGCTGCCCCCACGAGAAGGGCAGGGAGTACGACGGCAAGCTGTGCTGGGCCGATCTGGTGGGGGCCACCGACGCCTACGAGTGGTCCTTCGTGGCGGTGCCGGCCCAAAGAGAGGCGGGGGTGATGAAGAGCATGAGACAGAACATGGAGCAGCTGGAGCGGGAGGCCGCCCTGGGGCGGAAGTATCTCCAGCGGCTGCAGGACGAGGTGGTGCGCCTGGGCGGCCTGGCCGAGCTGGGGGTGGAGCGGGAGACCCTGCAGGCCATCGCCAAGCGGCTGGACGAGCCCCAGCTGGAGGAGCTGCGGATGGCCTTCCAGCGGCAGGCAGACAAGACATGGGGCCTGGAGCCCCAGCTGAAAGGCCTGGAGGAGCGGGACTTCGGCCAGCGGGACGGGGCCTTTTTGATCTGAGCACAGCGTGGGGGAAAAAGAAAGGAGCGGGAATATGAGCAAGATTTCGTTTGAGGGGATTGGCGAGACGGTGGCCACCTTCGCCTGCGGCGAGAGCGTGGCGGCCGGCCAGGTGGTCAAGGTATCCGACGGTGGTAAGGTGGATGTCTGCTCCGCCGGAGAGCGGCCCTGCGGCGTGGCCCTGTCCGCGGAGGACGGGTACGCCGCCGTGCAGCTGGGCGGTCTGGCAAGTGTGCCCATCAGCGGCGAGGGCGTGACCGCCGGCTGGTGCAAGCTCTCCGCCGACGGCACCGGCGGAATGAAGCAGGACGCCTCCGGCGGCACCGACTACCTGGTGGTGCAGGTGGAGACCAGCAGCGCCGTGATTTGCCTGTAAGAAAGGGAGGATGGTCAGATGAGCTATCGGTTCGACAATCTCAAGCTGGAAAAGGGTATGTACAACGAGGCGGGACGCACCTTTACCCAGGTGCTGGAGCGGGAGGACCCCTCGGAGCAGTACAAGGGCACCGCCCTGGAAGGGCTGGACGCCTATCAGCGGCAGCTCAAGCGGTTTGACATCAAGGTGAAGGGCGCGGGCAGCGACGCGGTGGAAAAGTTCTTCTCCACCAGCCAGTCCGCCGTCCTCTTCCCCGAGTACATCGCCCGGTCGGTGCGCCAGGGCATGGAGGAGGCCGACCTGCTGCCCCACATCACCGCCGCCGTTACCCGGTTTGACGGCATGGACTACCGCTCCATCACCTCCGTTCCCACCGATGACCAGAAGGCCCTTCGTCGGGTGGAAGAGGGCGCCGAGATCCCCCAGACCCAGGTGAAAACCCAGGACAACCTGGTGAAGCTCCACAAGCGGGGCCGGATGCTGGTGGCCTCCTACGAGGCCATCCGCTACCAGAAGCTGGACCTGTTTTCCGTCACCCTGCGGCAGATCGGCGCCCACATCAACCGGATGCACCTGGAGGACGCCATCGACGTGCTCCTCAACGGGGACGGCAACGGCAACCCCGCCCAGGAGTTCACCGTGGGCGACGGCACCATCGGCGGCTCCGCCGGTACCCTGACCTACGACGAGCTGGTGGACTTCTGGGCCCAGTTTGAGCCCTACGAGATGAACACCCTGCTGGTGTCCGGCGACATGATGCGCCAGATGCTCAAGATGGACGAGTTCCAGAATCCCCTCACCGGCCTCAACTTCCAGGGCACCGGCAAGCTGGCCACCCCCCTGGGGGCCACCCTGCTGCGCACCTCCGCCCTGGAGAGCGGCAAGCTCATCGGCCTGGACAAGCGGTATGCCCTGGAGATGGTGCAGGGCTCCGACGTGCTGGTGGAGTACGACAAGCTCATTGACCGGCAGCTGGAGCGGGCCGCCATCACCAGCATCTCCGGCTTTGCCAAGCTCTTTACGGAGGCAGCCAAGGTGCTGAAGCTGCAGTGACGGAGGAAATTTTAGCCATGGCCCAAAAGCTGGGCCGGATGGGCGAGGAGGAGCTGGAGACGCTGGAGGCCCTGTGCCAGGCGGCGGAGCTGGAGGTGGCCGGGCGGCTGCGGGAAGGCCTTGCGCCGGAGGATTGCGGCCCGGCCTATGTGCTGGGCTGCGCCTGGCTGGCCCTGGCGGGGCTGGCCGGCACCGAGACGGGCCGCACCCCCCTGCGCTTTACCGCCGGTGAGGTCACCATCCAGGAGGAGGGCGGGGACGCCCCCCAGCGGGCCCAGGCCCTCCGGCTGCAGGCGGAGACTGTGCTGGCCCCCTATCTGAAGGACCGGGGCTTTGTCTTTCGGGGGGTGGAGGGATGACCGGCGCCTGGGGCAGGATTTTGGAGAAGTACGGACAGCGGGTGACGGTATGCAAGGAGGGCCAGGAGGAGGGCGTACTCTGCCGGGCCTTCCTCCAGCCCGCCCTGGAGCGGCGGGGGGAGGGTTACCAGACCCTCCCTACTCCCCTGGGCCTGGTGCGCCGGGACCAGTGGATCTATCTGGGCGGGCCGGAGGTCTCCCTGGACGGACTGGGGGACGGACACGTGGCCTGGGGCGGGCACCGGTTTTCTATCCGGGCCGCCCAGCCCATCTATCTGGGGGAGGAGCTGGCCTACTGGTGGGCCCTGCTCAGCGTCCGGGACCCGGAGGAATGAGAGAAACGGAGAGAGCGTATGGACTTTGAGCGGATCCGGGAGCGGATGGCGGAGTATCTGACCGGGCAGGGCATCGACGCGATGTGCGCCTACCCCGACCAAAGACGGCTGCGCAGAACGGGGGCGGTGGCCGCCGTCTCCCTCCGCGCCTGCCAGGGCGGGCCGGGGGGCTTCCAGGACTATCTGGGAGAGCGGTACGACCAGGAGAGCGGCCGCTGGCAGGAGCTGTACGGCAGAAAAATGATGCTGACCTTCGGCCTGGACCTCTACGCCCCCCAGCCGGGAGGCGGGGCGGAAATTCAGACCGCCTTTGACCGGATGGTCCAGGCCCTGCGGCAGGACGGGCCCCCGGGGCTGCGGCTGGTGGAGCTCTCCTGCGGGGAGACGGAATTCGACCAGGAGGCCGGCCTGTACCGGCGGAGCGTGGAGGCTGTCTGCCAGGGCTACCTCTACGCCGTGACCGAGGGGGACGGGGCCTTCCTGGACTTTATTGTGAGAGGAGAGAGGCAGATTTGAGTATTACCACCCATGAGAGACCGGGCGTCTATTCCGATTATGACGCCTCCACGGTGATCAGCACCAGCGGCGGCGGGCAGACGGCGGGCCTTGTGGCCGTCTGCGCCGGCGGCGAGGCGGGTACGCTGTATGTGATCAACCGCTATGAGGAGGCGGTGACCGCCTTCGGTCAGGAGGAAAACCTTACCGAGCTGGCACGGCTGCTGCTGCTCAACGGCGCGGCCCAGGTGCGGGCGGTGCCTGTCACCGATGAGTCGGGCTATGATGCCGCCTTCAGCCTGCTGGCGGCGGAGGAAAACGTGGCATTGGTGGTGTGCGACAGCACCGACGTGACGGTGCAGCAGAAGCTGCGGGACAGTGTGTGCAGCGCCTCCGAGGCCCGGCGGGAGCGCATTGCCGTGGTGTGCGGCGGCACGGAGGAGAGTGTGGAAGACCTGGTCCAGCGGGCCGGACAGCTCAACAGCGAGCGGGTGGTGCTGCTGGCCCCCGGCGACGACGGCTGCCTGCTGGCCGCCGCTGTGGCCGGCGCCATCGCCGGGGAGAGCGACGCCGCCCTGCCCCTGAGCGGGGCAGAGCTGAAGGGGGTCAGC
The DNA here is from genome assembly GCF_002159455.1 of Flavonifractor sp. An306. Classification (GTDB taxonomy): domain Bacteria; phylum Bacillota; class Clostridia; order Oscillospirales; family Oscillospiraceae; genus Flavonifractor. The sequence goes on from NZ_NFIQ01000012.1 coordinate 31,029, forward strand.
CAGACCCAGGCCCAGTACGACGACAGCGAAATCGACACCCTGGTGCGGGGCGGCGTCACCCCCCTGGAGCGGGTGGGCGGCGTGGTCAGCGTGGTGCGGGGGATCACCACCCGCACCAAAACCGGCGAGGTGTCCGACGCCACCTGGCGGGAGCTGACCACCATCCGCATTGTGGACGACGTGATCCCCACCATCCGCAATGCCCTGCGGGCCAAGTTCCAGCGGAGCAAAAACACCGAGCAGACCCGGGGCGCCATCCGGTCCCAGGTGATTCTGGAGCTGGAGAATAAGCTCAGCCGGGAGATCATTACCGGATACGAAAACGTCACCGTCCAGGCGGACGCGGAAAATCCCACCGTGTGCCTAGTGGAGTTCTCCTTTACGGTGGCCCACGGCCTGAACCAGATCTGGCTCAGCGCCCACATCACGGTGTAAAGGAGGATGGGTATGAAGGTAGCGGGATTTCCCACCAGCAGCGACATCTATCTGGAGATCGACGGGAAAAAGGTGGCGGTGGTGCAGAGCTACTCCGCCAAGTCCACCCGGAGCAGCCAGAACGTGGAGGCCTTCGGCGAGGACGAGCCGGTGGCCACCATCCCCGGCCCCCGCAGCTATGTGCTGGAGCTGACCCGGCTGTACGCCACCGACGAGGCCATCCGGGACGGTATCAACTTCCACGATCTGGCGGACTTCAATCTGGTCATCTGCAAGCCTGACCGGAAGGTGATCTACTCCGGCTGCCAGTGGAGCGCCATCGGAGAGACCGGCGCGCTGGGGGCCATGGTGGTGGAAAAGATCACCGTGGTGGCGGCCAAGCGGCTGGAAACCGCGGTGTGATCGGGAGGATGGCCATGGAGTCGATACTCAGCCGGAAAGACCGGCTGGAACTGGGGGATGGAAGGCAGCTGCGGCTGCTCTCCGCCCAGGAGGTGCTGGAGGCGGGCAGGGAGGCCGGTGAACTGGCCCAGAGCCAGGGAGAGCGGGCCCTGTGCGCCAATGCCTGCCTGCTGGCCCGGGCCCTGGAGCGGCGGGGAAAGCCCCTGTTTTCCTCCGGGCGGGCGGCGCTGGAGGGCATGAGCGCCCGGGAGATCGGGGAGCTGGCCCGGCGGTGGAATGAACTGGACCGGGCGGAAAATCCCTCTCCCGAGGACGGGGAGGAGGCCGCCCAGTCCCTAAAAAAAGCCTGGAGCACGCGCCTTATGAGCGCCTTCGCTGGCGCGTGCTCCGCACGTTTCAGGCCCTGCCCACCGAGGAGCGGGTCCGGAACATGAAGGCACGGGATTACCTGTGGTGCGCCCTCAACCTGATGCTGGACCGGGAGGAGCTGCTGGAGCAGCTGTGCCCCGCCTGCCGCCAAAAGGCGGAGGAGGAGCGCTGCCCGGTGTGCGGCGCCCCCGCCGGGACGGTGAGCGGAGGGCACAACGCCTCCTTTGATCAGGACCGCTATGAACGGCTGAAGAAAGGAGAAACGGTATGACGGACTATATCCGGCTGCTGCTGGAGGAGCAGGAGGATGGAGAGAGCGGACCGCGTGAGGAAGAATCCTGGCGTCCGAAGGAGGAAGGGCTTGCCCTTCCTCTTTCAGACGTTGGGGAGAAAGAGGCTTCGCACCCGGCCTGGAGAGAGGGGTACGAGCGCTCGGAAAACCAGAAGAGGCCGGGAGAGACGGCGGAAGATACCCGGCGGACTGGGGAGGCGGTCTTTGCTGTGGCCGATGGGGATTCCCCTGTGGAAAAAGGGGATTTTACAGAGGAAAACCCGCTCTGGCATAGAGAGACCGGCTTCCGGACAGAGGAAAGGGAGGCCCGTGGGGAAGTGCCGGACGCCCTGCGGCAGCTGTGGACGGCCCGGTGGCTGGAGGTGGGCACCGAAGAGGCGTCCGTTGGAGCTGAGCCGGATGGGCTTGATGAGATAGTCCGAAGCGCATCCGGCGGGCCGGAAGCGGATGAGACGGGGGAGGATTGGCTGGGGACGGATTGGCCGGAAGCAGATGGGCGAGCGGCGGAGTGGAGAGAGCTGGAGGCGCGGCCCGTCTCGTTGAAAGCCGTGGAGCCCGGCGGCGGCCAGACCGGAGGGACGGCGGCGGAATGGACCTACCAGGCCCTGCGGGCCAGCCTGGCCCAGCTGCCTGCTCCGCCCCGGGAGACCAGGGTGGTGACTCTGCAGAAGCCCGCCGGGACCACAGATTCCGGCGGGCTGGATCCGGAGGGACTGGACCGGCTGCTCCGCCGGGACGCCAGAAGATTTGACGGGGGGTTTCAGCTGCTGTGAGACTGGCATCCATGCGATATAAGGACTATGTATGGCCCCACAACCCCAGAATCTACTCCATCGGATTCCAGCGGGTGATGGGAGCGGCCAAGGTGCCCTTTGGCCGTTACCTGCTCCAGGACCTGGGGCCGGGCCAGCGGGTGATGGAGGGCGAGGGAGAGTTTGTGGGGGAGGACGCCTACGCCCAGTTCAAAAAGCTGGCCACGGTGTTTTACTCCGATGGGCCGGGATTGCTGGTCCATCCCGTATGGCAGACCTCCAATGCCTACTTTGTGGAGCTCTCCCTCACCCAGCAGCCCAGGTCCGACTATGTGAAGTACAGCTTTACCTTCTGGGAGGGGTATGACGGGCACAATACCGGGCTGATGGTCTCCGGCGGCACGGAGAGCGGGCAGAGTGGGCAGACCGGTACCTCCTCCGCGCCTACCGGTCAGGAGCAGTGGTATACGGTGGTGCGGGGGGATACCATGTGGGCCATTGCCCGGCGGTATGGCATGAGCCTGTCCGCCCTTGTGGCCCTCAACCCCCAGATCAAAAATCCCAACCTGATCCTGGTGGGGCAGAAAGTGCGGGTGGCCTGAGATGGAGGGACGGCTGACCTGCTGGGACGGACGGGAGATCGCCCTGCCCGATGTGACGGAATGGGAATTCCGCTACGGACGGGGCACCCCCTGCGACAGTTTTCTGCTCACCTGTTTGTGGGAGCCCCAGGGAGAGGATCCGCTGGCGGAGGCGGTGACCTTTACCGCGGTGGAGAACGGCGAGACCGTATTTACCGGCGTGGTGGACGAGTGCGAGCGGGGGTGGAATGGACAGGGATGCTTTTTGACGGTGTCCGGTCGGAGTATGGCCGCCCGGCTGCTGGACAACGAAGCCCTGGGTATGGAGTACCAGGTGGCCACCTGGGCGGATATCCTGCGAGACCACGTAACGCCCTACGGTATCCAGGCGCTGCCGGGGGCCAGCCTGCCGGCGGTACCCGGCTTTGTGGTGGAGACCGGCAGCAGCGAGTGGCAGGTGGTCTATGAGTTCTGCCGGTATTACGGCGGGGTCACACCTCGGTTTGACCGGCTGGGCCGGCTGACAGCCGCCCCCTGGCCGGAGGAAAAAAGCCTCAGGCTGAAGGAAAACGCCGCCATCACTGCCCTTACCCTGCGGGATCAGCGGTATGGGGTGCTGTCGCAGGTACTGGTACGGGACAGAACCACCCAAGCGGTGCAGACAGTGGAAAACAGCGGGTTTCTCCAGCGGGGCGGCCTGTGCCGCCGGGTGCTCACCATGCCGGGAAAGAGCAGCTATCAGGCCATGCGATACTCCGGCGCGTATCAGCTGGCCAGGTCTGCCGAGGAGCTGCGGCAGCTGGAGCTGGAGCTGCCGGGCTCCTTCCTGGCCTGGCCGGGAGAACTGGTGGAGCTGGTCACCCCAAAGGGGACGGCAAACGGCCTCTGGCGGGTGGCGGAGGCGGTGTGTGGACTGAATGGAAAAGGGCGCTATACCAGGCTGCTCCTGGGTGAGCCGGATGCGTTGAGATAGGAGGAAGGGAAAAATGTGGATTTCACAGCGGGGAGAGAAGGCGCAGAGACATACCGGAGGCGGGGCGGAGATGGGCCGGGTAACTCTGGCGGGAAATCCGGTGGGGGTTTATCTGGACGGGGAGAGGCGGGAACTGCCCATGTTTGGGCCGGGCGGATACGCCTGGCGGCCAAGCCTGGATCAGCAGGTACTGGTGATTAAGGCGGGCACACAGGAGGAGGCCCCCTGTGTAGTGGGGGGCCTGTGCCGTACGGACCTGGCGCTGGGAGAGGGTGAAGTGATGATTTATAGCCCTAAAGCCTCCATCCATGTGGGTGCGGACGGAGTGGTCAATGTGAGCGGGGGGCTGACGGTAAACGGAAAACCGGTATTGACGGCGGAGTGAGCCTATGGAACTGATGATACGAGACGGAGACTATGTGTCCGACGAGCAGGGCGGTTTCCAGCGGGTAGAGGGCAGCCGGGAACTGCTGCAGCGGGTGCTGTGGAAGCTGTCCATCCCCCGGGGGAGCTTTCCGCCCCTGCCGGAGCTGGGCAGCGAGCTGTACAGGCTGGGCCGGTGGAAGCCCTCCCAGCGGGAGAGCATCGCCAAGCAATACGCCGTTCAGGCCCTGGCCGACGAGCCGGAGCTGACGGTGACGGAAGTCCGGCTGGCACAGGACGGCAGGCTTCAGGTTCAGCTGGAGTGGCGGGGGGAGACGCTGACGCTGACCATGGAGCTGGGAGGGTAGAGGACAGATGACGATAGACGAAATTTATGAGCAGATGACACAGGCCTTTCAGCGGGAGACCGGGATTGCCCTCAGGGGAGACGGGGACATGGCGGTGCGGCTGTACGCCGTGGCCAGTCAGATCTACGGCCTGTATGTGCAGGCCGACTGGGTGAACCGCCAGTGTTTCCCCCAGACCGCCGGAGAGGATTATCTGGAGCTCCACGCCCAGCTGCGGGGGATCCAGCGGCGGGCAGCCACGGCGGCCCAGGGCATTCTCCGCTTTGAGAGCGACGGCCCTGCCGGAACCGACCTGGTGATCGCCAAGGGGACGGTGTGTATGACGGCGGGGGGCGTGCGCTTTGAGACCACCCAGGAGGGGGTGCTCTCCGCCGGAGCGGAATCTGTGGAGATACCCGCCCAGGCGGTGGAGCCGGGCGTGTCTGGCAACGCGGCGGCGGGGGCCATCCGGGCTATGGCGGTGGCTCCGGTGGGAGTGAGCCGCTGCACCAATCCCCAGGCATTTTCCGGCGGTACTGACGCGGAAAGCGACGAGGAGCTGCGTGAGCGGGTGCTGGATACCTACCAGAGGATGCCCAACGGGGCCAACGCCGCTTTTTATCAGCAGGGCGCCATGTCCTTTCCCCAGGTGGCGGCGGCTACGGTGATCCCCCGACCCAGGGGCATCGGTACGGTGGACATTGTGGTGGCCACCCCCACAGGGGAGCCCGACGAGGAGCTGCTGGAGCAGCTGCAGGCCTATTTTGAGGAGCGGCGGGAGATAGCCGTGGATTTGCAGGTGCGGGCCCCGGAGAAAAAGCAGGTTTCGGTAACCATCCGGGTACAGGCGGAGGAGAACCGGGATGCCGCGGCGGTCCGCCAGGAGGTGGAGCAGGCCATCCGCAGCTGGTTTGACGGGCGGCAGCTGGGGCAGGATGTGCTGCGGGCCAAGCTGGGGGAACTTACTTTTGACGTGCCGGGGGTCAAAAATTATGTGATTGACGCCCCCGCCGCCGATATCACCATATCCAGCGATGTGCTGCCCTGGCTGGAGGGCCTTACCATTTCAGAATGGGGGGCGGGAGCATGAGCGTCCATGGCGATTCCCTGCGGCAGCTTCTCCGGCCGCTGCGGGTCTACGAGCTGGAGGGCAGCGTCAACGGCGCTGAGCTGGACGCCCAGGGGGAGACGCTGGACCTGGTAGAGGGTGTGCTGGAGGAGATCCAGCGGGAGATGCTGGTGTGTACCGCGGAAGACCGGGGACTGGAGGCCATTGAAAGCCTGCTGGCCCGCCGCCCGGTGACCGACCGGCTGGAGGAGCGCCGGGCCGCTCTGGCCGCCCTGCTGCGCATTGGCGGGGACAGCTTTACCCTGAAGGCCATCAACGACAACCTGAAGGGCTGCGGCATCAACGCCGTGGCGGGCGAGACCGATACGCCGGGCAAGGTGACGGTCCATTTTCCCAATGTGCCGGGAATTCCGGATGGCATAGAGGAAATGAAGGCCATCATCGAGAGTATCCTGCCCGCCCATGTGCTGATCGAGTATGTCTATTGGTACGTGACCTGGGCCCTGATGGAGGAGAAATTCGATACCTGGGGCGATATTGAGGCCATAGGACCCACCTGGGAGGAACTGGAGAAGATGGTTATATGAAAAGGCGGCTCGCCGAGGCGAGCCGCCTTTTTGCGGTGTTATTGGGAAAAGCGGGTCAGAATAGCGTCCAGTTGGGCCTGGGTCAGGGTGCCCTGAGGGTCCAGCCGGCCGCCCTCCGACCAGCCGATCAGACCAGTGCCGGTGGCCCAGTAGAGGGAGTCGTCCGCCCAAGGGGAGATGTCCTCAAAGTCGTTGCAGCGGGCGATCTCCGGGAAGGACACGTCCCGGCCCAGCCGGGCGGCATACCGCCGCAGCAGGATGGCCGCCTCCTCCCGGGTGATGGGGCGATCGGGGGTGAAGAGCAGGCCGCCGGTGCCGCGGACCAGCCCCTCCCCGGCAGCCCAGCACAGAGCGGAGAGCCAGGGGGCGGTTTGGGGGACATCGGAGAAAGGCTGCCCTCCGGCGCAGGGAGGTGACCCCGCCCAGCTCCACAGGGCGGAGACGAACTGGGCCCGGGTCACAGGCACCTCCACCGCAGCGGCGGCAGGCACCAGCAGGGTGAGCAGCAGCAGGGCGGGAATCAACTGTCGCATGGCATATCCTCCTTTACGGAGAGCATACCATAAACTGGGAAACTATGCTGTCGAAGAAGGGCTACGCCGTAGGATCATAGGAACAGACCAGATTGCCGCCGGCATCATAGCCCCGGAGCCAGATGGAGCGGGTGCCGCTGCTGCTGCCGTCTGGTTCGGTGGGCAGAGCGCTAAGCACAGGCTCCCCCACCCATACGCCGTTCCCGGCGGGCGACCAGGAGATGGACACCCCCCGCTGGGCCAGGGCTTCCTGGGGGTCCTCTGAGAACCCCAGCCACAGGACCTCCCCCTCCAGCCGCACCACCGAGGGGTTGGTGCAAATGGCCAGAGGAATGATTTCCCAGTCGATTTGCGGCTCAAAGTACGGGCCTCCCCAGCTGTCGGTGCCTTCACGGTAGGAATAATAGGGGAAAGAACCGGTGGGACAGGGGAAGAGCTGCTGCCCATCCTCCAGGGAGAACAGGTCCAGACTGAACTGTGGTACGGTCCACAGCACACCGGCGGTTCGTTTGAGGTTTGTCATGGCGTATTGGTCCCCGGAGCGGAGCACCGCCCAGGCGTCGGCGTCCGGCTCGGCGTAATTGAGGCGGATGGGGCCGGAGGCGATCACCTCCCCGCCGGTAAAACAGTTGGCGGGGCCAGCCTGGCGGCAGGCCAGGGCAATGGAGGGCAAGGGCCGTTCCAGAGAGAGCCACAGCAGAAATAGAGCCGCCAGCAGAGCCAGGGCACTGAGGGCCAGCAGCAGCCGGGGGAGGATCACGTAACGGAATCGGCTCACAGCGGGGGCACCTCCTCCTGTAAGGTGATGTAGATGGTGACGGTCTCCTCTGTGGAACTGAGGGTGACGGTAAACTGACGGGCACCGGGGGTGGGGTCAACAATACACAGCCAGGCGGTGGAACCAAACAGGGCATCCTCATCGTGGGAGGAGAAAGAGGCATCTCCCGAGCCGCCGGTATTGTCTGTCCAGGCGGCGTCTGCCTGATCACCTATTATAGGCAGGCGCCAGGGCTGGTTGTGAATGGTCACCGGGCATTGGAGCTGATATTCCCACTCCTGTACTCCTTCCGGGTATTCCCAGGACACCAGCACCAGCCCGGCCTGGCCGGAGGGGGTGAGGGTGTAGCCCGCCAGTTTTCCGCCGCCGGTGGCAGCGCCGGAGATCTCCAGGGTGCCGTCACCGTCATAGGGCAGGGTAGCGGCCTGAGGAAACAGGCCGGTCAGGGCAAAAAGGCCGGTGTGGTTCCGGAACCCGATGATGAGGCTGAGGAGCAGAGCGGCCAGAGCCAGCAGGGCAAAGACCCGGGACAGCCGGGGGACCAGCGGGCTGTGGCAGCGGTCCAGCTGATGGCCCAGCTCATAGGGGTCTCCCATGGCCTCCACCGCCTGGGCGGCGGCTTCCTCAGGCGGGATGTCCCGCTCCTCCAGAGCGGCGGCGTGGTCCTCCAGATGGGCGGACAGCTCCCGCCAGGCCGCCTCCCGGGCAGGCTTCCAGCGGATCACCGAGCACACTTGGCTGCAGAACCGGCCTATGGTGAGCCGGGTGGGACTGCCGGGGGCGTCCATCAGGCCAGGGCCGGGGCGGACCCGGCCAGCACCGCGTTCACCGCCTGGGAGAAAGCGGTCCACTCCTCCTTTTTCTCCCCCAGCAGCCGCAGGCCCTTTTTGGTGATGTGGTAGTACTTCCGCTTGCGGCCGGTGGGCGCCTCCTTCTCATAGGACTCCACTGACCCGGTGTTCTCCAGCGTGTGGAGAATGGGGTAGAGGGTGCCCTCCTTCATGGAAAAAGTGTGGTCGCTCTGCTCCTCCAGCTCAGCGATCATCTGATAGCCGTACTTGTCGCCGGCGGAGAGCAGAGAGAGCACCAGCAGGGTGGCGCTGCCGTTGAGCAGGGATTTGTCCGCTTTCATGGAAGGACCTCCTTTCCAAAAAATATACCTCGGATCTCTAGGTATAGTATACCTAGAGATCCGAGGTATGTCAAGGGATGTTATTTCATCCGGCTGCGGAGGGGCTGACCCGTCCGCCAGCGATTCAGGTTGTCCAGAAACAGGCCAGCCAGGTTGTCCAGGGTGAGGGCCATGTGGTCATAGCCCCCGGCGGTGTGGGGAGTGATCAGCGCCCGGGGAGCCTCCCACAGGGGATGCTCCGGAGGCAGGGGCTCCGGGTCGGTGACGTCCATCCCGGCCCCCAGCAGATGGCCGCCGGAGAGCACCTCCGCCAGAGCAACGCAGTCCACGGCGGAGCCCCGTCCGGCATTGAGGAGGACGGCGTCAGGCTTCATCAGCAGCAGGCGGCGGCGGTCCAGCAGGCCGGCGGTGTCGGCGTTGTGGGGAAATACCAGGGCCACCACGTCGGCCTGGGGGAGCAGCTGGTCGATGGCGGACAGGGGATAGGTCTGATCAAAGCCCTCCACCGGCGCGTCCGAGCGGTGGAGCCCCACCACCCGGGCGGCGCCCAGAGCCCGGCACAGGTTGGCAAAGTGACGGCCGATATCCCCGGTGCCCCCAATCAGCACGGTCTTGCCGTGGAGGGACTGGACCGGCCCCAGGTCCTTCCACCGGTGATCCTTCTGCCCGTCCCGGTAGTCGGGCAGTCGTTTATAGATGGCCAGTAGTATGGCCAGCATGTGCTCGGACACGGCGGGGCCGTAGGCCCCGGCGGCACAGGTCAGCACAACCCCCTCCGGCAGCACGCCGGGGACCAGGTAGGGGTCCACCCCGGCGTTCCAGCTCTGGACCCATTTCAGATTTGGGAAGGTCTTGAGGTCGGAAGGGGGCACAAAGCCCATCAGGATGGTGATCCGCTGCCGCCAGTCCGGGGGGATATCGGTAGCTCCCAGCCGGTCGTGGGTGGGGAGAAAGAGGTGCTCCGCCTCCGGCGCGGCGGAGCGGAAGGCCGCCTGCTGGTCCGGGGTCAGGGGGAGCAGGTGGAGTATGGTTTCCATGGCACAACCGCCTTTCCGTAAAATACGGGGGCCGGTCTCGGACCGGCCCCCGCTTTTTTATTTGATGGTAATGAGCAGCTCGCCGGCCTTCACCGCGCCGCCCTCTTTGATGAGCACCTGGTCCACGGTGCCCTTCATCCGGGCCACCACGGAGGTCTCCATCTTCATGGCCTCGATCACGGCCAGAACCTGGTTCTCCTCCACGGTGTCGCCGGGCTTCACGTTCACCTTGGACACCATGCCGGGGATGGAGGCGCCCACCTGGCTCTTGTCGGAGGGATCGGCCAGGTTGACCTTCCGCACCTGGGCGGTGGCGCTCTTGTCGGGCACCGCCACCTCACGGCGCATACCGTTGAGCTCGAACTGCACGTTGCGGGTGCCGTCCTCGTTCAGGTCGCCCAGGCCCAGGTACTTGATGACCAGGGTCTTGCCGTCCTCGATGTTGATTTTGTTGGTCTCGCCCAGGGCCATGCCGTTGAAGAACACATGGCTGCCCATGCGCATGATATAGCCGTACTCCTGCCGGTGGCGGTAGAAGTCCTCCACCACTTTGGGATAGAGGCACCAGGAGAGCACATTGTGGTCGGAGGCGTCGTCGTAGAACTTGCGGACCTCCTCCCGGGCCTTCTCGAAGTCCACCGGAGGCAGCAGCTCGCCGGGGCGGCAGGTGATGGGCTCCTCGCCCTTCAGCACCACCCGCTGGAGATCCTCGGGGAAGCCCCAGGCGGGCTGGCCCATCATGCCCTTGAAGTAGCTCACCACCGAGTCGGGGAAGGTGAGGGCCTCACCCCGCTCCACAATGTTCTCGGGGGTCAGGTCGTTCTGCACCATGAAGATGGCCAGGTCGCCCACCATCTTGGAGGAGGGGGTCACCTTCACGATGTCCCCCAGCATGTGGTTGACGGTGGTGTACATCTCCTTCACCGCCTCAAACTGGTGGCCCAGGCCGATGCTCTCCACCTGGCTCTTCAGGTTGGTGTACTGGCCGCCAGGCATCTCGTAGCGGTAGATGTCGGTGGAGGGATTCTTAATGCCCGCTTCAAACTTGGCGTAGCGCAGCCGCACGTCGGCCCAGTAGTCGGACAGAGCCTGCAGCTTGTCAGGGTTCAGGCCGGTGTCCCGCTCCTGCCCCTGCAGGGCGGTGACCACCGCGTTCATGGAGGGCTGGCTGGTCATGGAGGACATGGAGTCGATGGCGCAGTCCACAATGTCCACCTTGGCCTCGGCGGCCATCAGATAGGCGGCCACCTGGTTGCCAGAGGTGTCGTGGGTGTGCAGGTGGATGGGAATGCCGATCTCCTGCTTCAGGGTGGATACCAGCTTCTTGGCGGCGTAGGGCTTCAGCAGGCCGGACATGTCCTTGATGCACAGCAGATGGGCCCCACGCTTTTCCAGCTCCTTGGCCATGTTGACATAATACTCCAGGGTGTACTTGTCCCGCTTGGGGTCCAGGATGTCGCCGGTGTAGCAGATGGTGGCCTCGCACAGCTTGCCTTGGTTGAGCACTTCGTCCATGGCGATCTCCATGCCGGGGATCCAGTTCAGGGAGTCGAAGATGCGGAACACGTCGATGCCCGACTTGGCGGCCTCCTTGACAAAGGCCCGGATCAGGTTGTCGGGGTAGTTGGTGTAGCCCACGGCGTTGGCGCCCCGGAAGAGCATCTGGAAGGGGATGTTGGGGATCTTCTCCCGCAGCAGCCGCAGCCGCTCCCAGGGGGACTCGTGGAGGAACCGGTAGGCCACGTCGAAGGTGGCGCCGCCCCACATCTCCAGGGAGAAGCAGTCGTTGAGGATTTCCGCGGTGCCCTCGGCGCACTTGAGCATATCCCGGGTACGCACCCGGGTGGACAGCAGGGACTGGTGGGCGTCCCGCATGGTGGTGTCGGTGATGAGCAGCTTTTTCTGGTTCAGCACCCAGTCCCGCACCGCCTCGGGGCCCTTCTCATCCAGCAGCTGTTTCAGGCCGGTACACTTGGGGGGTGTATTCTCATAGGGGGGGAACCGGGGGATATCCAGCTGCAGCCGCTCGGCGGAGGGGGAGTCCACCTGGATCTGGGCGATATACTTGAGTACCTTGGTGGCCCGGTCCCGGCCGGTGTCGATGTCGAAGAGCTCGGGGGTCTCGTCGATAAACTTGGTGTGGCACTTGCCCGCCTGGAAGGTGGGGTGGGCCAGAATGTTGGTGACGAAGGGGATGTTGGTCTTGACGCCCCGGACGTGCTCCTCGCTGATGGCCCGCATGGCCTTGCGGCACACCCCCTCGAAGGTGTTGTCCCAGGAGGTGACCTTTACCAGCAGGGAGTCGTAGTAGGGGGAGATCTCGGCGCCGGTGTAGGCGTTGCCGCCGTCCAGACGGACGCCGAAGCCGCCGCCGGAGCGGTAGGCGGTGATCTTGCCGGTGTCGGGGGCGAAGTTGTTGGCCGGGTCCTCGGTGGTCACCCGGCACTGGAGGGCGTAGCCGTTCATGTGGACGGCCTCCTGGGAGGGGATGCCGATGGCGGGGGTGGACAGGGGGTGGCCCTCGGCGATGAGGATCTGGGCCCGTACCAGGTCGATGCCGGTGACCATCTCGGTGACGGTGTGCTCCACCTGGATGCGGGGGTTCATCTCAATAAAGTAGTGGCTGCCGTCCTTGTCCACCAGGAACTCCACCGTGCCGGCGGAGACGTAGCCCACGTGCTTTGCCACCTTTACCGCGTCCTCGTACAGCTTCTGGCGGGTGGCCTCGGGCACGCTGAAAGCGGGGGCGAACTCCACCACCTTCTGGTACCGCCGCTGGAGGGAGCAGTCACGCTCATAGAGGTGGACCACATTGCCGTACTTGTCGCCCAGGATCTGCACCTCGATGTGCTTGGGCTCCACCAGGTACTTTTCAATAAAGATGTCCTCGTTGCCGAAGGCCTTCTTGGCCTCGCTCTTCACCAGGTTGAAGGCGGGAATGACCTCCTCCGGGGTGTCGCAGCGGCGCATGCCCCGGCCGCCGCCGCCGCCGGCCGCCTTCAGGATGATGGGGAAGCCGTAGCTCTTGGCCTTCTCCAGGGCCTCCTCCCCGTCCTTCAGTGGCTCGGTGGAGCCGGGAATGGTGGGCACGTTGCAGGCCTTGGCGATGGCCTTGGCGGTGAGCTTGTCTCCCATCTGCCCCAGGATCTTGGAGGAGGGGCCGATGAAGGTGATCCCCGCCTCCTCACAGGCCCGGGCGAAGTCGGCGTTCTCGCTCAGAAAGCCATAGCCGGGGTGGATGGCGTCCACATTCCGGCGCTTGGCCAGGTCGATGATGGAGGGGATGTCCAGGTAGGCTCCCAGGGGGGACTTGTTCTCGCCGATGAGGTAGGCCTCGTCCGCCTTGGTGCGGAACAGGGCGAAGGTGTCCTCGTTGGAGTACATGGCTACCGTATGCAGCCCCAGGTCGTAGCAGGCCCGGAATACCCGGATGGCGATTTCGCCCCGGTTGGCAACCAGGACCTTGTTAAACTTGCACTCTGCCAATGCTGTCCTTCCTTTCTGAATAAATTTTGTCATAATCTGTCAAAAAAATCACAAAGATGCCGGCGGTCACATTCCGCCGCCTGTGCCGTGCAACGCCCGTGCCGCACAGCAAATACCAGTTATATACCGATTAAAAATATTATATCTGTACGGTGAAGTTTTTGCAATCATTTTTCATGTAAATTGCAAAAGTTGGCGGGTAGCACAGGAAACCGACAGATGGCCAGAGGCCTTTGTTGCGCTTTCACAGGGGACGGCCTTCATTGACTTTTCCCGGCGCACGTGTTATATATAGGGAACATATAGGATAGCCCGCCGGGGCTTTTATTGTGCAGTAGGCCTGTGTTGTACAACACAGGCCTAAATTTTTGCAGGTGATTTTGTGAGAGATAAGGGCTGTTTTCATAACTTTGTCAAGTATGCGTCCCTGAATGTGCTGGGGATGCTGGGGCTGTCCTGCTACATCCTGGCCGACACCTTTTTCATTGCCAACGCGCTGGGCAGCAGGGGACTGACCGCCCTCAATCTGGCCATCCCCATATACAGCTTTGTCCATGGCTGCGGATTGATGATCGGCATGGGCGGCGGGATCCGGTTTGCCATCCGGAAGTACCAGGGGGAGCGGAGAGAGTCCGACATGATCTTCAGCCACGCGGTTGGCCTGGCGGTGGGGTTTGCGGCGTGCTTTCTGCTGGCGGGCCTGCTGCTGTCCGGCCGGATCGTGGCCCTGCTGGGGGCGGACCGGAGCATCTTTGATATGACCCGGATCTATGTCCGCATGGTGCTGCTGTTCTCCCCTCTGTTTCTGCTCAACAACGTGCTGCTGGCCTTTGTCCGCAACGACGGGGCGCCCCAGCGGTCCATGGCCGCCATGGTGGGGGGCAGCCTGTCCAATGTGGTGCTGGACTATGTGTTTCTCTTTCCGTGCCGCATGGGCATGTTTGGCGCGGTGCTGGCCACGGGGCTGGCGCCGGTGGTCAGTATGCTGATCCTGTCCCCCCATATGCTCCGGAGGCGGAATACCTTCCATCTGGTGCGGTGCCGGTGGAGCCGGACGGTGACCGCCGGAATCTTCTCGGGCGGCGTGCCCTCTCTGATCACGGAGGTGTCCGCCGGGGTGGTGATCCTGGTGTTCAACGGGATTCTGCTGGCTATGCAGGGGAACGTGGGGGTGGCGGCCTATGGGGTGATTGCCAACCTTTCCCTGGTGGTGACGGCCATCTATACCGGCATCGGACAGGGGATCCAGCCCATCCTCAGCAGCAGCTTCGGCGCGGGCAACCGGGAGGATGTGCGAAAGTTGCTGCGGTATGCCCTGACCGCCATGCTGCTGCTGTCGGCGGTTCTGTACGGGGCGGTCTGGTTCGGGGCCTCCCCCATCGCCGCCGCCTTCAACAGCGAGGGCGACCGCCTGCTGCAGGCCTTTGCCGAGGAGGGGCTGAAACTCTATTTTATCGCCTGCCCCTTTGCGGGCTTCAATATCATCCTGGCGGTCTATTTCGCCGCCACGGAATACGCCCATCCCGCCCGGATCATCTCCCTGCTGCGGGGATTTGTCCTGATCCTTCCCATGGCCTTCGCCCTGTCTGCCGGATTTGGCATGACCGGGGTGTGGTGCGCCGTCCCCGTTACCGAGGCCCTTGTGGCCGGGGTGGGAGCGCTGTATTGGAGCAGAGGAGACCGGCAGATGCTTGTACGGACATAGGAAATATGCTACACTGAGCCAAAAGGGGGGAGAGACATGCCGCTGCGCTTGACCGACAGCCTGCGGACCCTGCCGGGGGTGGGCCCGGCCCGGGCCGGGAGCCTGGAGAAGCTGGGCCTGCAGACGGTGGAGGACCTGCTGGGCTATTATCCCCGCGGCTATGAGGATCGGCGGCTGGCGGCCACCATCGCCTCCGCCCCGGCGGATGTGCCGGTGTGCCTCACCCTGATGGTGGCGGAGGAGCCCCGGCTCTCCCGTATCCGCAAGGGGCTGGAGCTGGTGAAGGTGCGCCTGGTGGACGACACCGGCAGTCTTACCGCCACCTTTTTCAACCAGAGCTATCTGAAAAACGCCCTGCGGGAGGGGGAGAGCTACGTCTGCTTCGGCCGGGTGGAGGGGACGTCCAACCGCAAGCAGATGACCAACCCGGTGTGCGAGCGGGCGGACCGGGTGAAGTACAACGGGCGGATCCTGCCGGTGTACCACCTGACCCACGGTATCTCCAACAACTTTCTGGCGGGGCTGGCCCTGCAGTGTGTGGAGGACTGCGCCGGCCAGGTGGAGGAGGCCCTGCCCCACGAGCTGCGGCAGGCCCACGCCCTGGCCACGGTGGAATTTGCCTGCCGGAACATCCACTTTCCCAAGGATGAGACCGCCCTGGAGGTGGCCCGCCGCCGGCTGATCTTTGAGGAGCTGTTCTCCCTCACCTGCGGCATGGCCCTGCTCCGCCACCGGCGGGACCGGGCGGCGGGGCGCACCTTCCTTATTCCGGATGTGGAGGACTTTCTGGCCCTGCTGCCCTTCCACCTCACCGGGGCCCAGCGGCGGGTGATGGAGGAGATGGCCGCCGACCTGTCCTCCGGCGTGCCCATGAACCGGCTGGTCCAGGGGGATGTGGGCTCGGGCAAGACCATGCTGGCGGCCTACGGCGCCTGGGTGACGGCGAAAAACGGCTGCCAGTGCGCCCTGATGGCCCCCACAGAGCTGCTGGCCGAGCAGCACTACCGCTCCCTGGTCCCCCTGCTGGGGCAGGCGGGGCTGCGGGTGGGCCTGCTCACCGGGGCGGTGAAGGGAAAGGCCCGGAAGGAGCTGTACGCCGCCCTGGAGGAGGGGACCATGGACCTGGTGATCGGCACCCACGCCCTCATCAGCGAGGGGGTGGCCTTTGCCAACCTGGGGCTGGTGGTCACCGACGAGCAGCACCGCTTCGGCGTGGCCCAGCGGGCGGCCCTGGCCGCCAAAGCGGCAGTGCCCCCCCATGTGCTGGTCATGTCGGCCACCCCCATTCCCCGCACCCTGTCCCTGGTGATCTACGGGGACCTGGAGGTGTCGGTGGTGGACGAGCTGCCCCCCGGCCGCAGTCCGGTGGCCACCTACGTGGTGGGGGAGGACAAGCGGCAGCGGATGTACAACTTTGTCCGCAAGCTGGTGGGAGAGGGCCGGCAGGCCTACATGGTCTGCCCCGCCGTGGAGGAGGGGGAGGATGGTGAGGACGGCCAGGGCCTGGACCTGAAGGCCGCCGTATCTTACGCCCACACCCTCCAGACCCAGGTGTTTCCCGACCTGCGGGTGGGTCTGGTCCACGGGAAGATGAAGAGCAGGGAGAAGGAGGCGGTGATGACCGCCTTTGCCGCCGGGGACCTGGACGTGCTGGTGTCCACCACCGTCATCGAGGTGGGGGTGGACGTGCCCAACGCAGCCCTGATGGTGGTGGAAAACGCCGACCGGTTTGGCCTCAGCCAGCTCCACCAGCTCCGGGGCCGGGTGGGCCGGGGGAAGCATCAGTCCTACTGCGTGCTGGTCACCGCCACCCGCAACCCCGACAGCCGGGAGCGGCTGCGGGTCTTGTCAAAAACCAACGACGGGTTTAAAATAGCCGAGGAAGATCTGCGCCTCCGGGGTCCCGGCGACTTTTTCGGGGAGCGGCAGCACGGTCTGCCCCAGCTGTCCATCGCTGATCTGACGGGGGACATGCGGGTGCTGAAGCAGGCCCAGGGGGCGGCGGAGGAGCTGCTGCGCTCCGACCCGGACCTGAGCCGGCCGGAGCACGCCGGACTGCTGGAGCGGGTGCGCAGGCTCTTTGCCGACCACGGCGATATGTTTAACTGACAAAGGAATGAGACAAGACCATGGACAGAATGGAAGAGACCAAGGCCCTGCGGGCCAGGACGGATGTGCATTACAACTGCTGCCAGTCGGTGCTGGTGCCCTTTTGCAAAGAATGCGGCCTGAGCCATGAGCAGGCCTACCAGCTGGGGGCCCATTTTGGCTCCGGCATGCGGCACGGCTCCACCTGCGGGGCGGTGACCGGGGCCCTGATGGTGCTGGGCCTGGCCGGCCAGGGGCAGGAGGCCTCCAACCTCCTGCTGCGGAAGTTCCGGGAGAAGAATCAGGTGCTGGACTGTGCCGGGCTGCTGGCCCTGGCCAAGGAGCGGGGAGAGGTGCGCAAGCCCCACTGCGACCGGATGGTATATGACGCGGTGGAGCTGCTGGAGGAGCTGCTGCCCGACCGGATGTGAGCAATGAAAGCGCCCCCCGCGCCGTTGGCGCGGGGGGCGCTTTTGTACAGGTTATCTGTGGCGGCGGGAGCCGGTGTACCGGGAGCGGCGGCCGCCTCCGCTGTGGGAGCCGTAGCGGCCCCGCCGGCTTCCGAAGAGCAGCCGGCGCACCACCAGGAAAGCCACCGCTACCAGGATCACCACCAGCAGCACCTTCACCCACAGCTGGCCGAAGAACTTTTCCAGCCGGTCCAGCCGGTAGAGCCAGGGGTCCCGCTCCACCGACATGCTGGCCACCAGAGGCAGGGTGCCGTAGGTCTGATCGTTGAAGGAGACCGAGATGGTGCCCAGCTGCTGGCCCTGCTCCACCGGGGCCTCCACGCTCTGGGCGTTGAGGGTGTAGTTGTATTCCAGATCCTCTGTGGAGACGTCATTGGGCAGCAGGGCGGAGATCTCCCCCTGAGGGGCTAGGGTGACGTAGTTGGTGTCCTTGCCCAGGGTGACCTCCACCTCCGGGATGTCCCGCTTGGTGGCGTCCAGCATAACTTGCCGGGAAAAGTTCTTGAAGCCCCAATCCAGCAGGCGGCTGGACTCGCTGAAGTAGGTGTACCCGGCGCTGCCGGTGGCCCCCTCCTCCCGCTCACAGCCCATGACCACCGAGATCAGGTTCCGGTCCTCCTTGGTGGCCGAGGCCGCCAGGCAGTAGCCCGCCTCCGGGGTGGAGCCGGTCTTGATGCCGGTGGCGTAGGAATAGAGGTAGCCCAGGTAGCGGAAGTTGGAGATGAGGGCGTTGGTGGTGCGGATCTCCCGCTCCTCCGGGTGCAGATTGGTGGCGGGCATGATGTAGCTCTTGGAGGCGACGATGGTGCGGAAGGTCTCGTGCTTCATGGCCTCCTTGCTCATCAGGTATACGTCGTAGGCGGTGGTGTAGTGGTTGTCGTCGTGGTAGCCGTGGGTGTTGGCAAAGTGGGTGCCCGTCATGCCCAGCTCGGCCGCCCGCTGGTTCATCAGCTCCACAAAGCTGGCCACATCCCCGCTCACCGCCTCCGCCATCACATTGCAGGCCTCGTTGGCCGAGGGCAGCAGGGCGGCGTACAGCAGGTCGATGATCCGGATTTCCTCCCCCTCCTTGATGTCGGCGGTGGAGGCGTTGTCCCCAATGCCGGTGTGGATGGCGGGACCGGCGGTGACGGTCTGCTCCAGGGTGAGCTTGCCGGCGTCCACCGCCTCCAGGGTGAGCATACAGGTCATCACCTTGGTGATGGAGGCGGGGTACATCTTCTCGTGGGCGTTGAGCTCATAGAGAATTTCGTCGGTGTCCGGGTCCACCAGGACGGCGGCCTTGGCGTCCACCACCATGCTGTCCAGGATGTCGCTGCCGCTGCTCTCCCCGGCGGCCAGGGCGAAGGGCGAGACCAGGGAGAGGGCCAGAAGAAGGGTGAGAAGGAGAGAGAGCAGTCTGGATTTTTTCATAGGAAACTCCATTTAAGTATGATATAATAAGGTTGTGTATTTGATTATACCAGACCCCACACTGGGACGCAACGGGGGAGAAGGTTACAAAATCATGAAGATTTCAAAAGTGGAATTTGCCGCGGTTCTCCTGGCGGCGGTTTTTCTGGCCTTTACCGGCGGCTGGTTTCTCCGTGGGGCTACCCAGGCCCAGCCGGTATGGGTGGAGACCGAGCGCACCCTGGCCCAGGAGACGCCCATCGTGTTTACGCCGGCGCCCACAGAGACGGCAGCGGCGCCGACGGATACACCGGCCGCTCCGTCCGCCGCCGGTGCCAACACGGGGAAGGTGGACCTGAACACCGCCACGGCGGAGGAGCTGATGACCCTGCCGGGCATCGGGGAGAAGCGGGCGGCGGATATCATCGCCTACCGGGAGGCCAACGGCCCCTTCCGCATCCCGGAGGATCTGACCCGGGTCAGCGGTATCGGGGAGGGGATTCTGGCCGGGCTGATCGACCAGGTAACGGTTTCACAAGAGGAGGAAACACCTTGAAAATATTGGTAGTGGATGACGAGCGGGTGCTGGTCAAGGGCATCAAATTCAACCTGGAGAGCGAGGGCTACCAGGTGGAGGCGGGGTACGACGGGGAGCAGGCGGTGGAGCTGGCCCGGGGCGGCGGCTTTGACCTGATCATCCTGGACCTGATGATGCCCAAGATTGACGGGCTTCAGGCCTGTATGCGCATCCGGGAGTTTTCCAACGTGCCCATCATCATGCTCACCGCCCGCAGCGAGGACGCCGACAAGATCATCGGCTTTGAGTGCGGGGCGGACGACTATATCACCAAGCCCTTCAACATTTTGGAGCTGAAGGCCCGGGTGCGGGCCCTGCTCCGCCGGGCGGGGATGGCGGCCCAGCAGAGCGGCGCGGGGAGCAAGCTGACCATGGGCCACATCGTGCTGGATCCGGACGCCCGGGCCGCCTGGAAGGACGGTAAGAGCGTGGATCTGACCGCCAAGGAATTCGACCTGATGGAGCTGCTCATGCGCAACCCCGGCCGGGTGTACAGCCGGGAGAACCTGCTCAACGTGGTGTGGGGCTACGAGTACGCCGGGGATTACCGGACAGTGGACGTCCATGTCCGCCGCCTGCGGGAGAAGCTGGAGCTGGACCCCGCCAATCCGGAGTATATCCTCACCAAGTGGGGTGTGGGCTACTATCTGAAACATGGATAAGCGGGAGAGCCAGGGACGGCGGGTGCCCTTCTGGCGCTCCCTGCAGACCAAGTACGCCCTGACCTATGTGGTGATTGTGGCGGCGGTGGTGGTGCTGCTGAATACCTACCCGGCGGTGGTGTCCCAGAATCTGGCCTACCGCTCCAAGCGGACCTCCATGCAGAATCAGGCCTCGGTGCTGGCCTCCGCCCTGGCCACCGGGCCGGAGGCCCTGACCGCCGACAGCGCCACCCGGACGGTCAACCTGCTGCTGGGCAGCCTGGGGGTGAACCGGGTGGTGGTGACCGACCCCGCCGGCCGGGTGCTGTGCGACGTGCGGGATGGGGTCCAGCAGACCGATACCGTGGGGCAGTACGCCCTGTTCTGGGAGGCGGTCACCGCCCTGAAGGGCAACAACGTGTTCCGGGGGGACTACGCCGACGGGGTCTTTTACAGCTGGGCGGCGGTGCCTGTCACCTACCGCTCCATGACCCAGGGGGCGGTCTATCTCTATGAGTATGACGCTGAGCAGGGGGCCATGCTCCAGGGCATCCAGAACAACCTGCGCACCATCTCCATTGTCATTGCCCTGGTGACCCTGGTGATGGGCGTGGTGTTCTCCAAGGCCCTCACCCGGCGGATCGCCCAGCTGCTCAGCGCCATCCACACCGTACGGCAGGGGGAGTACAGCCACCGGGTGGACATGCGGGGAGGCGACGAGCTCAGCCGCCTGGCCGACGAGTTCAACGAGCTCACCGGCCGGCTCCAGACCACCGAGGAGGTGCGCCGCCGGTTTGTGTCCGACGCCTCCCATGAGCTCAAAACCCCGCTGGCCTCCATCCGCCTGCTCACTGATTCCATCCTCCAGGCCGACCATATGGACAGCGACACCGCCCGGGAGTTCTTGATCGACATTGGCGAGGAGGCCGAGCGGCTCACCCGCATCACCGAAAAGCTGCTCACCCTCACCCGGCTGGACACCGCCCATGAGGTCCAGACCGTGCCGGTGGACGTGGGGACGGTGGTGCGCCGGGTGGAGCACATGCTCACCCCCCTGGCCCAGGCGGCGGAGGTGAAGCTGGAGCTCTCCCTCCAGCCCGGCTGCGTGATCCGGGCCACCGAGGACGATCTGTACCAGGTGGCCTTCAACCTGATGGAAAACGCGGTGAAGTACAACCTGCCCGGCGGGACGGTTATCGTCACCCTGTTTACCGAGGGGAACACGGTATGCCTGCGGGTGGAGGACACCGGCGTGGGCATTCCGGAGGCCGACCTGCCCAAGATCTTTGACCGGTTCTACCGGGTGGACAAGGCCCGCTCCCGTGCGGCGGGAGGTACCGGGCTGGGGCTGTCCATTGTCCGGGACACCGTGCGGCAGCACGGCGGTACCATCACCGCCCGCCGCCGGGAGCCGGAGGGCACCTGCTTTGAGGCGCGCTTTGCCCGCTGGCGGGAGGAGGGGGAGAAGGAATGAGAAAACGGGTGCTTTCTTCTCTTGCCCTCTGCCTGCTGGTGGTGGGCCTGTGTGGCTGCTCCCAGCGAAGCGGCGGAGGCAAGGCGGGAGATTATCAGATTTATTATTCAGCCCTGCCCAACCAGAACGCTCCCCTGGCGGTGGGGTGTGAGACCTGGACCCCGGAGACAGGGGAGCAGATCATCCCGGGCCTGCTGGAGGCTTTGCTGGCCGGTCCGGAGGACCCGGAGCTGGCCTCCCCCTTTCCCGACGGCACCCGCCTGCTGGGATGGACGCTGGAGGAGGGGTGTCTCCGGTTGGACCTGTCGGAGCAGTACGGCGACCTGACGGGGATCGACCTGACGGTGGCCGACTGCTGTCTGTCCCTCACCCTCTGCCAGGCGGAGGGGGTGGAGTCGGTGTATGTGACGGTGGAGGGAAGTGAAATCCCCTACCGCCCCATCCAGAAGCTGACCGAGGCGGACATCCTGACAGCCGTCTATGAGGCTGGGACCTGACCTCCTCCTTGACAAAGGCGGGCCGCCGGGTGTAACATACATCATTATTGCATAGATATCCACACAGAAAGGAAGTTCAGACCCATGAGCCAACACCGCATCAGTACCCAGTGCCTCCACGCGGGCTACACGCCCGGCAACGGAGAGCCCCGCAACATCCCCATCATCCAGTCCACCACCTTCCGCTACACCACCGGGGAGGCCATGGGCGCCCTCTTTGACCTGGAGGCCAGCGGTTATTTCTATACCCGCCTGCAGAACCCCACCAACGACCACGTGGCGGCCAAGATCTGCGCTCTGGAGGGGGGCTCCGCCGCCATGCTCACCTCCTCCGGCCAGGCGGCCTCCTTCTATGCCATCTTCAACATTGTCTCCTGCGGGGAGCATGTGGTGTGCTCCTCCTCCATCTATGGCGGCACCTATAACCTGTTTGCCGTCACCATGAAGCGGATGGGCATTTCCTTCACCTTCGTGGATCCCGACTGCTCCGAGGCTGAGCTGGAGGCCGCCTTCCGGCCTGAGACCCGGGCGGTGTTCGGGGAGACCATCGCCAACCCGGCTTTGACGGTGCTGGATATCGAGAAGTTTGCCAAGGCGGCCCACGCCCATGGCGTGCCCCTGATC
Organism: Flavonifractor sp. An306; assembly: GCF_002159455.1. Taxonomy (GTDB): domain Bacteria; phylum Bacillota; class Clostridia; order Oscillospirales; family Oscillospiraceae; genus Flavonifractor. The sequence continues at coordinate 53,633 of NZ_NFIQ01000012.1, forward strand.
GTGGACAACACCTTTGCCACTCCGGTGAACTGCAACCCCTTCCGGTGGGGGGCCGATATCATTACCCACTCCACCACCAAGTACATGGACGGCCACGCCAACGCGGTGGGAGGGGCCATTGTGGACTCCGGCAAATTTGACTGGACCGCCCACGCCGACAAGTTCCCCGGCCTGACCACCCCTGACGAGAGCTATCACGGCATCACCTACACCGAGCGCTTCGGCCTGGAGGGGGCGTATATCACCAAGGCCACCGCTCAGCTCATGCGGGATCTGGGAGCCATCCCCTCTCCCCAGAACTGCTACTATCTGAACATCGGCCTGGAGACCCTGCCCCTGCGGGTGGCCCGCCACTGTGAGAACGGTCTGGCGGTAGCCAAGTTCCTCAAGGACCACCCCAAGGTGGCCTGGGTACGCTATCCCGGCCTGGAGGGGGACCCCTATTACGAGCGGGCCCAAAAGTATCTGCCCAACGGCACCTGCGGCGTGGTGTCCTTCGGCGTGAAGGGCGGCCGGGAGGCGGCCTCCAAATTCATGGCCGGGCTGAAGCTGGCCTCCATCGCCACCCACGTGGCCGACGCTAAGACCTGCACCCTCCATCCCGCCTCCACCACCCACCGGCAGATGACCGACGAGGAACTGGCCGCCGCCGGGGTGTCCCCGGATCTGGTGCGCCTCAGCGTGGGCATTGAGGATATCCACGATATCCTGGAGGATGTGGACCAGGCGCTGGCCGGGGTGTGAGCCATGTATGTGAATCCTGAAGTTTATACGGGCCCTCCGGCGGAGAGCCGGGACCCCAACGAAATGGCGGTGTACGCCTTTTTGGACCAGCTGGGGATTGCCTATCTCCGGTGCGACCACGATTACGCCAACACCATGGAGGACTGCAAGGCGGTGGAGGCGGTTCTGGGAGTACCCATCTGCAAGAATCTGCTGCTGACCAACCGACAGCAGACCGACTTCTATCTGCTGCTGATGCCGGGGGACAAGCCCTTCAAGACCAAGGATCTGACCAAGCAGCTGGGCTGCGCCCGGCTGTCCTTTGCCACTCCGGAGCAGATGAAACAGCTGCTGGGCGCCGCTCCCGGCTCGGCCAGCGCCTTTGAGCTGATGCACGACAAAGAGGGTAGGGTCCGTCTGGTGATCGACCGGGAGCTGCTGGCGGGGGAATGGCTCAGCGGCCACCCCTGTTTTTCCACCTCCACCATCCGGCTGAAGCTGACGGATTTTCTGGAGCGGTTTCTGCCCGCCGTGGATCATACTCCCACTGTGGTGGACCTGCCCTGGCCGGAGGTGGAGAACCTATAGTAGAAACAAAACCGGCGCGGAGATAAACCCGCGCCGGTTTTTCTTGCATTTATTTATTATATAAACTAAAATGGAAATATATAACCCGTCACATGCGAAAAACTAGAAAAAAAGTATGGATTAGTTCCATATAATTGAGGGTTATACGGAGTTTTTATGAAAATTTATTTAATTAATTGGAAAAGTAGGCGATATAAGTAATGAGGGAAAAAGTCCGCGGCTGTTGGAGTGTATGACCGCTCTGGCGGCGGGATAGAAATGGAATGTTTGCAAAGGCAGAGAAATGTGCCTGTCCCATCACAGGAGGAGCACAGCCTGTACCGTCCGGCAAGGGAAGGGCCGGATGTGGTTGTGTGGATCGGATGCGGCACGTATTGCGTCAAGACAGGTGGAGCGGAACTGCATCATCGACATGGCGGATGGTTTCACCGCCCATCTGAATCGGGAGAAAGGAGGATGTACCTTGAACTCGCTTACCCAGAAGGAGATTCAGGATATTTTAAACTGCGCCATGCAGGATATTACCAACCGCATGACCAGCATTTCCCCCTGCGAGCATGATGCCGCGTTCTCCGGCGACATCTGTACGGTCCACACGACCTTTGAAGGGGGACACCATGCCACCTTGACGCTGTATATGGACATGGCGCTGCTGCAGCGTTTGACACAGAGAGTCATGCAGCAGAATCAGGTCGAGCTACAGGACGTAGAAGACTTTACCAAGGAGTATTTCAATGTAATCTGTGGGCAAGTGGCATCCAAACTGTTTCAGACAGCGCACATCAGATCCCGCTTCTGCATACCAAGATTTTGCCGGGGCCGCTATGTGCCCAAAGATGAGGGAGACTGCCGGTGTGTGCTCAATTACGTCAGTAATTGCAAAGAAGGCGTACAGTTGATACATCAAATCTTGCCTATTTCCTCATAATAAGATATAATAGAGGGCAAGCTGGATCGTTGAGAAGGAGCGATACAATATGGGGAAGAAAATTATGGTAGTGGATGATTCCCGAATTGTCCAGTTGCAACTGCAGAGAATCTTGTCTGATACAGATTATGAAGTGGTAGCCTGCTGCCAGAGCGGAGAAGAAGCTCTGAGCCTGTACGAGCAGGTGCATCCGGACCTGGTGACGATGGATATTCTGATGCCCGGTATGGATGGGCTGGAGACGGCCCGGACCATCCTGCAAAAGCACCCGGAGGCCCGGATCCTGATGGTATCCTCCTTGGCTTATGACGATACCATCAATGAGGCCAAGGATATCGGCGCCAAGGGCTTTGTCTATAAACCCTTTGATCCGGAGCAGATTGTCATGTCCATGCAGAAGGCTTTTTCAGAATAACCGCACCGGAGGAATATGTACATCCGAACCGTAAAAAATACCCGTCATCTGGAAGCAAGAGCTGCTTCAGATGACGGGTATTTTTTCTCAGGAAGAGGCAGAACCGTTTCCACGGTGGAGAAGGGCCGACTTCAACTCGTTGACCAGGGCCGGCGGCGCGGCGTCAGCGGCGTCCTGGTTGGTGCTGACAGCCTTCTGCAGCTCACTGCGGAGCACCAGAACCTCCTTGGGGGCGCAGATACCGATATTTACCTGCCCGCCAGGCTCAATGGACAGAACGGTGACGCTGATGTGGTCGTCGATCACCAGGGACTCGCCCACTTTGCGGCTCAGGACCAGCATCAGCCCACCCCCCCGTTGGAGAATTCATCCAGCCGATGACGCATGTGGTAGGCATCGGTATCCAGAATCACCTGCATACCCCGGCGCAGATCGGGATTGATCACCAGCGGGCAGCGCAGATTGAGAGTACTGGCCCCTACCGGCTCCCGCACCACACACATGACGTAGTAGCACAGATCCTCGCTGCGGGAGACCTCCATCATGTGCAGCTCCTCATGGGAGAGGATGGGGGTGTAGTCCGGCTTGAGAGAAAAGGGATTCATGGCGATAAACGCGGGAGAGGGCGCAGCCAAGCTCTGCAGACAGAGCATATTTCCGTCGCTGCCCTCAAAAGGCAGCAGCAAAAAAGATTTCTCTGTCTCAAACCCAAACAGTCCGTTGGGGAAGGTCAACACGTCCTCCGGGGCGTAGTCGATCCGCCCGAAATATTTGGTGTCCAGCTGCAAGAGGGTTCCTCCTTTTAGGCGTTAACGTCGATAGGCTCGTAATTAGGGTCGGCAGAGGGGGGCACATACAGCGGGCCGCCCACATACTTGATGATCACATCCGGTTGCTGGGTTACAGTGAACTCAATATCGCCGGGAACAAAGGTAAAGCTCATCTGCTCCATGCGCCAGTCAAAGTTCAGCTTATCCATCTCATAACGGATGCTCATTTCGCCGCCGTCCCAGCTGATATCCGGGCCTACGGTGGGTAAAAAGTCGATGTTCACGTTGGTGGGATTGCCAAGGTTCTGCTGTTTCGCCAGCTGAGGGATCACGTCCTGGTCGATGCGTGCCTCCATCATCATACGGCCCTCCCTGGCCATTACGGCAGTGGCCTGATAGGCTCCCTGCCTACCTGCTTGGGCCTGCTGCTGGATTAAAGTAGCTGTGGTGGGGGTTACGGAATTGCGGGCCTCAAAGCTGTCAATGTTCACCCTGATGGGTTGGCTGCGGATGCTCAGTCCATTTTTGTCCCGGGAGATCTCCATCTGGGCTGTGCCGCGGGCATACTCCAGGTGGGCATTGGTGACTTTCATCTGGATTTCAATGGGGACAGTTTTGATCTCGATCAGCGGATACATGACCTGAAAGACTCCTTTCCTGCACCTCGCACGGCGCAAATTAAATGTCCCTTAACGGGCAGATTAGTTCAGATAATCCATCAGAGACTGGGGAATGACGTTGGCGCCTACCTGGATGGCGGCGTTGTAGCTGGTCTGAGCCCAGGAGAGGGTCAGAATGGCCTCTACCTCGTCAATATTCTCAATGCTCTGTCGCTCGCTGTTAAGTGCGTCAAAGGTGCTCTCCAGCTGCGTCTTGTTGGTTTCCAAGTATTTGGCTTTGGTGTCCAGGGCGGTGTGCTGCTTGCTGACCGCGTCCTGGGCGTCACGGAACTTGTTGACCAGACGCTGAGCATCCTCATAATCGCCGGCAGGGCCCCAGGTCTTGGTCTCTTCGTTATAACCCTTAAAAACTTCGGCCGCCCGGAGCATAATGGAGACAATGTTCTTGGGATCGCCGTCCTCGTCAAAGCCGGTGCCGCCGATAAAATCGGTGCCCCGGATGGCGGCGTCAAAGGCGGTGGAATCAATGACGTTTCCGTCCTTGTCCACCTCAAAGCCCTTGCCGATATCCACATACAGGTGCTCCGCGTTCCACTTGTCCAGCATGTCCTGGTTGGTCATCTTGTCGCCGTTCGGGTCGGCTGGGTCAACCGGGACCGGTTTATTGTTTTCGTCCAGATAGACTTTATCATAGTAAGTGGGGTCCGGATCATCCAGGCGAATGCCGCGGTAGGTGAGATAGTGCTTATCCCCATTGACCGGATCTTCCACAGTCTCTATGGCGAAGGGGGGATTCTGGGTATCAGCGCCGCCGAAGATGTAGTCGGTGCCGTATTTGCTGTTCAGGCTCTGCACCATGGACTCCGCGCCGGAGAGGATCACATCGCCGAAGGTGTTGCGGACGGTGGCGTTGGGGTCGTTCAGACCGGCGATCAGGGGTGTCTCGGCCAGATCCTGAGACAGCTTATCAAGAAAGTCATCAGCAATATCCCAGGCGGAGGAGAACTTGTTGTACACCATGGTGTTGTTGGAGGCCTGGGCGTTGGTGGCGTTCAGGGAACTGTGAATCTTGAACGCACGGGTAGCCGCGGCGGGATCCGCGGCATAGGTGTCAAAATTTCGCTTGGTCATCAGCTTATTCATGGCGGAATAGAGCTGATTGGAAGACTTCATCAGATTGTTTTGGTATGTATACAGGGTACTGTTGGTGGTAATGCGCATCATAATCCATTCACCTCAAATCCAAAAGCGGGTTTACATGGCCAGCAGAGAGTCCAGCGCGGTATTCAACGTGGTCATCAGCCGGCAGGCGGCGGAATAGGCCTTCTGATAGGTCATCAGGCTTGTGGCCTCATCGTTCAGATCCACGCCCATTACGCTGTCACGGTCTACATAAATGTCGTTAGCGGTAACGAGATGATTGTTGAGCACAGCGTCGGTGGTCATCTGATCCTCTGCCAGTGTAGACTGGATCCGCAGCAGCATATTTTCAAAGGAGCCGGTATAGGCATCGCCCGCGGCGCCCGGGTTAATGTTGCCGGGGAGGAAGTCGATATCTTCCCGATTGAACAGATCCAAGAACTTGGCCAGCTGGGAGGTATCGCCGCTGGGAGCGTTGGGGTCATCCGTGGCCTGGATGGAAACCTTATCATTGCTCCAGTCGAAGGAGACGGAGATATTGGCGGCGGTAATATTGCTCGTATCGTTGCCCGAGCTGCTGTTGCTGAACAGAACGCCGCTGCCTTCAAGGCCGGTGTCATTCAGCTCGTTCATCGCCTCGGCAAAGGTCCGGGCCAGATTGTCCAGGGTCATCCGATAATAGGGAATACCCCGCTTAGAGGAGGCATCCGGATCCACAGTGGAGTCAGCGGGGGAATTTGCGGCAGCCAGCGCGGAGCCCAGCGTGCCGTTAAGGTCACCGGCGTCCACCGAAGGGCCGGCGTTGCCAACAGTGACGGAATATTCGCCGGTTGCGGGGTCCTGTACCTTCTGCAGCTCGGTAACGGTCTGATTGGACAGGAGCGTTTCCTTGTTGCCGCCTGCCAATTGAATGGTAAACGACGTAGGCGTTTCCGTGGCCTCAACGTCTACATAGCCTTCCAGTTCTGTGAGGAACTGCTGACGCTCTGCAATGGCCGCATCAATTGTAGCCTGATCCCCGCCGCCATAGATCACGGCGTTCAAAGCTGCGATCTGATTCAGAATATCGTTGACCCCATCCACATTGCTCTGCAGCGCCTTATCAAGGGACTCGGGAGTAGTGGAATACTCACCCTTCTCGGTGAGCAGCTCCCGGAGGGACTGGAGGGAACCGTACAGGTCGTTGTCCAGCAGCACGATATCCCCCTGCAAAGTAGGATCAGGATGAGCTTCACCCTTTGTGTTGGTCAGGCCGCTGAGGGTGATATTGTAACGACCATCGTCCGAGCAGTCAAGATGTGTAGCGTACTCGCCTTGTACCAGCGTGTGGTTGTGGGGCGGGTCGTTGGCCAGGGTGATGGTCAATTCCTCAATTTCGGTGTCCGCTCCAATATCTTTCATTCTGTACTTTACGTCTACCTTGACATACTCGTTCAGCTTATCCAGCAGCAGATTCCGCTGATCCCGCAGTTCCAGACCCTCGTCGCCCCGGATATCGGCATTGCGGATGGCCACATTCAGCTCCTGAATATTTTTCAGGATATTATTGACCTCAGTGACTTCCTGGTCCAGCTTATCCTGGTAGGTCTTATCCAACTGCTCCAGCTTGCTGGCATAAGAGTTAAAAAGGCTGGCCAAGGACTTGGAAGACTCCCGAATCAGGCTGTTGTAAGTACCCACGCCGTTGGTGATGGCCTCGTTGATCAGATCCCGCAGGTCGTTGAGCTGGCTGAGGATCACGCCGTCGTCCTGCTCCAGATCGCCCTTGCCCACTTCGTCCAGAATGGTGGCCAGATCGTTCAGGCCGCCCAGCTTGGCGTTGGCGCTGCCCACGTCGGCCACAGCCTTGCGGTAGGAGATGTCAAGGCCGGGGTCCCGCAGCTGGTCCACGCCCGCCACCACGGCGCCCTGGCCGATACGGGTCTTATAGCTGGAGAAATAGCGGTCGGCGGCGCCGGGGATCAGGCTGACCTGATTCAGCCGCTGGCGGGTGTAGCCCTCCGTGTTGATGTTGGTGATGTTATTGCCTGTTACGTCCAGGCCCTTTTGGGCGGCATAGATACCCAGCCGCACGGTACCGAAGGAGCCAAATGTACCCATGCTGTCGTCCTCCTCAAGCTCTAAAATCTGTTGTATGCGCCGGACCCTTCTCCGACGATTTCCGGGCGGCTGGTCCGCCCCGTTCCAATTGCCGCTCAATTTTGCGCAGATCGCTTTCCATCAGGGTACGGGCGGCGCCCTGCGCGCTGGAAAGAACCTGATAGGTCCGCATAAGCCGTTCCACCGTCTGCTGGGTTTCGCTCCGCAGGGCGTCGGGGGCATGACGGGGCAGCTCCCGCAAAGGAATCTGTTCCAGACCCAGCTGCTTGAGCAACTGGTTTCTGCGCTGTTCCTGCCCCCGCAGGGACATGGTGGCCGCCTGTTCCTGCTTCATGCAGGCGTCCAGCGTATCCAGATCACCGGCCTGAACCGCCGCGATTTTCTTCTGCTCTACAGCGTTCAGATCTGTCAGCTCCTGGTGGAGTTTTTGCAAAAAAGTGAGATAATCTTTAAATTCCATACTGATTCAGCGGCCCTCCAACAGCAACATGCGCGCCGCGATTTCTCCGGGATTAGCCTGATAGGTCCCGTCAGCTACCTGCTGGCGCAGCGTTTCAATCTCCTGATGGGTGGGGCGGATGCGAACCTGCCGGGAGATCTGCCCCACTGTTTCCTTCACTCGTTTTTCCATCTCATCCAAGTGGGAGGAAAACTGGACCTGATCATACCGCTGCTCCGACGTCTTGACGGACGCCGCGCCATTTTTTCTGGCGTAAGACGAAACACCTCCGGCGGAATAAATGCCGGTGGGATAAATCGGAGCCACCACAGCAAGCCCTCCCTTTCCTAAAAATTTTGGTTTTTTGGGGCCAGAGTACGGGCCGCCATACCTTTCAATATATATATCGTCCATTCCTCTTATAAAATAAGGGCAAACGAAAAAAAACCATGCTTTTGTGCTGGGAATAATTTTTGCAAACCTCTTATCTTTTTTCTCTATTGGTCGATATGTTTAATGGGGTTTATATCCGGCAGAAGCATGATTTATGCAAAATTTGGAAAGGAGCATACTAAGAGATGAAATATGAATTAACAGACGATCTGCTCACTGGCAACGCTCTGATTGACTCGGAGCACCGGGAACTGTTTGCAGCGGTCAACAATCTGATGGATGCCTGCACACAGGGCAAAGGCCGGGATCAGATCCAGAAGACGGTTCAGTTTTTGGGGGACTATGTGGCCAAGCACTTCCGGGATGAGGAGGGCCTGCAGACCAAGAGCAATTATCCCGGATATCCGGCTCACAAGCAGTTCCACGACGGGTATCGCCGCAAGCTGGCGGAGACCACCCAGGTACTGACACGGGAGGGACCCTCTGTGAAGGCGCTGGGCGACCTCAATGGTGTGGTAGCCATCCTGGTTTCCCATATCCGCACGGAAGATAAGCGCCTGGCCCGCCACATCAAGGGCTGATGCTCCTGCCGTTCCATAGAAGAAAAGACATCCCCGGAAACCCTTGGGTTTCCGGGGATGTCTTTTGTCTTATGTTATTCGTCCAGGCTGAAATCGCTCTGGTCGCGCAGGGTAAACTTGGCAACCAGTTCCTTCAGCAGGTGGGACTGGCCGGACAGCTCCTCGCTGGCGGCAGCGCTCTCCTCCGCGGTGGCGGAGTTGGTCTGCACCACGCTGGAGATCTGGTCGGTGCCCTCGGTGACCTGGTGGATGGCCTCGGTCTCGGAGACAATATTCTCGGCCACCTCGTTCATGTAGCTGACCGCCTTTTCTGCCAGCTCCATGGTGGAATTCAGGGCTGCGCTGACGTCCTCGGTCAGCTGGCTGCCCCGTTCCACGTTGGCAGTGGAGCGCTCGATCAGCTCCTTGGTCTGCTTGGCGGCCTGGTCGGACTTGGAGGCCAGGCTGCGCACCTCGTCGGCCACCACGGCGAAGCCCTTGCCGGCGCTGCCGGCCCGGGCGGCCTCCACGGCGGCGTTCAGAGCCAGGATGTTGGTCTGGAAGGCAATGTTCTCAATGGTCTCAATGATCTGGCTGATCTCCTGGTGGCCCTTGAGAATGTCAGCCATGGCGGAGCGCAGGGCGCCCATCTTTTCGTTGCTGGCCACCACCTGGCCGCCGGCCACATGGGAGCTGTCCTGAGCCAGTTTGGCGGCCTCGGCGTTTTTCCGGGAGGTGTCGTCAATGTCGTTGATGGTGGCAGACAGCTCCTGTACGGCGCTGGCCTGCTCCGTGGCGCCCTGAGCCAGGGCCTGGGCGCCGGAAGAGACCTGCTCGGCGCCGGCGGAGACCTGCTCGGCGGCGGTGTGGATCTGGGACATGGTTTCGCTCAGACGGTTTTCCAGATCCTGTACGGTGGTCAGCACCTCCGCCATGTCGCCCACGTACAGGTCACGGTGCTGAGAGCGGACGTTCAGGTTGCCGCGGGACATTTCGCCCAGCAGATAGCCGATATCCTGAATAATACCCTGGAGGAGATGGACAATCTCTCCGGTGGCCTCACTCAGCTGGCCAATCTCATCTCTCCGGTTGAAGGTGGGGACAGGGGAGGCCAGGTCGCCCTGCTCCAGGCCCTGGATGCGCTGGACACACAGGCGGATGGGCTTGCCCAGCCCGTTGGCAACCCGAATGGAGAGGACGACGGCGGCCACTACCACAGCGGCTACCAGAATGGCGATAATAACGATGTTGCGGTAGGTAGTGCCCATAAAGTCGGAGACATAGACGTTTACGGCCAGGCTCCAGCCGTCGGTGCCGGGCACAGGGCTGTAGGCCAGATATTTGCTCACGCCGTTGTAAGTATATTCACCGAAACCGGTCTCGCCCGCCACCATTTTGCTCTCGAGGGCGGCCAACTCCGCCAGGGAGGCATTGGTCTTGGCCTCTTCCACAGTGTTTTCCTGGTTCATGACGTTGTCCATATTGATGTGAGCGATGGTATTGCCGTTCTTGTCCAGCATGTAGGCGCCGCTGTTCTCACTCACCTCAATGGTAGCCATAATATCGTTCAGGAAGGTCTCCTTGGGCACGAAATAGACCACACCGGCAACCCGGCTGTTGGGGATACCGTCCTGCCACAGGGGAGCGGCCACCATCAGAGACAGCTCGCCGGTGACCTTGCTGACCGTGGGAACAGAGATGTAGACGTTGCCCTGCATGGCCTGCTGGAAATACTCCCGGTCGGCGTAATTATTGCCGTCAAACAGGCTGTTGCCGGAGGTGTTCAGAACGTTGCCGCGCACCATGCCATACTCCTCCACCCATTGGTCCAGGATGGCCTTTTTCTCCGGTATGGTAGCGGTTACGCTGCTGAGTTCAGGGACCATGCCCAAGGCTTCCGCGGTATACTCATAGGACTGGATTTCATAGGATACCCGGCCAGCGGACAGGGAAGCAATGGCGAGCATACTGCTTTGCAGCGTGGACTGGCTGCTGGAGTAGCTCATGAAAATGCCGACGCCGCCGCAACAAACAGCTGCCGCTGTGGCGATGCTCAGGATATAGAGCAGAAGCTTTTGACGGATACTTTTCATACATTCATTCCCTCCATGTTTTCAGCATTGTCTGCCGTACATTCACACGCACAAAATCATTTTATGTGAGGGCATTTGAAACAGGGGCACTTAAGAGAGCAGCAGAGTGGCTTCGCCGGTCTCTCTGTCCAGTTGATAAATCTGTCTGCCCGGCTCTCCGATCAGATAGGTGGATACATATTGATGGGTGTCCGCCGTATAGACATTCAGGCTCAGACAGGTTTTTCCGTCCAGAACAGCCAGCCCCTCCTCTGGGAAAATAATGTAGTTGGACATGTCGGTCCCTTCCAGTCCGAGGGTGGATGGGGCTTGAGACTGGAGGTAATTGGTTGCCTCCTCCAGCGTCATGGAGTCCTCCTCCTTCTCGGGCAGCTTGGCTCCCTCCTCCAGCTTGGGAGAAATGGTGCAGGAGGTCTCATCCCAGGAGATGGACAGCTGGAACAGTCCGTCGCCGGAGGAGCTCTCCTTTGCCGCCACCACCGTGCCGGTGTCAGCGAACTTCTGGTCCTCCGGGAGCAGCTGGTTATCCTCGTCCAGCAGTACGCATTGCTGGTTTTCCACCAGGTCCTTGGCATAGCTTTGCGCCACGTCCTTGCCGGAGGTAAGGGCCTCGTAGTGGAAGCTGATCAGGCCGTCGTCATCCTCTGTGGTTTCATACTGGAAATTCTCCTCCAGCGTGACCAGTTGATTCAGTGCGGGGAGGGTATCCTCTCCCGCGGAATAGGATTCTACCGGCTGTGGGGTGTCGCCGCCGCATCCAGCCAGAAGCAGAAAGGCCAGCGCCCACAAAAATGGCAGATACTTGTGTCGTTTCATGTTATGATTCCACCGCCTCATTGTTCAAAACCAATATCTACCCGGTCGCCGTTTTGCAATACCTGCTGAAAGATGCAGTCCGTGCCGTTGACCCGCAGAAAAATAGGCGACTGGGCATTTTTAAAGTCGATCCCCGTGCGCTCCAGCAGGTCCATCACGTAAAACGGTGCACCATCTGGTTTGGGCGGCAGGGTGATCTCCGCTCCGTTTAAAATAACGGAGCAGGCGGGAAC
>NZ_NFIQ01000120.1 GCF_002159455.1 Flavonifractor sp. An306
TTTCAGGGCTTCTGTGACGCCCTCTTGCTGCATCATGGCTTTTTCGATAATTTCCAGCCGCTCCCGGCAGGCGGTGTCGATTTCCTCCAAATGGGGAAACAGTTTTTCAGTGACAATGAGATCGGTATACAGAATGGGCCGGTGTTCTTTTAAGTAGGCACGGCGCAACCGGCCATATTTCCCGATATGGTACTCTTTGGTGTCCAATAACACAAGGTCAGGAATGAGATAATCGCCGCATTTGGTGTAAGTCAGTTCCATACAAGACTCCTTTCGTGGGAATGTGGTTGACAGTTACGGTAGGTTTGAGGGCATCCCTCCTTTATCATAACTGTCTTTTCATTCGCCACAAATGAGCCGTCAGTCATGATGTAATGTTTTTTGGTGTATTCCACCCTCTATACATTACATCATGGTTGCCGATGCTGTAACTCTCGCCCTCCAGGTTGTCATCGCGGGAAAGCCGCTCATAGAGGAACGCGGTCACATCACGGGATTTGCGGTTGTTCGACTGTCTCATTCAGTCCTCCTTCCTCCGGGACAGCCGAATAGCAAATATAACTTGTCTATGTTCATTATACCGCCGTCCGCCGTCCCTGTCAGCCGGGTCCGGGAGATTTACTTTGCTTCGCTCTCGGACTTCATCAGCCTCAGAAGGATGCTGCCCAGGGTATCCGGGCCATCTTGCCGAAAAACAGGTTCAACGACAAACGACCTATTGCCGAAGCGATAGGTCGTCTTTTCATCTAATGATTTATTGGATGTGCCGGTCTTGCCGGCAGCAGTTTTTTCTTGCATAGAATGACCCCCTTTCGCAAGAAAGATCAATACGAAAGAGGCAGAAAACGGACGGCTGCTGGCACAGCTCCACGGGAATTTCACCCCGGCCCATGCTGATGGGTGCGGCGCACGATGCTTTGCGGGCGTCCAATGCGCGAGTCTCATTATCCTGCCTGCATATCATCGCCCACAAGCTGCCACACCTGTTTTACGGCCCAGTTTTGTCGCTCACCTGTTTGGTAGGGGTCCCGTCCTGCGGACTTGCAACAGGGTCATGGCGCACCGGCCGACCGGCTCCACGCAGACAGATCGTATCCGTCTGCCTTATGCTGCGCCGGAGGCCTCCCGCCGGGCTTTCTTTGTCAAGGAACTTTCGTCTTGGCTGTCGGATCGCTGGGGCAAGGAAAGGGAGCCGTGAAACTTGCCCCGGACGATTTTAGACCGGCAGTACCTTGAAACCTGTTACGATGCTATGGATCAGCTTCGTTTCCAGCCTGAGCCGCATATCTTCATCCACATACAGGTACTCGTTCCCATAAGATCGTTTCCGCGTTGTCCTTGTAAATGGCCTTGCACTGCGCGTACTGCTGATAGAACAGGCACAGACTCACCTCGCGGGAACGGATCACGGCCACCAGCTTCTCCAGGGAGGGCACCTGCCCCGTGTTGGCCGCCTCGTCCCACAGCACCCGCACATGATGGGGCAGGCGGCCCCCGTGAACATTGTCCGCCCGTTCACACAGAAGATTGAACATCTGCGAAAAGGCCAGGGCCACAATGAAGTTATAAGTCGGAGTGGTGTCGGAAATCGTGAAGAAAACCGCCGTTTTCCGATCCCCGATGCGGTCAAGCTCCAGTTCGTCATAAGACATGATCTCCCGGAGCTGGGGGATGTCAAAGGGGGCCAGCCGGGAGCCGCAGGAAATCAGGATAGATTTTGCAGTTTTGCCCGAAACGAGTTGTCAAGGGCTTTTTAATCAAATTCACGAAAAAGTCACAAACAAGCGTCTTTTTATCGCTTGGACGAGTTTACTTTTCCCGGCGCATGGGATATAATATAAGCAGAGATAAAGAAAACTTGAGTTCTAAAGAACAGAAAGGGTGACTTGTATGAATTTGGCGAAAATCTCTGCAAACGGTCAAATCACTGTGCCGGTAGAAATCAGGCGGCAGCTTGGGCTGAAATCCGGCGATAAAATCCTGTTCCTCCAAAAGCAGAATGGAGAGATCGTTGTCAGCAACGCCTCCGCTGCGGCCATCCGAAAAGCACAGGCCGCCTTTGCCGGGGCCGCTGATGCACTGGGCGTATCCAGCGAGGATGATATTCAGGCGCTTGTAGACGAAGCGCGTTATGGAAAGGGACGATAAAATGCGGATATTGGTAGACACAAACATTCTGTTTTCCGCATTGGTTTTTCCCCGTTCCAAACCGGCGCGGGCGTTGCTCTACATCGCAGACAATCACGAAATAGTCCTGTGTGACCGCAACATCGCAGAGCTGCGGGATATTCTCGGACGGAAAGCGCCAAAGTATCTCCCGGATGCCGAAGTGCTGCTGGCAGAGATGTCCTATGAGTTAATTCCTGCGGTAGACCATGCGGAAAAGCTGATACGCGATGCAAAAGACCAGCCGATCTTAAACGCGGCCATTGTGTCGGATGTGGATATTATCCTCACCGGCGATAAAGACTTTTTAAGTCTGGATATGGAACATCCAAAGTGCATGACCGTCGCACAGTTTCTCGAAAGTGAAGGCGTGGAGGATTGACCTCTGCGCCTTTTCTCCTGGCATGAAAAGGGCCGGAAGCCTGTTTGAAGGTTTCCGGCCCACTGTGTTTACATCTGCTGTATCTCGTTTTTGAGCATACGCTTGATTTTATCGCTCATGGTTTCGGTGCTGGTCTGGCTGAAATGGACGCGCACCTTGTAGGTGGTCTTGCCGATTTTCTTTACCAGCGCGGGGGCGTCCTCCGGCACTCTGGCCGGAGTGGTGTCTGCGGTCTGCATGGTGCGGGTTTCTTCGCTCATGGCGCTCCTTTCTCCGGGCGGGGCTGCGCCGTCCGGCAAAACAATTATTCGCTCTTACGGTTCACAATGTCTTTCGCCGCCTGCTTGGTGGCCCCGGCGTTTTCCTCTCGGAAGTTTTTCCCGGCAAAGAGGATCGGGGCGCACCGTTCCAGGATACGGTCATAGATACGGGCGTGGGCCAGGTCGGGCGGGTTCTTGAGTTCGGCCAGTTTCAGGTTGGTGGTGATGATCATGGGCCTGCGGCTGCGGTAGCGGCTGTCAATGACGAAAAACATCTGCTCCATCGCATACTCGGTACTGCGCTCCACACCCAAATCGTCAATGATGAGCAGGTCGTACTCGTCAAAGCTGGCGATAAAGTCGGCCCTGTCCTGGTCGAACATCCCTGTCAGGCGGTTCAGGATGGTGGGAAAGTTCGTCATCAGCACCGGCACATCCCGGTCAAGCAGGGCGTTGGCGATACAACCGGCGAAAAAGGACTTGCCGGTTCCCACATCCCCAAACAGCAGCAGGCCGGTGTTGTTTTTGTATGCCTCCTTCCAGTTCTCCACATAGGCGCGGGCCTTGTCCATCAGGGGATTTTGGCCGTTGTCGTTGGCAAAGGTGTAGTCGTACAGATAGCGGTCTTGCAGGCCCTGGGCCTTCCGGCGCTTGATACGCTCCATGCGGCGCTGCCGTTCCTCGGTGGCTTTGCGCTGTTCCTCGGCCTCCCGCTGGCACTGGCAGATACAGCGGGGCATGAAGTAGCCCGGTTTCCCAAAGCATGGCACAACGGTCTGCCTCTGGCCGCCGCACTTCTTACAGTGAATGAGGCCGTCTGCCGGGTCTATGTACTCGTCCCCGGCCAGTTCTACACCGGCGGCTGCCTTGTCGATCAGCGCCCGGATTTCTGCTGTACCGCCGCTTTTGAGTGACATGAGGTACATTTTCAGCAGCAGATTGGAGTACAGCCGATCACCTTTGCGTCGTCGATACCCGGAACCTTCGGCATAATCGGGACAGAGCCAGTCGCCAGCACAATCACATCAGCGCCCATGCCTTTCAGCTCCTTGGCGGTCACTGTTTCCCCTGTATGGACTTCTACCGGCAGCAGACTCAATTCATCCTGATACCAGGCGTTCAATTCCCGTACCTCTTTTTTGAAGCTGTGAGAACCACCGGGAATCAGATTGCCACCCAGCTTATCATTTTTTTCATACAGAGAAACCTTATGTCCCCGCATGGCGGCAACTCGCGCCGTTTCCATACCGGCTACGCCACCACCTACAACGACTACCTTCTTCGGTTGTATTGCGGGACGCATAGCAAAGCGGATTTCACGCATAGCGGTTGGATTCACTGCACAGGTAGGCTGTTTTCCCTGCTGAAGTCGGGTAATACAGCCCTGATTGCAAGCGATACAAGGACGGATACGTTCCGTGTGTCCAGTCAGTACATTGTTCGGATATTCCGGGTCAGCCAATGCTGCCCGCCCCATTACCACAGCGTCGATTTTTCCATCCCGAATCGCTGCTTCGGCAATGTCCGGGTCGTTCATCCTGCCACCTGCAAGAATAGGAATGTTCACGGCTTCTTTTGCCTTTGCTGCCATTTCCACAAGATAGCCTTTCGGCATATACATGGGCGGGCAGGCATAGTAGAAGGAATCGTAAGTGCCGGTGTCCACACTCAGGCAGTCATATCCGTAAGATTCCAGCAGCTTCGCAATCTGGATGCCTTCCTCCAGTGTCCTTCCGGCTTCGTCCTCGCCGGTAAGCGTTGCTTTTTCAAAGTCTTTTACAAAGGTTTTCAGACCCAGCCGCATACTCACAGGATAATTGCTGCCGCACTCCTGCTTGATTCCTTCTAAGATTTCTTTTGCGGCGCGCAGACGGTTCTCCAAACTGCCGCCATATTCATCAGTACGGTGGTTCATCATGGACAAAGCAAACTGATCCAGAAGATAGCCCCAGTGAATGGAGTGGACTTCCACACCGGCGAAACCGGAATCCTTTGCAATTTTCGCTGCCTTAATAACCGACTCAATCTTTGACTTGATCTGGTCATGGGTCAGCTCCGGCGAAACTTCTCCCGGATGGCGAAATACATGAACAGAGGACGGGGCGGGAAGGTTCGGATAATTACGCCCCAAGCCCATCGTAATCTGTGCGAAAATTTTTGTTCCATAGGCGTTTGCCCGTTCATTCAGTTCCGTTGCAGTCATTTTGAAAGCGTCCGGATTTTGAAGAATTGCAGGCCCAATACCTGTATAAGGGTCAACCGTACAGTCCGCTGCCAACGCCCCGGTGAAAATCAGACCAAAGCCACCCTTCGCACGTTCCACCAGATACTGTATGGTTTCGTCCTTCAGTCCACCTCCGGGAAGGTGATGTTGCCCTCCGCCGATGGGAGCCATGCAAAACCTGTTTTTGATTGTCAAGCTGCCGATTTGCAGCGGCTTGCCTAGGGCTTGTTTGAAAAATCAGGAGACTTGTTCTAAGTCAACAGAATTGCAATGGCGGCAAGGTGAACGAAGGCCAAGAAGGAGGTGTCCAGCATGTCGTATCTGG
>NZ_NFIQ01000121.1 GCF_002159455.1 Flavonifractor sp. An306
CCCAGACAGGGAGCGTCAACTATCCTGTGATCGACACAGGAAATGGGGGCAGTTCTGGCCAGGACGTCGGCTATACTGCCGTCACCAGCGATCTCTACTACTCCGGCGGACATCTGGGGACGCTCAAGATCCCGGCTATCGGCCTGTCTACCAAGGTCTACGAAGGGACAGACAGCAGCACTCTGGCAAAAGGGGCCGGTCATTTCCCTGGCACTAGTATCTGGGACGGCAACTGCTGCATTGCGGGTCACAACCGCGGGGTCCGGGATGATTTTGGAGACCTGCATACCCTGGAGCCAGGCGATACCATTACCTGGACCACCAAGCTGGGCACACGCACCTATCAGGTGGTCAGTGTAGAAAAGGTATTGGAGACAGATACCAGCGGCACCGCCACTACCAGTGACAACCGTATCACGTTGTTTACCTGTGTGCGGGATCAGCGGGCATACCGCTGGTGTGTCCAGGCTGTGGAATGCTAAACGCAGTGCATCTCCCAAATTGGGAAATGCACTGCGTTTTTTTCGCTTAGTTTCTGCGAAACCCTGACTGAATTACTTCCAGAAAGAGGTGATGAACAGATTGTTGTTCATGCCTCTTTCTGTCCATTTTAAGGAGGGCTTATGAAAAAACTGCTTTCAATGTTTTTGGCCTGCGTTTTGCTGCTTGGAATTCTTCCGACCTCCGCTTGGGCCGCGGATAGTGTAGAAGCGGCGCTGGGCGAAGTGGACATTTATAACGGCGGATATGAGCTGGGTTATCTGTCCATCAACGGAGCTGTCAAGAAGCAAGACTACACCTATTTCATGTATAAGAGCAATGATGGGACAACCAAAGAAGTTCCGGCATATTGTGTGAATCCGTATCTCAAAGGTGTTCCCCAAAAGGTAGAACCCGGCGAAAGCATTAAATATCTTGCGGAGGAACGCTCCAGCGATCCCAAGGTGGTGGGCATTATCTCCAACGGTTACCCCCACCGCAGTCTGGGTGAACTGAATTTGGATAACAAGTATCAGGCGTATTACGCCACAAAGATGGCCCTCTGGTGTTATTTGCTTTCCACCTGGGACATCAACAATCTAAAGGTGGCCCCCGGCCTTTCCGGTTCTGAACTGGACATTGGCAACCGCATCCTGGCCGCCGCCAAGGACATCTACAAGCGCGGCACCACCTACAACTATATGCTCACGCCCAAAATGACAGCCACCCCAGACCATTCCGTGGCCTATCCTGTCAGTGTTGAGGGTAAGGACTACTATCAGCAGGTGTTTACGGTTTGGAGCGAGACATGGGTCTACGATTACGACATTTCTGTCGCCTTTCAGGACCCCTCTGCCGTTCCCAATGGCACCCGGATCGTCAACATGGACAACCAGGATGTGACCTCTGTTGCTGCGGAAGGAACCGGAGACGGCTACTCCGCTCAATTCAAGGTGCTGTACCCCGCGGAATCCATCCAGAACCAAAGTGGCAGCGTCCAGCTTGCACTGTCCGCCTCCGTGGCGCAGTATGCCGCCATGTATGCCATCTGCCAGGAGAAGGATAAGTACGGCGACCTGCAAAATTATATCTGCGACCTGGATAACAATGTACGGCTGGATGTGGCTGCTATCAGTAACTATTATGACGGTCAGGACCCCGACCCGGATGAGACCGCGCTGAAGATCGTAAAGCTGGAGGAGGGCACAAAAATCCCACTGGAGGGCGCGGTGTTCTCTGTGTACGATCCAGAGGGACGCAAGGTTGGCTCTTTCTCTACTGGCCCGGACGGGACCGTGGTAATCCCTCTGACCCTTGAGGGCCACTATACGGTAACCGAGGAGATCCCGCCCCGGTATCATCTTTTGCCGGATGAGCGCACCCAGCACGCGGATGTGGAGTACAACAAGATTGCAACCCTGACTTTCTGGAACGCCCCCTACGGCTCACTTCGGGTGGAGAAAAAGAGTGACACTGGAGATCTGCTTTCCGGTGTAACCATCCAGATCAAGCACTTGGAGAGCGGCCAGACCCGGAGCGGTCAGACCACCACCGGAGGTTCCATCACCTTCGACCAGCTTGAACCCGGCGCATGGGAAGTGCGTGAGCTGGCAGGAATCGAGGGCTGGAAAGCTGTGACCGATACCGTTCAGACGGTCAATGTGGTGTCAGGCGAGGAATCCACCGCTACCATTATCAATGAAGAACTTCCTGGTCTGCGGATCATCAAGTATGACCGAAAGACGATGGAGCTTATGCCGGATGTGGCGTTTGAGATCTTCCGGGATAATGTTTCTCTGGGCATCTTCCGTACCAATGAACAGGGCGAAATTCTCCTGGTCAACCAGCCCGAGGGCAGTTATCGGATCGAGGAACGAAACCCCGGAGACGATGAGCATATTATAGATACCACCCCCCAATATGCGGAGTTGACCACGGGCATGGGCATTGTGGAACGGGTGTTTTATAATGACCAGCTGCCCGGCATCCATCTTATCAAGGTAGACAGTGCGGATCTCAGTAAGCCGATTGCCAATGTCAAATTCCGCATTGAGGCGGTGGACGGCTCCTGGGGACCGGAGGAATATACGACTTCGGAGGATGGGACCATCGACCTCTCCAAGCTCCCCGTGGGCGCTTATGTGGTGACTGAACTGGAGTGTCCGGGATATGTGATTGACGAGGCACAGAGGATCATCCACCTGGATGGAAATGAGACGGCCCAGTTTGTCTTTACCAACAGCAAGCTGCCTTCCCTCCGCCTCACAAAAATCAGTTCGGATGGCTCCGCCCTGGCCGGAGTGACATACAGCCTGACCCGGATTGAGGATGGCAGCCGGTATATGGATCAGACCACTTCCAGCACAGGTACGATCATTTGGGAGGGCTTACAGCCTGGAGTATATTCCCTAAAGGAAACCGACACAGTATCAGACCACATTTTGGATGAAAAGGAATATCATGTAGAATTATTCCCCGGTAAGGACAGCACCATCGTTTTGGAGAACGATAAGAGGCCAAACCTCACCATTTGGAAGCGTGACGCAGACAGCGGCGCTCCCGTGGAGGGCGCAGTTTTCCTTGTAAAGACAGCAGACGGCCACAGTGTGGCCGAGGTGACCACTGGCCCGGATGGTTCCGCCAAGGTCCCCAACCTCCTGCCTATGGTCTATGAGGTAATCGAGAAGTCTGTGCCGTCGCCTTACCTGCCGGACGCTCCCAGCCAGCTTGTCACTCTCTATCCCAATCGGGACAGAACGGTATATTTTGAAAACCACAAAAAGCCATCTGTCACCATCCAGAAGGAAAACTCCGTCACTCATGACCCCATTGAATCCGCCGAGTTTCACATCACATGGTCCAGCAATAAGACGGAAACTGGGGAACAGCGGGATCTGGGAACCTTCCAGACAGATGAGGCGGGTCAGATCATCCTGGAGGCCATTGAGGATGGCTGGCTGAAAATTGAGGAGACCAAACCTGCGCCTGGCTTCCAGGCTCCCGACAATCCTGTTACGGAGGTCTATGTCAAGGGCGGCGAAAACAAGACCATCACCATTTCCAACATCCCCCTGTCAGCGTTGGTGGTCTACAAGCAGGACAGCGTGACCGGGGCTGGAATCTCCGGCTGCCGCTTCCAACTGAAATATCTGGGTGGCGAGGTCAGCGGCAGCGGTGGCACCGTGATCGGCACTTACACGACTTCGGCCAACGGCTCCTTCACTGTCACTGGGCTCAAAAAGGGCTACTACATCTGCGAGGAGTTGGAGAGCGACAGCAGCCACGTGATTGACGCCGCGCCCCAGTCCTTCTATATTTCCGGCGAGGATCAGGACATCGTGACCCTCTACTTCTCCAACGCCCCCAAGGGAGGCGTCCTGGTCAAGAAGGTATCGGCAGCAGACAATTCCCCGCTCTCCGATGTGGAGTTCCTGGTGACAAAATCGGACGGCTCCGTGGTGGGTGATGCCAACGGCAAGTTCGTGACGGATTCCACCGGCAGTTTTCTGGTGGAAGGGGTAGAACCTGGAACTACACTGGTCATCAAGGAAACCCGTGCCAAGCCCGGCTTCCTGCTGGATGATGCACCTCAGACCGTTCAGGTCAAAGAGGGCCAGACCGTCACCGTAGAATTTCGGAACCAGCCTTTGGGCAATCTGGTAATTGAGAAGTGGGGACGGAACGGCTCTACGGAAGTCCCCCTGGAGGGCGTCAAATTTGAGATTAAGTACGCCAATGGGCAGTATGTGGATGCCGCAGGAGGCACGTTGTCCAGCAATGGTATCTATTATTCCGACTCCACAGGTAAGGTCATCCTGTCCGGGATCACTGGCACGGTGGTAGTGACTGAACTTGAGAGCGTGCCTGGGTACACTATCGACCCGGATAGCCAGAGCCAGACCGTCACCATTAACCCCAATGACACCCAGACGATCCGGTTTTATAACAATGCTGTGGGCGGCGTGGAGTTGATTAAAGTCTCCGAAGCGGACAAGACGGAGCGCATCCCCAATACCACCTTTGAAATCCGGCGAGTGTCGGATGATGCCCTGGTGGACACCGTGACCACCGGGGAGAGCGGCAGCGTCTTTGTGACACTGGAGGATAACAATTATTATGCCGTGGAGATCGAGAGTGCCGAGGGGTTCAAGCTGGACAGCACGCCCCATTATTTCACCATAAAGAATGGGCAGACCACGAAACTGACCGTAACCAATGCGCCCATGTCCGGCATCCTGCTTCACAAAATTTCTACTGCTGATGGTAAGGGCATCCCTGGTGTGTCGTTCATCCTGTATGACAGCGGCCACAACCCCATCGACCAGCAGACCACCGACGACCGAGGCTATGCCTGGTTTGAGGACTTGACCGAGAGTGGCCGGTACTATCTGCGCGAACTGGAGAATGAGGGGTATATCCCAGACACCCAACTCCGTACAGTCTATGTCAAAGCTGGGGAAACCACATTGGTAGAGTGGGAAAATACCCCCATCACAGGACAAATCCAAATCGTCAAGAAGTCCGCCGACTACAACCCCACCAACGGACTGCCTGCTGGAACACTGCTGGAGGGAGCCGTGTTTGAGATCTATGATAAAGCGGGTAACCTGGTAGACACCATCCGCTCTGATAGCCGAGGGCTGGCCGTGTCCAAACCTTTGCCTCTCTCCCGCTATACCATACGGGAGGTCAAGGCTCCGGCCAATTACGGCGTAAATGAAACGGAACTCACTGCCTATCTTGAACATGAGGGACAGATCGTCAAATTTGAGGTGACCAACAAGAGCCTAACTACCGGCGTATCCATCACCAAAACCGGCCCC
>NZ_NFIQ01000122.1 GCF_002159455.1 Flavonifractor sp. An306
CCATACCGTATCACTCATGTCATGGCGTTGTTGTTCATTGCTCATAGGAACACCTCTTTCTGGCCTATTGTTCCTATTATACCACATTACTCGTGTAAACACTATTTAGAATAAATGCAGTGAATTGAAAGAAGGAGCGTGAACCATTTCCATGTCCATCAAACACCGTGTACAAAGTCTTGCGCTGGCCGGAGCCCTGACTCTGACCCTGTCCGTTCCGGCGCTGGCCGCCGGCTACAGCGACCTGCCCAGCAGCCACTGGGCCTACTCCTCCATGATGGAGGCCGCCGAGCTGGGCGTCATCCAGGGCGTAAGCGACGGAAAGCTGGCCCCCTCCGATACCATGAGCTGGGGACAGTTCCTGACCATGCTCACCCGCACCTTTGCCCCCCAGTCCTACGCCAGCGCCTCCGCCTCCGGACTGGCCTGGGATCAGGCGGGCTACGCCGCCGCGGAACAGGCCGGCCTGCTCCGGCAGGAGGACGGCCTGCCTGTCACCATGAGCAGCCTGGGGAGCGCCATCTCCCGCCAGGACGCGGCGGTGCTGCTGTACAACGCCCTGCCGGAGGAGGCCTGGGACGTCTGGTACACCTGGGGGGAGACCCAGGAACCCTCCGCCCTCTCCGACTGGTACCAGATGGACGCCGTCCATCAGCAGGCGGTGGCCGGGCTGGCCGAGCTGGGGATCATCAACGGCAAAAGCGACGGCTCCTTTGGCTGCACCGACTCCATCCAGCGCTGCGACGGCACCGTGCTGGTCATGCGGGTGCTGGAGGTAGTTGATTCCTGCCTACAATATACGCCGAAGGATATTACAGTCCGTATTGTAAATGCGCAGACCGGCCAATCCATTCTGCCCGATCAGCAGATGTCCACTCAGGTGGGCACCTACCTGTCCAGTCTCTCCTATGAGCTGGAGTCAGACGGGCTGAAGTACTACAACTACAGCTGGTCGGACAACCTGGTCAGTGAGGTCAGCTCCGCCTGCAGCACCTACACCCTGTACTACCAGCCCATGACCCAGGCGGAACGGGAAGAGGCGGATTTCTGGGAAAAGGTGGAGCAGGGCCTGGCCAGTTACGAGGACTATGCCAAGCAGGATTTCTGGCTGAAATTCCAGGGGGAAAATGAGCGCAAGTATGAACTGCTCTTCGGCGACGCTGCCAAACGGCGCTTTGCCAATCAGGAAGAGGCCAAGGCGGCCATGACCACCGTCACCATCCCGGTATGGAAGCTGTCCGGCGGCGTCAAGGTGAGCTCCACCCTGTCGCTGACCGTTCACGCCGCCATCGCCGAGGATGTAAAGGCCATCTTTACCGAGATCTACAACGATCCGGAGCAGTTCCCCATTCACGATATCGGCGGCTATTCCTGGCGGGGAGACTCCGCCACCGGAGAGCACAACTGCGGCACCGCCATTGACATCAACGCCAATGAGAACTATCAGATCCGGGATGGTCAGGTACTGGCGGGCAGCCTGTGGCAGCCGGGCAGCAACCCCTACTCCATCAGCCCGGAGAGCTCGGTGGTACGGATCTTTGCCGAGCACGGCTGGAGCTGGGGCGGCGACGCCTGGGCTGACGGCAGCGACGCTGCCACTGGCTACCACGACTACATGCATTTCTCCTATATGGGAGGTTAAAGCTTTCGTCACAAAGCTTTTATATTCTGTTCACAGTCCGTTCACCATTGGAGAGGGGCGGTCGTGTATGATAAGCATGTCAGGAAGAAATGACAAACCAACCTCCTCTCTACTCTCTCTTTTACCTCTCTGTTCACACACACAAACAACGGCTGCGGGCCCGTCTTCGGACGGGCCCGCAGCTGTTTTCCTGTTTGTTGTATGAAAACGTGCAAGGATTTCCTTCAGACCGGTCTATGGTGAGACAGCCCGCCCTGCGGGCGGGTGCCGGAAAAGGAGGAACGACATATGCTGACCATCATTGAGGTGGCCGCCCGGGAGGACGGGGGCCATAGCCTGCAGAGCCAGAGCCACCGGACGGAGTGCTGGCTTGAGGGCTGGGTGGCGGTGCCGCCCGAATTGGAGCAGACGGTATGGGACTGCCGGGGCTACTGCCAGCTGGAGCTGCAGGACGGCGTGCTGACAGGGGTGACGCCCGGAGAGCCTCCGGCGCCGCCGGAGCCGGAACCGGGGGTGGCAGAAATTCTGGACGTATTGCTGGGGGTGAAGGAATATGAGTAACCGGCTGCAGCGGGCGGAGCAGTTCCGCCGACTCCTTCAGCTCTTTGCCGCCTCCCTGGAGCAGGAGAAGGCGCTGGAGATCTCCACCATCTTTCCGGCCTATCAGGCGGGCCGCAGCTATGCGGCGGGGGACTACCTGACCTGCGGGGTAAACAGCGTGGGAGACCCCCAGCTCTACCGGGTGGTGCAGGCCCACACCAGCGCGGCGGAGTGGCCTCCCGCCTCCACCCCCACCCTTTACGAGCCCCTGGGGCTGGACAGCCAGGGCTACCCGCTGTGGCAGCAGCCCAGCGGCGCCCACGACGCCTATCAGAAAGGCGATGTGGTCAACGATAACGGCACATTGTACCGCTCGTTGGCAGACGGAAATGTTTGGGCGCCCGAAGCATACACTGACTTGTGGGAGGTGTATACCAATGCTAAACAGTCGTAATATCGACGACCTTCGTGCCGACGTGGCGGCCAACTGCAGGCTGTGGCAGCAGCTGTGCAAGCAGGCGGGGCTGGCGGTGCTGGTAACCGGCACGGTGCGGGACGAGGAGTACCAGATGTACTGCTACAACAACGGTACCAGCAAGGCCAAGGTACCCAGCTTTCACAGCGTCAAGGCCGGGTTGGCCTTTGATTTTTGCAAGAATGTCAAGGGCCACGAGTTTGATGACCTGGCCTTTTTCAGCAAAGCGGCCGCCATTGCCAAGGAGATTGGCTTTGAGTGGGGCGGGGACTGGAAATCCTTCCCCGACCGCCCCCATCTGCAGTGGAGCGCCGGCGGAACCTATACCAGCGCCATGGTCCGGGCGGGCAAATACCCTCCCGCCATGCCGCTGTACCGGCAGCCGGAGACGGACCCGCAGCCCGACCATCAGGAAGAGGAGGACGACGATATGGTTATGTATCATCTCATCAAGGACATGCCGGACTGGGCCCAGCCCAGCGTCAAGAAGGCTGTGGGGCTGGGCGTGATCCAGCAGTCGGCCGCCGGCGAGGTCAATGTATACGAGCCCAATCTGCAGACCATTGTGCTGCTGGACCGGTTGGGCCTCTTCGACAAGGGGGTGGCCGGCGGTGCTGCAGCGGCTGACCAGGCTCATTGATGTCAAAAGCATCGTAACCATCACCCTTACCCTGGTATTCGCCTATCTGGCTGTGGTAGGCAAGGTACAGGTGGACCAGTTTCTCACGGTGTTCACCGTGATCATCGCCTTCTATTTCGGCACCCAGACCCAGAAGGCGGCCAACAGCAAGGGAGAATAGCGCATAGAGACCCGAAAAAGGGAGTCTGCCGCCAGGGCAGGCTCCCTTTTTTTACATGGCTTTAGCCGCGATGCAGGCGGCCACGGTATTCAGCACTTCCTGATGGGTCTGGTCAAAAATGTGGGTGTACACCCGGCCGGTAATGGTGCAGTCCTTATGTCCCAGTGTTTTTCCGATATCCAGCAGCGGGACCCGGGCGCTGTTGGCCAGGCTGGCAAAGGTGTGGCGCAGGCCGTGGATGGTAATGGGCGGCAGGCCCTGTTCCTGGATAAACTGGTGGAAAGCGCCGGTAACCCGGTTGGGATCATAGGGTTTTCCATCCTCCCGCACGATCACATAGCCGCTGTCGGTCCAGCCCCGCTCCATGCGGCAGCAGGCCGCCTGACGCTCCCGCTCCCGGATGAGAAGGCCCACCAGATCGTCCAGCCCGGCGATACCCAGCTTGCGGATAGAGTGGGCAGTTTTGGGCTGCTTCTGCACCACGGAACCGCCGGCGGTGGTGCGGACGGTGCAGATGTGGATCAGGTTATGCTCCAGGTCCACGTTCTCCCAGCGCAGCCCGCAGATCTCGCTGCGGCGCAGACCCAGATACCCCGCCAGCTTCACCACCAGCTCCAGCCGGGTACCCACCACAGCGTGGAACAGGGTCCGCAGCTGCTCCGGGGTGTAGAAATACTGCCGGGGCGAGCACAGCCGGGGGGGCTCCACCCGGTCCACCGGATTGTCTGGCAGGATCCCCTGTCGGAAGGCGGCCTTCAAAGCCGTGTGGAGGAGAATATGGTGCTTGTACACGGTATTGGCACCCAGGCTCTTGCGCTGGAGCATATCGCCGTAATACCGCTGGATCCGGTAGGGGTCCAGCTGCTGCAGGGGAACCTGGCCCAGGGCGGGAATGATGTGGTTGCGGGCCATGCCCCGGTAACAATAGTAGGTGGTGTCCTCCCGGTTGGGGCGGATGATCTGCTCCAGCCAGTAGTCCAGCCACTCCCCCACCGTAAGCCGGGATGGGAGCTGCAGCTGCCGCCGCAGCCGCTTTAATTCAAACTGGCACAGGGCCTCCTGGGCCGCCGTCCGGTCCCGGAAGCATTTGGTCTGACGGACCCGGCGGCCGGTACCATCCCGCCCATAATCAAAGCAGGCGTAATATAGGCCCTTCTCCTCATCAAATGCCAGATTCCTTTCAATGCGTTTTCTTGCCATGGGGTACCTTCCTTTCTTTCTCTGCGGTTGATGGAAAGCAGTACTATTCTGTCAGCCCGCTTTCGCTCCGTCAAGTTTTTTATCGGCCTTTGCACAGATATACAGGCAACCAAAATGGCTACCCAAAACCGCTGAACCGCTTGTGGTTCAGCGGTTTTTTGCTATCTGGAAATAAGAGGTCTCCTCTCCTAAATGAACAAATTTTAAGAAGGAGGAATTTCCGATGAGAAACCTCAAGCGGACGCTGAGTCTGGTTCTGGCTGCTCTCATGCTGATGAGCATGATGGTAGTTGGCGCCGGCGCGGCGACCAAGGATTTCACCGATTCTGATGAGATCCAGCACAAAGAGGCTGTCGAAGTCATGGTTGCCCTGAATGTTGTCAGCGGCAAGGATGACGGCAGCTATTTCGCCCCCACCGACACCTTCACCCGTGAGGAGATGGCCAAGGTCGTTTCCTACGTGATGAACGGCGGCGTGGAGCCCGTTGTCGGCACCAAGGTGACTCCCACCTACTCCGACATCAAGGGCATCTGGTCCGAGAAGTACATTGAGTACTGCACCAGCATGGG
>NZ_NFIQ01000123.1 GCF_002159455.1 Flavonifractor sp. An306
CTACCAGATACGACATGCTGGACACCTCCTTCTTGGCCTTCGTTCACCTTGCCGCCATTGCAATTCTGTTGACTTAGAACAAGTCTCCTGATTTTTCAAACAAGCCCTAACTAGATTCAAATTTTCGAAAGTCGTTTTTGTGAAACATCGAGAGATTGTTTTTCGCAGCACTTCTCAAATAGCAGGGGCGAGGACAGTCAACCAGCTATCGGCGTTCTTTTTTGACGTGCGCAAAAAGAAGGGCCTGCGGATTTCCGCAGACCCTTTCTCGCTGATGCGCAAAATCGGTTTTGTTGTTGTCCTTATGTTGGGGTACCTTCCGGCCCCCCTCTTTTTTGTGGTAAAAAGAGCGATGGCAAATCCGTCCGTTTGTGGTACAGTATAGACAGGCGCACAGTTCAAAAACCATGGGCGGCCCCGCCGCCCGGAACAGTAGGAAGGATATGAGACAAAAACTCCTCAGCGTTGTGACCTGTCTGGCCCTGTGCCTGACCCTGCTGCCCGCCGCCGCCCTGGCGGCGGACGGGCCGGTGACCTACCTCCAGCGCGGCTGGAACGGCAGCGCGGTGACGGAGGAGCTCAGGACGGTTGAGACCTACACCACCATTGACAGCGGCACCACCCAATGGAGCGACGGCTGGTACGTGGCCTCCGGCCAGGTCACCATTGACCGGAGCGGCGAGCCCGACCCCGATGATCGGTGCGTCAGCGTCACCGGCGACGTGTACCTGATCCTGGCGGACGCCTGCGTCCTCACCATCAAAGCCGCTATCAACCTGGAGCAGGGCGCCAGCCTCACCATCTACGGCCAGTCGGGGGACAGCGGGGAGCTGAACGCCCTCATCGCCAGTGAGGGCATCGCTACCTCCCTGACCCTCTGCGGCGGCAACGTCTCCGCCACCGCCGACACCATAGACTGCGCCATTGGCGGCACCGTCGACGAGAACAGCGGCGGCTATATCGGCAACCTCAGCATCTACGGCGGCGCGGTCACCGCCACAAGCGACAGCGGTGTAGCCATTTTTACCGGCAAGGGATACGGCTCCGTCAACATCTACGGCGGCACGGTCTTTGCCGCCAGCACCTTTGGCGCCGCCATTGGCGGCGGCGGTACCTTCAGCATGGACAACAGCATATGCAACGGCGGCGACGGCGGTACCGCCAACATCCGCGGCGGCACGGTCTTTGCCACCAGCACCGCTGGCGCCGCCATCGGCGGTGGCAGCGGCGCCAATGGAGGCAGCGACGGAGGCCCCGGCTCCTGTTCCATCGGCCCCGGCGCCCTGGTCTTTGCCAGCGGCGGCCTGGCTGACATTCAGGACACCAGCCAGCAGGACGCCTGGCAGGGCACGGTCTTTCAGGGGGAAAGCGGACAGGTCTACGGCGGCACTGTCCTCACCTCGGACCTGACCCTTCCCATCAGCAAAACCATTTCGTCGACTACCCATACCTTTGCCGACACCATCACCGTGGGCCAGGATCAGTCCCTCACCATCCCCCAGGGGGTGACCCTCACCCTGGAAGATGGCAGCACGCTGGATAACACCGGCCCCGTGTTCATCTACGGCTCCCTCATCGAGGCCGGCGGCACAGTTACCAACCCCGGCAACCTTCGCTACATGGCCACCGGCGTCACCCTGGACAAGACCAGCCTGACCCTGGCACCGGGCGAGACGGCGGAGCTGACCTACGCCATCACCCCGGACACCGCCACCGACAAGCGGGTGACCTGGAGCAGCGATAACCAGGCCGTGGCCACGGTGGCGGACGGCGTGGTGACCGCCGTGGCCCCCGGCTCGGCCACCATCACCGCCACGGCCGCCGATGGCAGCGGAACAACCGCCAGCTGCGCCGTGACGGTGACCGCGCCCCCCTCCTCCGGCGGCGGCTGGTGGGGCGGCTCCACGCCCGTCTATGCCGTCTCCCTGGCGGATGCGGAGCACGGTGTGGTGACCGTCACCCCCAGAAGCGCCGCCAAGGGCGGCACCGTGACGGTGACCGCCACCCCCCACCAGGGATATGAGCTGGCCTCCCTCACCGCCGCCACCTCCAAGGGCACGGAGGTGGAGCTGATCCACCAGGGCGATGGCAGCTACACCTTTTCCATGCCCGCCGACGACGTGACGGTGTCGGCCGTTTTCCGCCTCACCCTGCCCTTTGCCGACGTGCCCAACGACGCCTGGTACGCCGACGGGGTGCGCTACATCTACGGCCGGGGCCTGATGACCGGCACCGCCGCCGACGCCTTTGACCCCCAGCTGACCACCTCCCGGGCCATGGTGGCCGCCATCCTCTGGCGTTCGGTGGGCAGCCCCCAGGCCAGCTACGCCATGGACTTTGCCGACGTGCCCCTGGGTCAGTGGTATACCGAGGCCATCCGCTGGGCCGCCAGGGACGGCATTGTCTCCGGCTACGGAAACGGCGCCTTTGGCCCCGGCGACCCCATCACCCGGGAACAGCTGGCTGTCATGCTCTACCGCTACGCCCAGGACCGGGGCTATGACCTGTCCAACGGGACGGACAGCGGCCTTACCTCCTATACCGACGCCGACGACGTGAGCCCGTGGGCCCTCCAGGCCATGGAGTGGGCCTGCGGCGCGGGGCTGATCACCGGCACCGGCGACGGCTCCACCCTCTCCCCCCAGGGAGAGGCCACCCGGTCCCAGGCCGCCGCCCTGCTCATGCGGTTTGGGCAGGCCTATCCCGACTGGTAACCGGCTGAACAGACAGATAAAAGTGGGCCGCGGCATCCGCCGCGGCCCACTTTTTACCACTCGCCCTCCACTGTGATGTCCGTTTGGGGCACCTTGGACCAGTCGAAGCATCCGGCCAGCTCCGCCGGCGTCACCGGCTCCGGCCGGTCCAGCTGTCCCGCCCAATACCCCAGCAGGCCGGTGAGCTCCGCCGGGGTGAACCGCTGCCGCAGGGCCCCCATGTCCAGGTCCCTCTCCCGCTTGGACAGCCGCCGCCCGTCGGGGGCCACCAGCAGGGGCACATGGTAAAACTCCGGCGGAGTCAGCCCCAGCAGCCCGTACAGATAGAGCTGCCGGGGGGTGGAGTCCAGCAGATCCCGTCCCCGCACCACCTGATTGATTGCCATGGCCCCGTCGTCGTACACCACCGCCAGCTGATAGGCGTACACCCCATCGGAGCGGCGGAGAATGAAATCGCCGCAGTCCCGGAGCAGATTTTCCGCAAAAAAGCCCTGTACCCCGTCCAGGAAGTCCACTTCCCTGTCGGGGACCTCCAGCCGCCAGGCCGGACGGCGGGTTTGGGCCAGTTCCTCCCGCTGCTTCTCTGTCAAGTGCCTGCACCTTCCGCTGTAGACCGCCTGCCCATCGGAGCGGTGGGGGGCGGAGGCCGCCAGCCGCTCCGCCCGGGTGCAGAAGCAGGGATAGATCAGGCCCCGGCCCTCCAGCGCATGGAAGGCGGCGGCATACAGCTGGGTGCGCTCGCTCTGGCGATAGGGGCCGTGGGGGCCGCCCTTCCCATAGCCCTCGTCCCAGTCCAGCCCCAGCCAGCGCAGATCGTCGGCCAGCTGGGCGGCATATTCCTCTTTGCACCGGTCCGGATCCAGATCCTCCATCCGCAGCACCATCACGCCCCCGGCGGCACGCACCGACAGCCAGGCCAGCAGGCCGGAAAACAGATTGCCCAGATGCATCCGCCCGCTGGGACTTGGGGCAAAGCGCCCCCGCAGCTCTCCCATAGCGTTCTCCCCTTTCTCCGATAGTGTAACATACGCCGGGACCGCTGACCATTGCAATTTCGCAAAATTTATGGTATCCTGTCTATAATTGGATATGCTCCGAGCGGTACCGCCTAAGGGCTCTGCCTATGGCGCTCCGCCAGGGTCCGGCTGGAAACGGCCCGGCCTTCCGTCTTTGAAAAGGAGCCTCATGGAAAAAGGGGGTATTCTACCCTTTTGCCCGGAGGTACCGTGAAAGACGGTACCTCTTTTTTGTTTGGGAGGAACACAATATGAAGCTCATCGACACCCGGCGGGCCGTTGGCCACGTGCTCTGCCATGATTTGACCCAGATCATCCCCGGCGTCACCAAGGACGCCCGATTCCGCAAGGGACACGTGGTGACGGAAGAGGATATCCCCGTGCTGCTCTCCATGGGCAAGGAGCACCTGTACGTGTGGGAAAAGCAGAGCGGCATGCTCCACGAGGACGAGGCGGCAGAGCGGCTGCGGGCCCTGTGCCAGAATGAGCATATGCACCCCACGCCGGTGAAGGAGGGCAAGATCGAGCTCATCGCCGACTGCGACGGCCTGTTCCAGGTGGATGTGGAACGGCTCAACGCCATCAATGGCGAGGATGAGATCATGATTGCCACCCGCCACACCAACACCGCCGTTCACAAAGGGGACAAGCTGGCGGGCACCCGCATCATCCCCCTGGTCATCGCAGAGGACAAGCTGAAGGCGGTGGAGGAGCGGGCAGGTGCCACCCCTATTCTCTCCCTTACCCCCTGGAAATTAAAGACCTGCGGCCTGATCACCACCGGCAGCGAGGTGGCCAAGGGCCTGATTCCGGACAGCTTTACCCCCGTCATCATCCGGAAGCTGGCCGCCTACGGCATGGAGGTCACCCACCACTGTCTGCCAGGGGACGACATGGCGGCCATCACCGCCGCCGCTCTGGATTTCAAGGCGAAAGGCGTGAGCCTGATTCTGTGCACCGGCGGCATGAGCGTGGACCCCGATGACCGCACCCCCGGGGCCATCAGGGACACCGGGGCGGAGATCGTGTCCTACGGCGCCCCGGTGCTGCCGGGGGCCATGTTTCTGCTGGGCTACTTCGCCGACGGTACCCCCATTCTGGGCCTGCCCGGCTGCGTCATGTACGCCAAGGCCACCGTGTTCGACCTGATGCTCCCCCGGATCGCCGCCGGGGTAAGGGTCAGCCGGGCCGACCTGAAGGCCCTGGGCCACGGCGGGCTGTGCCTGGGCTGTCCGGAATGCCATTACCCCATCTGCCCCTTCGGGAAAGGCGTGTAAATGGTCACCGGAATTTCGCTGGAGGCGGCGGTGGTCCAAATGACCGGTCCCCTCTCCCCCCTTGGGACAGAAATTCTGCCCCTGGAGCGGGCCCTGGGCAGGACCAGAATGGGGGTACCGTCGGCGAAGTAGCCCAGCAGAAACATGGCCCCCGGCAGCACCGGGGCGCCGTAGGACACGAT
>NZ_NFIQ01000124.1 GCF_002159455.1 Flavonifractor sp. An306
GAATGACATCTCACCGTGAGATTATCAATAATCTTTATTATTATCCGGAATGCTTAATCAGCACTTCTATGACATCGAATATTCTCTTCTGATCTTTTGCTGACAAAGGTTTTAACTGTTCGCTAAGTTTGGTCGCCTTAACCTGATATCCTTCTTGAAGGACTTCAGACAACACCATGTCTACCGAAGCAGAGAATGTATTGAGAATATCAATAAATGTTTTAAGGGATGGTATCTTTTTCTCCTCGTTCAACCGCTCCGATATAATTTGTGCTCAACCCAGTAATCTCTGCCAGATCCTCTTGGCGCAGTTTCCAGAGATGACGGAACTCCCTTATATATTTCCCTCCGGTATCCAGTCCAATTATAGAGTGTAATACTATGAAATCGCATTGTTAACCTCAAATTGACACGATGTAAATTGCCATGTAAACTATAAGCGGTTTACAATACCGTGATTTCTTTTATAATCAAGGCATAATTGGAGTGAACATAATGTTACTAGGTGATAAATTAGTGTCTTTGCGCAAAGAGAACAAACTGACACAGGCAAAGGTAGCAGAAATTCTCAATGTATCCAGGCAGGCAATTTCAAGGTGGGAATCAGGGGCAGCGATACCCTCTACAGACAATTTGAAAGGGCTAAGCGAACTTTATAAGGTGCCGGTTGATTATTTGTTGAAGAAAGATGATTCTGAAAGTCAGTTGGAAGAAGCGCAGGTTGAAGAACGCCGTCCTGCTTCTGATGGACTGCGGACGATAGTATCTAAAAAGATAATCTTTTTGTTGCTGGCTGTTGCTGTGGTGGCAGCTACCTTTGTAGCCGTGCTCTGCGATCCCGGTCATCATGCAGAAGATGAAACCACACCGATTGAAGAGTTGGATGAAAGTAAGTGGGATGATACCGGCACAGGGGAATTTACATTTGATACACTTGACTGATTAATCGAAAGGATTTAGAGCGTATGCGCGATTTTCTGTACCGTCTGCTTGTTGCTTCAGATGCAACGATGAGATATTTTTTCCAGGTTGTTCCCATAGTCGCTCTTGTTGGGCTCCTGTATCTGGTGATATCTCTGCTTCGGTGTAGAAAAACGGGAAATCGGTTCTCTAAACGGGAGATCATAAACTTTCTATTCATCTGTTATCTTACTGGCCTGCTCTCTCTTATATTGGTGCCAAATCATTTCTGGACAGCAATATGGTTTTATCTTTTCAACGGCTTTCCTGGGTGCGAAATTGGTCCGATGTTTGTCCTGAATTTCAATCTTGTTCCAACAGTTGTCTATTATATTCAGGGAACAGTAGTTCTCGGTGAATGGGTAAAACAAATGTTGATTCTAAACTTACTTATGTTTTTGCCTATGGGTATATTACTGCCCCTCGTATCCTCAAAGATTAACAAGAAAACCATCATTATTGTGGCCGTTGCCATTTCGATAGTTGTTGAATTACTTCAACCAATTATCGGTAGAAGTTTTGATATGGACGATGTCATCATGAATTCGCTTGGTATCATTTGCGGATGGGGTCTCGTCGCTTTGGCAAGGCGCTTTCAAAAAGGCATGAACAGGCGCGTGACTTCCTGACAGGGATCACGCGCCTATTTTCTTTGGGAATGGAGGAAGAGATATGAAACGGTTTTCTGCGTTATATCTGGTGCTGGCCATCGCCTTGTCGATAGCAGGCTGCGCCAAGAACGATGGGTTCTCTCATAATGGAGTCGAATACTGCAACCCCAAGGCCAACAACGATCAAACTACGACACCACTGTTTACGGATGGTCTGCGGGATGAAGCTGCTGTCAGGGAGAAAACGGGATTTGTGGGTGCAAACATTGGCATGGGCGGCCTGATGGCTGGTGACGGTGAGTGGATCTACTACCGAGATGAAACAGACTGGGGACTCTATAAAGCCAAAACGGACGGCTCTGAAAAAACGCTTTTATTGCCC
The DNA here is from genome assembly GCF_002159455.1 of Flavonifractor sp. An306. GTDB lineage: Bacteria > Bacillota > Clostridia > Oscillospirales > Oscillospiraceae > Flavonifractor. Next base: position 1,954 of record NZ_NFIQ01000124.1, read on the forward strand.
GTAGAGGAGTATTCTCCGAGCAATCTTAATGTGTTAGATGAATGGGTCTATTTTTCCAACTATCGAGATGATTTTTCGCTATATCGTGTTCGCACAGATGGAACAGCACCAGAAAAATTGGTTAGCGGATATTGCAGCACCTTATTTGTTGCCGAAAGTGGGATTTACTTTGATTGTCGGGATGAAAGCAATAGATTCAGGGCATTTCGCATAAATTTAGATGGAACAGATCAAGAACTAATTGCAGAGGATTTTTCTCCAGTGTCCTATTATAATGGAATTTTATACCTCTATAATTTCCGGAGCGAAACATTATCTGCATACAATACAGAAACGAATGAAACCACAATATTGAATGATAGCATTAAACAGGCAGCATATTTCAGCACCGATGAAAGTGGTATCTATTATTGGGAAAATTTAAGTGATTTCTGTTATCTTGATCCCGCAACTGGTTCAGTAACCGTGTTAAGGAAAGGCCCTATTGGCGACTATTACAACTACGCAAATGGCAGAGTTTACTTTGTTGCGTATGGCGGCTCAAATTATGACTATTCTTGTTGCTATTCTCTGGATCTATCTACAGAGATTGAAACGCCCATTCTCTCCTTGTCAGAAGAGATGTATGATTTCAACGGAGAACCGATTGGATTAACCCAGGCAGAGTATCTTGCCGGGGATTATAACCCGGAGGTAATTCCCAAAGATACATCTGGGTGGCCTGTGGTGTTGAATGAACGAGCATTTGAAATTTACCTTGCAAATGGACAAGTATTTTCCCGTGGTGTGTTAAAGGAAAGTATACCAGCTCACTGCTGGATTTACTGCAATGGGAAGAATGGACAATTATGGGGATGACTCATTGTTCCATACATCGTTAACCGAAACTGAGCGCAATCATTTCAAAGCGGCTACTCTTTTTTATTTTTAAACTGTAACCAATAGAAACAACTCGCATTTTGTAATATTATCAACCAAAATGCTGATTTCAAGAATTATATGGCAACTACAGAAAATGATTAATCTCGCAGTGAGATACCATTCCTGTTGGAATGAGATCTCACCGCGAGATTATCAATAGTAATTATCATCCGGAATACTTTATCAACACTTCTATGACATCGAATATTCTCTTCTGATCTTTTGCTGACAAAGGCTTTAACTGTTCGCTAAGTTTGGTCGCCTTATCGTGGAGTAGCCAAGCCACCGGTGTATGGTAATTACTCGTGGACTCCATTACCACACGGGTCTCACCATCCAGACCTTTGAGCAACTTTGCCAACTCACTCAGTTCACTGGCAGTGTGCCGCACTTCAAAAGGTGAGACTACCACCTCTCCAAAGGGACGCATGACAGCGATCATGCTTTTCCCTTTGGAGACATCAATGCCAACGCAGTTCATTCACAATCCCCCAATACAAAAGTCTGCAACCGGAATCCATCTTTTCTCGCTGCCGATTCAAACTATTGGGTGACGCGAACTCTCCGGCTCAACCTGCTAAATCGAACGCTACAGCAAGAGGATGGCCAACAGTCTTCCTCGCGGACATAATAGCCCAGGTAATCAATAGTCAGCCAGTTGCTCCTCTTATAAAAGGACGGGTCAACCATGAAAAATCGAGTTTGCACATTATACCGTGTTTCCACTGACAAGCAGGTGGATCATAACGATAAGAACCAGGCTGACATTCCCATGCAGCGAAAAGCCTGTCATGCCTTTTGCGAAAAGATGGGCTGGGTGATTGTCCACGAGGAACAAGAGGAAGGTGTTTCCGGCCACAAGGTAAGGGCGGAAAACCGGGACAAGCTGCAAATTATCAAGGAACTGGCAAAGCAGAAAAAGTTTGATATTCTGCTGGTGTTCATGTTTGACCGCATTGGGCGTATCGCTGACGAAACGCCTTTTGTGGTGGAATGGTTCGTAAAGAACGGGATCGAGGTATGGAGCACCCAAGAGGGGGAGCAGCGCTTCGATAGCCACACGGACAAGCTCACCAACTACATCCGCTTTTGGCAGGCTGACGGTGAAAGCGAAAAGACTTCTATCCGTACTAAAACCGCATTAGGCCAGCTTGTTGAGGGCGGCGGCTTCAAAGGTGGCCTTGCTCCATACGGCTATGACCTTGTGAAAAGTGGGCGCTTCAACAAGCGCAAGCATGAGCTCTACGATCTGGTAGTCAACGAAACCGAGGCCGCCGTGGTGCGGATCATTTTTGACAAGTATGTGCATGAGGGCTTCGGCGCTCAACGGATTGCCACCTACTTAAACAAACAGGGCTACCGGGCAAGAACAGGTAAGATGTGGCACCACGCCAGCATCCGTGGCATTGTTTGTAATCTCACTTATACGGGCGTTCTGCGGTGTGGGGAAAGCCGCTCCCAAGAGCTGCCCCACCTGCAAATCATTTCGCCGGATCTTTTTGAAGCAGCACAGCATATCCGTACTTCCCGGGCCAACAGCGCCGAACAAGAACGCCATATCCCGCTGAACACTCGGGGCAACTCCCTTTTGGCTGGGAATGTGTATTGTGGCCATTGTGGGGCGAGGCTGTCCCTCACCACCAACGGCAAGGCTTAATTAGATAAATTTTAGCCAAATCGGGAGCCACCCCCAATTAGCCATTTAAAAGACTAACCCTTTTGAAATCTGCTCCAACATCTCTTTATTCTTTTTTGCCCTCTCTTCTCTCTGTTTATCTACATACTTCTGAGCCATACGACTATCCTCATGGCCCAATAGTTGCATAACATGAAATACCGTAGCATCAGGCTGATTACTTAACAAGGTTGCAGCGGTGTGACGCAGACGGTGAGGCCGTAACCTATCCACTCCAGTTCCTGACTTCTTCAAATAACGATTAAGCGCACTACGGAAGCCGTCACAAGTCCACGATGGCCCTTTCACTGTTCCAAAAACAAAATCTTCATCAGAAGTTTTTGTTTTGCTAAATAGTGTCTACACAAGATTAGGCTAAAATGGCACACCAAATAGCAATGCAACGAATTTGCACTGCTGCCAAAAAAGATGCTGTATTTTTGGCATATCGCGTGG
>NZ_NFIQ01000125.1 GCF_002159455.1 Flavonifractor sp. An306
TCTGTGTGTTGGGTCTGGTTGGTTGCAGTCAGCAAGGACAACAGGACATAATAACTCCAACTCAAAATAACGAGGAAATATCCCAAACAGACATTCAATCCGAAGCTGAGCAGAAATATACTTATGAAGAATTATCCGAAATGCCCGCAGAAGAACTGCTTGATTTATTTATTCAACATGGTTTGGTTATCAATGACGATTTGAAAGCATCGTTTACAGATGAAGAACTCCAGGCCCTTTTTAAGGAAAACTTCCATTTGTGGCATACAGGAGTATCTGCACGTAGCCACACAATGTATTGTGATTTAGCAGAGCAGACAAAGGCAATTTTTGATAAAATTGCGATCCCTAATTTTTCTTATGCCGAAGATATGGCAATATATGTAGAAGGCGAACCTGGTGTAAAAACTTCTGGATTTGTAAATACAACTGAAACTGAAATAACTTTTGAGAATGTGGCCGAATGTGCTAAGAACGAATGCACCGTCGAGTATGACAGGATTACGACATATTTTGATACAGATGAATGTGTATGGAAAGTACATTTCGGCACAGACGGAATGGTTGGCGGCGACCAGAGCGTTTATTTGGATTGCGATGGAAAAACCGTCTTGATCGTATATGGCGAATAACTGGCCAATTTTAACTTGTTGAATTAAATACTATCTGATAGGAGCAAGGTCAAAATTATACCTTGCTCCTTTTCTTGGTATTCAAAAAAATGAATATAAAGGTCGATTATACATACCAATACTTATCTCGGACAGAGATATTTCTTTTTTACTCTTTGCCCGGTTTTGGCTTGATTTTGAACTAATTTGGAACTTTTTTCGAAAAAGATTGGGCCAGCAGCTTGTGGTCAAAATGGTCGGACAAACGACCAGGTTGGAGTGGGACGATCACAAATCGTTGTGCTCATTCTCTCATAACTAAGCACATTGTCCCCCAATAATGACTCAGAAAGAGTCCGAGGAAATTCGTTTTCCCCGGGCTCTTTTTTGTTATTCTTTTCATTTGCGACTTTGATGACGGTGGGGCTGGCTTGGCAATGTATGATATGGATGATATTTTTGAGGGCAAAGAAATTGATAATGGGCGTCATATCTGTAATGATGGAGGGTATTAGCAGGAGGAAAATCCTCAATAAATCTGTTGTAAGGTGTAGTTTTCAGGTCTAGGCAAAAAATTGTGCATTTTGCCCGGTGAAATCCAGATTGAGACTGCCAGCCTTCTAAAATGGGTGACAAATGGGATCTCGCGCATAATCGTCCCTGTCCGGGTGCCTTGTTCGATGCCGGGACTATCACTCCAGCATCCTCATCGTGAAATACAACACCGACTAAGCTGCGGCTGCGGTGCTTATGTTCTGGCAAATGAGAGTGCATGGAATGCACATTTCCTTAGAGAACGAGCATCGTTTTCCACAGGCAGCAGGCGGTGCGCGGCAATGCTCTTTTTGCCGAAAAAACACATTGACAAAAAAATGTCATGTGATATAGTAAACGAGGTATACATGAGCAGTGAAACCATGTAAAAAGGAGGAAAATCCCATGGCAAACATCATCATTGCGCCGGGCCGCTATATTCAGGGCCAGGGCGAACTGAACAACATCGGCAAATATGCGCAGCCGCTCGGCACGAAGGCGTTCGTACTCATCAGCAAATCCGGCTATGACCGGGTGGGCGAGACTGTGAAAAAGAGCTTTGAGGCCGCTCAGTGCAGCGTTTATTTTGAGTATTTCAACGGCGAGTGCTGCAAGACGGAGATCAACCGCCTGAAAGCGCGCTTTGACGAACTTGGCTGTGATGTGTGCGTCGGCATCGGCGGCGGCAAAATCCACGACACCGCGAAGGCACTGGCGTATTACGTCAAAAAGCCGGTCGTGGTTGTGCCGACCATTGCGGGAACAGACGCGCCGTGCTCCGCGCTTTCCGTCATCTATACGGATGAGGGCGTGTTTGAGGAGTACCTGTGGCTGCCTGCGAACCCCAACGTTGTGCTGGTGGATACCGACGTTGTCAGCAAGGCTCCCGCGCGTCTGCTGGTGTCCGGCATGGGCGATGCGCTGGCTACGTACTTTGAGGCGAAGGCCACGGCGGATGCGGATGCGGCGACCTGTGCGGGCGGTAAAGTGACGCGTGCTGCGCTCGTTCTGGCCCGTGCGTGCTATGATACGCTGCTGGCCGACGGCCTGAAGGCCCGCCTCGCTGTGGAGCAGCACGTCTGCACGCCCGCTGTTGAGAATATCATCGAGGCGAATACATATCTGTCTGGTATCGGATTTGAGTCCGGCGGCCTGGCCGGTGCGCATGCCATCCACAACGGCTTTACCGTTGCACCCGAAACGCACAAAATGTATCACGGTGAAAAGGTGGCATTCGGCACGCTCGTGCAGCTTGTGCTGCAGAATGCGGATATGGAGCAGATTGAGGAAGTGCTCGACTTCTGCATGAGCGTCGGCCTGCCCACGACGCTGGCCGATCTCGGCATGGAGAATCCCACCGAGGAGACGCTGCGCACGGTGGCGCAGGCAGCGGCCGCTCCGGGGGAGACCATCCACAACATGCCCATGGAAGTGACGGCGGATAAGGTCTATGCTGCCATCCTGGCAGCCGATGCGCTCGGCCGTGCATACAAATAATTACGGAAAAAACGACGCGGCTCCATTCTGTCACATTGTACCAGTCCAATAAAAACGGATGGTGAAAAGAGGCCCCCTGATGTAGGAGAATAAACTACATCAGGGGGTTTTGCTATGGGGGTACGATCCAAAGGCAGGCCGGGGAGACCTGTCATATCTGGAGACGTTCTGATGGAACAGGCACATAAAGCTCCATCGGTTACAGATGGAAAACAAGCTGCCGCGTTTGCTTTTGTATCCGCATTAAAACCTACCAAACAATGAGCCCAGAAACGATGAATTTGGTACCTTAAAGTGCGAATGGCCTGTTGTTTTTTTGCGACATTTTGCCGATATATATAAATGGATATATGTGGTTTTGAGACACGGGTTACCCAATATACTGCCATGCAAACTGTCCTGTTCAGGCGCTGCTTTGATGATCTATGCAGGGAGGGAGTACAGATGCAAATTGGAGGATTAGGTGTCAACGGTGCTGCTGCATTCGATGGCACTTCACAAATCCAGAAATCAGCGAAAAAGACTGTTAAAAATGCTATCACAGACGGTTTTGTAAAGCAGATTCAGGCGCTGGCTCGGGAGGATGCTCAAAAAGGCATCTACATGGACAAGGGATTTAGTCAGCTTCGGCGTGCCCGCATGGAGCAGTATGTCTCTCCGGATCGTGCTGGCCCGATGGCCAAAGTAAATTCTGTGATGAATACACTAAAAAAAGAGCAGGAACGGATCAAGGTCTATTTGGAGCGCCTTTTCGGAGATTATTCCGCCGAAATCAAAGGTGATTCAACATTTCGGACGGCTGAGGTTTATTCACCAGAGGGAGAACTGATTGCAAGTTATAGCGATTTTTATGGTCAATGGACCACGCATCAGACAAAAGCAGAGCTTCACTTTATTACCGAGACGGATATGATTTACTTACAGGCATTTCGAGAGGCCCGCGCGGAGATGAATGCTGTTGCTCAAGGACAGCCCCCTGCTGACACAGCTGCTGTGGATATTTGGGCGTAGCAAATTTTAACAATTTCATTAGAAATGAGGGTATTATTTTATGATGGATCATATTATTTTGGGAGCCAATCAAAGCATATCCAGTTCTGCCAGAGTGGAGAACAAGGTTAGATCGGCATCTCCGCTAAAAACAGAATCCTCCGACAAAGATGTGTTTGTTCGGTCTGCCAACACAGAAATGCCATCAGAAATTAAGCGGACGACAAAATCTCTGACATCCGATGTCGCGCAATCTTTGGCAGAGAAATACGATGTTACCAATATGACGCGGAACGAGTTTTGCCAGCTTCTGGGCGAATTGCGTAACATGGGTATTATCAGTTCGCAAGATTTTAGTGTGGGATATGGTGGTGAAATACCACACGATCTAAAAGAGGGTGAGGTGAGGATGACCTATGGGCCTCTTGAAGAACCCACATGGCCGACGGGGAATGAGCGGGCTGACTTTATAAAGCTGCTGCGCTCCTGTGCTGATTATTGCTCGGACTTTGCCGCTGATCAGGAAGAAGGCAGCGATGGCAGAACGGTTGGAAATTCACTGGCAGGTTCGTACCATCGGCTGATTGATGTGCTGGAGCAGATCAAAAAGGCAGAAAAAGATAAAAATGAGTCTGCCTCAAACGTCTAATGGCATTTGCTTAGGAGGAAAGGAAGGACTTTTTCCTGGCGGAATGTTTCTGTATCTAACCGTTAACTTTAGTCATGAGCGTCCGAAAGGAAAATTTGCGGCTGAAGCGCTTGCCAGAGGTCAGTTTTCGGTCCAAAAGCAATTGATGATTGGATGAACTCTCCTGCTCACAAGCGGACGTTTATGGGGGATAAGTATCTGTCTGCTGCAAGAGCTGGGAGCTGCTGGATCATCTGCGTGTGGAGCGATAACGGGGTTGAGCTGGCAGAAAAGTGGTCTGCCAACAACTATGATTATTCGGCATGCCTTGGCTAAAACATACGGACTGAATCAATAGAGTAAAAGACTCCTGGGAGAACGGTATTCTGGGAGTCTTCGTTTGTCAAAAAATGTATCAATAGCAGACTTGTTACTTGAAAATTGGTTCAACAAGTGCTATAATATTCACCAAATAGAATGAATAAACCTTAAAAATGACCCCCTGTTAGCGTCAGGCGATAATCGCCATTCCGGGTCAGGCGAAAAACGCCAATTTTGGTCAACTGAAAACAGCCATTTACAATTTGAATAGTTCCTTTACACTGGAGGCGT
>NZ_NFIQ01000126.1 GCF_002159455.1 Flavonifractor sp. An306
AGCCAGCAGGCACAGGCCGGGGACATGGATGAGAATGTCCTCGGCTTTCTTCTTGCCCTGCAGCAGGAAGGAGATGAGATCACCTGATACGCTATTTTGATATGTTTGCTGGGATCGGCGGATTCCGAGCCGGACTGGACCGGGCCGGAGGTTTCCAGTGCGTGGGCCACTGTGAGATCGACAAATACGCTGACGCCAGTTACCGTGCCATCCATGATATTCGAAGGGAGGAGCGATACTATATGGAGAATCCATTGTTTGCGGAAATGCCTATGTTTCCCAAGGTTCTGCTCTGAGTGGCCATGCCCGCGCGGAGGATGATGCCTATATTCGAGGCAGCAATCTATGCGGCCACGCCAGAGTGTCCGACTGCGGGATGGTTTTGGACTCACCGGACACAGGACGCGCGCCTATTCTATCCGGCACCTGCGCTGTATATGGCAGGGTATGTGGCGATGTGCATTTAACCGACACTGCCCTGGTCATCAATGGTGAGGAGATTTGTAACGATTCTCTTGACACCTTGGTCATGGATGGAAAAGGCCGTTCTGTGATCCGGGATTCGTCCCGAGACGAACTGGCTCCTCAACAGCCAGCTCCTTCTCCCCCCAAGAAACAGAAAGGCTGTGAGATGAGCAGATGAGCAACTTTTTTGAGCAGGAACTCCGCAAACTGTTTGCGGACGGGGCTGTGATCCATGATCCAGTCTTTGTAGGCCGTGCCTGCCTGGGTGGCTTGGACAGAGATCGTCAGGTGAGGGCTGAATTTGTTACACTGGGCCATGCGGATCATTATGCGGCTCTCCGCCTGACGCTGCTGGACAGCAGTCAGGGTGTGGTGGACAAGCTGACTCTTCGTTTCAAGGATGTATGGGGAAAACAGAAGATCCCCAACAACCCCTACCTGCGGGATGGCGTTAATCCGCATATTTGGGTAGATGGTGACCGGATCGATTGGTATGCCTATCATCCTACCCAGGAGGACTACCGGCAGCTCCGGCAAATGGCCAGCGACTATGTGGAGACCTTTCGCATTCAAGTCCCGGCAAAAGACCATGGCCCCAAATTGGTGTACATCTGCGCCCCCCTCCGAGGTGAGGTAGAGAAAAACATTGCGTTCGCCAGGCAGAAAGCCCAGGAAGTCTTTCAGGCGGGCGACATCCCGGTCTGCCCCCATCTCATGTTCCCGCCCATCGCAAATCCGGGCGACCCGGCGCAGGACCTGGCCGCACGGGAGATGGGCCTGCGGCTGGTAGAAAAGTGCCAGCAAGTCAATGTCTATGGGCCGGTCACGGAAGGGATGTGGGCGGAGATCCATCGCGCCAATCAACTGGACATTCCCGTTGTGACCGATTCAAAGCCAAAGGGGCGCACTTCGCCCAGAAGAAAGAAAAGTGCCAAGCGCGAGGAGGTCAAATGATCCGAGAAAAGACCACGGAGGACTTGCGGCACATGACCGATGAGGAAGGGCTGATCCTCCAGGGCTGCGGCGGCGACCTTCAGGAATGGGTAGACGGAATCAATGATCTGCTCGCCCAGGAAGGAATCCTGCTGAATGGCACCAAATTTGAACATGCGGCCACATTTCAGCACGACGGACTCACAAACCTGCTGTTCTCTTTTGAAGGGGTACAGCTGAATGTGGGAAAGCTTGCGCTGTGGCGGATTCAGACGCACAGTCAGTTTGGCGGCACCTGGCTCAGTGACTATGTACCCAACCGGCTGGGCGGGTTTATCCAGGAGCAGAAGCCCGTAAAGCCCAAAATGGAGCTGTTGGGCCAGGACGGCAATATCTTCTCTATTATGGGTACTGCCTCCCAACTGCTCCAAATGGCAGGCATGCATGACCAGAACAGAGAGATGATTGACCGCGTCACCTCCTGCGGTGACTATGATCAGGCGCTGCATATCATCAGCGAGTATGTGGAGACGGAGCTCTCCGCTGTACAACCCCCAAAAAAATCCAACAAAAAGAAAGGTAGGGATTCCAATGAACGATAAATGGGAGATCATACACGGCGACGCACTGAAGGTTCTGTGCGAGTTCGCCCCTAACACCTTCGATGCGGTTATCACCGATCCCCCCTATGCCTCCGGGGGCCGAACCCCGGCTGAGAAAAACAAGTCCACCGACAAGAAATATTCCAGCATGGGAGAAAGCGCGCCCCCTCCCTTTGACGGCGACTCCAAGGATCAGAGATCCTGGACCCGCTGGGCCGCTGAATGGCTCTATGACGCCCGCAAGGTCTGTAAACCCGGTGCCCCTGTGTGCATGTTCATCGATTGGCGGCAACTTCCCGCAGCCACCGATGCGCTCCAGTGGGCGGGGTGGATCTGGCGCGGCACAGCTGTCTGGGACAAAGGCAACAGCCGTCCTCAGAAGGGCCGCTTCCGCCAGCAGGCCGAGTACATTGTCTGGGGGTCCAACGGGGATATGCCCATCAGCAGACCCGTCCCCTGTCTGCCCGGCGTATTCAAGTACGGCAATCCCCAGAACCGCATCCATCTGACGGAGAAGCCTCTGCAGCTTATGCGGGATGTAGTGAAGATCACCGAGCCGGGCGGGCGTATCCTGGACCCCTTTGCCGGTTCCGGCAGCACGGTGCTGGCCGCCGTGCTGGAGGGCTACTCCGCCACCGGCATCGAGGTCACCGACGCCTACGCCGCTCTGTCCAAGGAACGGATCGCGCGGGAGCTGGCTCAGGGCGCGTGACCGGCCCGCTGTCTGCCGATTGCCCTTGATAACTCCCCAACAGGCGGGTATAATGAAACAAAGTGTCTGGATACTGTGGGGCTCCACAGTAGGATTGTGAAAGCAGAGGACACCAGAGAAAAAACAAACCGTTTTGTGCATACCTGGATACGATTCCAGGAATCTCTGACTGCCTGAAATGGAGGTGAGCACGGCATGGAGCAGGAATACATGCTGCGCCTATACGATATGGATCTGCTGTCCTTCTCCCTGGCGGAGCAGGGCATCGAGGGCCTGAAGGCCAAGCTGCTGTGGATCAATGAGGAACACAGGCAGCTCCTGCCCCTGGACATGGAGCTGTCCGATGCCGGTGTGCTGAAATGGCTCCAGAAGCGGGTCATCCCCAAGAATCGAGCCTATGTAGCGGAAATTTTGAAAACCTTCGGCCTGAGCATCAATGATACCAAAGGGATCATCGACGTGTGCAAGGGGCTGTCCCTCAACGACAGCTACTGGGTGGTGCCCGGAGGCTTCTCTGGAACCTTCGCACAGTATAATCTGTACGAGAATCGCTTCTCCGAGATCCTCTCCCTGGTGGCTTACACTGGCATCGGACAAAGTGACGCCGCCTTTACCACCTCGCCGGAACTGACGACCAACGGGATGCTGCCCAAGGCATGGCGTTTCATAAAGGGCAAGGGGATCTACCTGTACAAAGGGGGTACCTTCGGCGCGGCAAACACCGGAAACGAGCCATACAGTGAGTTTTACGCCAGTCAGGTGGCCCAGGCCATGGGCCTGAACGCAGTGCCCTACGAGTTGGAGAACTGGAAGGGCATCCTGGCCTCCCGCTGCAAACTGTTCACCGATATTGACACATCTTACATCCCCATTGGCCGTATTGTGCGGGAGGGTGGGCTGAAAGCCTGCCTGGATTACTATGAGAAGCTGGGACCGGAGGCGTATGAACATATCAAGAGTATGCTGGTGTTCGACGCTGTGATCTACAACGAGGATCGACACTTCGGTAACTTTGGTGTCCTGCGGGATAACCACAGCGGCGCGGTGATCGGAGCGGCTCCGATTTTTGACAATGGTCTGTCCCTATTCAACTTCGCTATGCCAGACGATTTCAAGGATTTGGACAGCTACGCCAGAACCAGAGGGACCCCCTATGGCATCAGCTTTGAAACTGTGTGCCGGGAGGTAATGGGGCCGGTTCAGATGCGGCAGCTTCGCAAACTGATTGGCTTTACATTCCAAAGGCACCCCAGACTGAACCTGCCCGATGACCGGCTGAGGGCGATTGAACGGCACTTGCAAAAACGTGTGCGGCAGCTTTTGGAGCTGACACCGGAACGAAGGATACAGCCAGGAAGGAAAGCTGCGGAGCCAGAACGTTGATGACGCAGGAGAGTGTGTCCGGGCGGATACGCTCTCCTGCCTTTATAATCCGGGCGGGGTGTCTAATGTGACACCCCGCCCGGATTTTTTAACATTCAGGGTGCTAACACAGACACCCTCGTGTGGGGAGTTTAGTCAGAGGAATTTGGAGCATTCCAGCCTGCAATAAGCGTCGCCGCTCTGGTCCAGAGCGGTGATTTTTCTTTTCCATGGAGCTGGCAGGCTCTGCCCGCCATGATCATAATCCACTTACCGCTTGAAAATAGGCCCCGCTTCGGCGGGGCCTAGCCAACGCCGCCAGGGGCGGCGTTGGGCAAGCATCGCGCAAATGTACATTTTGCGCACTTGCAGGGGAAACCCCTGACCCCAATGCCGCCTGCGGGCGGAAGGTTTGCGGCAGAGCCGCAGAAAGGAGGCACGCTTGGGACTCCCAAAAGAAAAACACCATCTGCATATCGAGCTGACGGCGGAGCAGTATCAGCAGCTCTGCCGTCAGGCCAAACTCTGCGGACTATGCAAACGGGCTTATATCGTCCGGCTCATCGACGGTACGCCGATTCGGGCCAGACCCTCCCAGGAGATCAAGGACCTCCGCACGGAGATCCATCACATCGGCAACAACATCAACCAGATCGCCCGCAGCGTCAATGCCGGTATCGCCACAGCAGAGGATGCCCAACATGGGC
>NZ_NFIQ01000127.1 GCF_002159455.1 Flavonifractor sp. An306
CTGGTCTGGAACTACATTGGAGAATTGATCTTCAATATGCTGGTGCTGGTAGGCTCGATCAAGATGAGCGACCGGATCATCCGGGAATTGATGGGGCTTGGTTAGTTATCGTCAAACAGGTCATCCACCTGGATCTTATATCCTCCATCCGGTTCTGGTTTCCCATACATTTGTGCCTCCCGCATACGGTTGAGCACGATAAGCTCCAGCATCTTGTCCTCCCTCCGCCGGAGCAGAATGCCACGGATCTTCCGAACCAGGGAGATTACCCAGGACAGGACTACCACCGCCAGCAGCGCATACCAAATGACGTTGGCCAGAGTCTGATTAGCATAGTACCATTCATGGAAAACCGTGGGGACGATCAGTGCATAAACCAGTGGGATGGTCAGGCGAAACACGGCTGCCAACCGGAACACAATGGAGAGAAAAATCATTACAATCCCGAGGATCAAGTATGCCATACGCTCCACTCCCTTTCTAAGTTGAGCAAATGGTACCATAGCCGGGCAGGCTTTGCAACGGTCTGTCCATGAAAACTAAGCAGAAATGTAGGAGGTGAGACCTTGGAGGTCCGCATCAATAAAGAGGTACGGAATTATCAGGAAAGCCTATTCTTCGGCCTGTCCCTGCGGCAATTTTTGTTTGCCCTGCTGGCCGTTCTGGTGGCGCTGGCCGTGTACTTTTGTCTGCGTCCGGTGCTTGGGACAGGCGAGATCGGCTGGGTTTGTATCCTGGCTGCGTTTCCTTTCGCTCTGGGCGGTTTTTTTACCTATAACGGCATGACTCTGGAACGTTTTCTTATGGCCTATATCCGCTCGGAATTTCTCATGCCCAAACGGCTTTCTTTCCAATCGGACAATCTCTATGTCAAACTCATGGAACACTCGTCGATAAAGGAGGCCATCAAACTTGATTAAGACCCTGCAAAATACGCTCAAACAGGACAAGGAGCATCTTACAATCCCCAGATCCGTACAGGATACCATCCCCATCCAGCGCCTCTGGCCGGATGGGCTTTTTCAGTTCGGCAGCAAATTCTCGAAAACCGTCCGCTTTTCCGATATCAACTATGCCATCGCTTCCAAGGAGGACAAGACCTCTATGTTCCTGGGCTACTCTGAACTGCTCAACGCCCTGGACACTGGCTCTACCACCAAAATTACCATCAACAACAAGCGGCTCAACCGCCGCAACTTCGAGCAGGAGATCCTGATCCCACCCCAGGGGGATCATCTGGACGGGGGCCGTTCGGAGTACAACGCCATGCTGCTGGACAAGGTCACCGACTCCTCCAACAGCATGGTGCAGGAGCGATATGTCACAGTATCCGCCCATAAGAAAACGCCCGAGGAGGCCCGCACCTTCTTTGACCGGGTCATGAATGATGTGACCACCCGGCTCAATCATCTGGATTCCCATTGTGAGGAGTTGGATGCGGTGGGACGGCTGCGTGTCCTGCACGATTTCTACCGGGTAGGCGAGGAGTCCCAGTTCCATATAGATCTGCGGGAGTGCATGAGAACGGGCCACTCCTTCAAAGATACCGTTTGCCCGGACAGTCTGGAATTTCAGAAAGACTTCTTCATCATGGGTAACAAGTATGGGCGGGCCATGTTCCTCAAGGAGTATGCCAGCTATATCAAGGACTCCATGATCAATGAACTGACCAGCCTGAACCGCACCATGATGCTGTCCATCGATGTGATCCCTGTCCCCACCGATGAGGCCGTGCGTGAAATGCAGAACCGCCTGCTGGGGGTGGAGACCAACGTCACCAACTGGCAGCGGCGGCAGAACAGCAACAACAACTTCTCCGCGGTGGTGCCCTACGACCTGGAGCAGCAGCGGAAAGAGACGCGGGAAATGCTGGATGACCTGACCACACGGGATCAGCGGATGATGTTTGCCGTGGTGACGCTGGTGCATCTGGCCGACAGCAAGGAGGAACTGGACAGCGACACTGAAACGCTCCAGTCCATTGCTCGCAAGCATCTGTGTCAGCTCAGTACATTGAACTGGCAGCAGGATGCAGGTCTTGTCACTGCCCTTCCCATGGGCCTGCGGCGAATCGATGCCCTACGCACTTTGACCACCGAGGCTCTGGCTGTCCTGATGCCTTTTAAGGCACAGGAGATCCGAGACCGGGGCGGCATCTACTATGGACAGAATGTCATCAGCAAAAATCTCATCATTGCCGACCGCAAGCAGCTCCTCAACGGCAACGGATTTGTCCTGGGTGTGTCTGGCTCCGGCAAATCTTTCACCGCCAAACGAGAAATGGTAGCTCTGGCGCTCTCCACTCAGGATGACATCCTAATCATCGACCCGGAGTCGGAATACCGTCCTCTGGTCGAGGGGCTGGGTGGCGAGGTGGTGGAGATCTCCGCTACTTCCAGCAACCACATCAACGCCATGGACATGGAACAGGGTTACGGCGAGGGTGAAAACCCTGTTGTGTTGAAATCGGAGTTCCTGCTTTCCCTCTGTGAGCAGTCTGTGGGGGCTGGGAAACTGTCCGCCAAGGAAAAGTCCATCATCGACCGCTGTACGGCACAGTGCTACCACGACTACGTGCGAGATGGCTGCCGTGGCAAAGCGCCTACGCTTCAGGACTTCCATGCGGAATTGCTGCGTCAGCCGGAGGCAGAGGCGCGGGATGTGGCTCTGGCCCTGGAACTGTTCACGGAGGGCAGCCTCAATACCTTTGCCAAGCCTACCAATGTAGATACCAACTCCCGCATCACCTGTTATGATATCCGAAAGCTGGGCAAGCAACTGCTCTCTATGGGCATGCTGGTGATCCTGGACAGCTTTCTTAACCGAATCACACGCAACCGCCGCTTGGGACGCAACACCTGGATCTACATCGACGAGATTTATCTGCTGTTCCAACATGAGTACAGCGCCAATTTCCTGTTCACCCTTTGGAAGCGAGTCCGAAAGTACGGTGCCTGCTGTACTGGCCTGACCCAGAATGTGGACGATCTACTCCAATCGCACACAGCACGGACCATGCTGGCAAACAGCGAATTTCTGGTCATGCTCAACCAGGCCAGCACGGACCGGGTGGAATTGGCCAGGCTGCTGAACATCTCCGACAACCAGCTCTCCTACATCACCAATGTGGACTTCGGGCGCGGCCTCATCAAGTGTGGCAGCGCCATTGTACCGTTTATGGACAATTTCCCCAAGCATACGCAGCTCTACCAATGGATGACCACCAAGCCCTCTGACTTGGCCGCGTAACAAAAGCAGGGAGGGGCCAAGGCCCCTCCCTGCTGGATCGAGGTGAGATACATCGATAAGATCAAAGAAAAGCCCCAGGTACAGCACACTTTGAAAGAGAGGGTCAAGTCCGCGCCAAAAGAACTGATCCGCCGCGGCCTGGATGACGGCACAGAACGCCTGCGGGGACAGCTGCGAGACACTGCCCAGCATGGACAGCGAGATGATTTCGGCGGCGATCAGCTTGGGGATGCTGAAGTAGGCGGTGCCAAACGGGCGGAGCATATGGCAGAACGCCTGCTTGGGAAAAAGAAAAAGGGCACACAACACACCTCGGATACAGGCAAGGGCGAATATTTTGGCCGTCATGCTCCTCCCGAAGCAGCAAGGCCAGGGGATGGCAGTGTTCCGTCTCCACAGGGCCATCTCCGTGCCAAAGAAACGGGGAGTCAGATCCAGGCACAAAGTGCAGGCAGAAGCCGCACCCAGCTACAGTCCACATCCCAAGCACCTCAAAAAAGAAACATCAAGACTAAGGACACCTATCTGAAGATGCAAGCCGCCCCCGAGCCTGCCACGCCGCCAAGCGCCTTGCAGCAAGGAAAAGCGTTCTTTGTGCGGGAGCGCCAGGGCACCCTTCTCCGCAGCAGGAAACTGGAGCGGCGCTTGCCCGCAAGAGAGGATGGCCCCTCGGTAGCTTCTCCCTCGGGAAAACGGCCACAAGGTATAGAGGCCCGCAAGCATCCACATCAGGTGTCCGGGCAGACAGGTGATTCTCGTGTGCAGCCCCGGCCTCATGTGGAGGCCTCCAGGCAGGCTATGGGCAGCACCGCAAAGACGGCAGTAAAAGAACGAGGCGTGCCGGTCAAATCGGCTGGCCATCCCATTCGCAAAACGGCTGGGATCGGAAAGCCAGGTGGGAAACCGCCTGCAAGAGCGTTTCCGGCCCGACAGGCCCGCCGTGCGGCGGAGGCGGGAGCCAGGCTGGCACGGACTCAAAAGGCCACAAAGGCGGCCCGTGTGACCGCCAGGCAGGCCGCACAGGCGGCAAACCGCGCACTCCGCGCCGTGATCGCGGCAGCTAAGGCTCTGGCCGCCGCGGCTACAGCAGGCGGTGGGGTGGTGATTGCGGTGGTGGTTGTCATCTGTCTGTGCGGCATCATCCTCG
>NZ_NFIQ01000128.1 GCF_002159455.1 Flavonifractor sp. An306
ATCTGAACTACGAGCACGAGGCAGATATCTTCGCCAACCAGATGAAGTTTGTCAAACCGCTCCGTCCCTATGAAGTGTTTATGGCAAATGTGGAAGCCGGGAATCAGGAACAGCTTATGATCAAAGATCTGGTAGAGTCTTATTCTCTTTCCATTGGCCAGGTCAGAAACTATGGCGTTGTCTGTGCTGTCTCCACGCTTGAAAATATATATGAGCGGTTCGGTTACCATGTACTTGATCGAACACTCAGACTCTGCGTAGGCACCTGGGAGGGCGATATGAATTCGCTGTCTGCCAATATGCTCAACGGAATTGCCAGATTGGTCTACACGTTCGGCGATGCCCTGAAAGATGAGACCTTTAAGGAAAAAGTGGGGGAAATGTCGGTCAAGCTGCTTTCGAGAACAGCCAAGGAACGACGCCCCGGTTCTATGGGCTATGCTGAGGCGATGCTTCTGGCCTATAACCGCAAATGCAAATATCCGCTCAAATGGACCAAGCTCTACGAGAAGAATGTGGGGAACAATGAAGGACTGGACATTGATACGGATATGGACGAGGATGAGGGCGGGGACTCTTTTGAGGGAGCCGCCAAAGAATAAGCAAACGGACGGTTCCACCAGGAATCGTCCGTTTGTGATCTTATCATGGAAGGGAAAAGGCCGGGCGCATATACTCTATCGCTCCCCGGCTGAGACCATACTGCCCGGCCAACTGTTCCCAGTGTCCGGATACTGTTTTGCAGACCTCCTCTGCAGCCTGTTCCGCTTCCTGCGGGGCAAGGCCGAAATAATCGGCTACTTCCAGAGCCAGTTCCAAGTCAATGGTGTTATCATACTCACTCACATTGAGGGAAAGCCGGTCCCCCGAGGGGACTGGGTTCACATCATAGAGAGGGGCCAGCCGCCAGCCGGTGGGTGTCAGAAGGAAACCATGGTTGCGCAGGTGGTCGTCAGTATTGGATACCGCCATGCTGAACACGATCCGCTTCCACAGCTCGGCCAGATCCTGCTGGGGTGATGCCCCGTTGGCCCGGATGAACGCCGCCAGATCCAGATAGCTGCTTCCGTCCGCTGCCGAGGCTCCATCGGTCTTGCCCAGCAGGGTCATGGCGGAGGCGAAGTGGATGCGGCGGCTGCCATTTCGGTCAAATCGCTTGACAAGAAAGGTGCTGCCGGTCTTGGAGAACGTCTCCAATTTGGATTCCGGAACATCCAGCCCGCAGAGCCGTGCCAGGTCATGGACGACCTTCTCCCACGCGCCGCTGTTATATTCATCATGCTTGGAAGGGAACTTGGCGATCCACAAGGCGCCATCTGTGGCCTGCACCGTAGCTTTGGGTCTTGCACCGCCCAAGGAGGAGCCAGGGGCCAGAAGCTCACGTAGCCATTTTTCATTCAGGCCGCTCTCATCGTTCTCGAAAGCGATAGAGGCGTTTTCCAGCGTCCGAAGGTTTACCCATGGAGGCGTCGCAAATGCTTTATCGTTCGAAAGAAATTCGCCCCCTTCTTCCAAGCTGAACCGCAGCGCACCCATACGGGATTCATCGTAGACCCCCAACAGGAAGTCGCTCTCGGTGAGCTTACGGGGCTTGCGGTCCTCTTTGCGAGCGTCGATGGCCTCCTTGCGCTTCATCAGCAGACGCCCCCAGCGATCCGGACAGGAGTCGGAAAACAGGCCAAAGAGCTGCTTGTTCAGCGGCACATACTGCCGCCCGCGGTAAAGAGCCAGATCCGGGTCCAGAGAGAAGGAACTCTCGGCGGATGACAGCCAGGCTGGATCATACTCAAAGGAAAAGGTTTCCTGTCCGCGGACGAAGCCGCAGCGCAGCCGCCCCAGCAGAGTGGGTGCCTCTCCACGCCAATTTTCATATACATAGATGGTCTTTTCGTCCTGCGCCATGGGCTACTCTCCTTTCTTGGGTGCCCGCCGTCTGGTGGGCAGCGCCAGATCTTGTAGCTTCCTGCCGAATTCATCATCTTTTGCAATAAGCAGCAGGTCGCTGTCCATATTGTTTAATGCGTGCAGCACAGCGGCATAGGAGCCGATGGATACCGTAGGGGTGCCTTTCTCAATGGATATCAGAGTGGCTCGGCTGATCCCGGCACGCTCTGCTACCAATTCCAGGCTCAACTTCCTGCGCAGGCGGGCCAGGCGGATCTGCTCACCCATCTGTGCCAGGATCTCCCGTGTTTGCGGCATGATGACCGCAGCTTTTTTTGCCATGCACAATCGCCTCCTAACATAAATTATACTATATTATTTCGGCGATTATGTCAATTATATTTGAAGTTATCAACTTTCTTTTTCCGGGCGTTCTTCGATAAGGTACCCTCCTCCGAAGATAATGTCCAGTCTCCCGTCGGGATACACCTTCACACACTCAATCATTTGGTGGACGATGGTATCGTCGTACTCCATCTTTTTGGATGCTCGGTCGGCGATGATCTGCTGTAGTTGAAGGATTCGGCTGTCATTCACCTGATCGGAAGCAAGTGCTTCTTCGAGTTTCTGAATCCGTCCTTGCAGGAGTTCAATGGTATCGGAAAGTTCTTTGAATTCAGCTTCGTGACTCTCGATACCCTCCCCGCTTTCCACGCTCTCATTGATAAGAGATACCATTTTCCGATTCAGTCCATCTATTTTCCGCCGGAGCAGGTCGATTTCATCTGTGCCTCCGGTTAGACCGATTGCTTCACCAATGGTTGCCCGCATGAGTGCCATATAAGTGGACTCGTCTTCCTCGTTGAATCGGTTGATTGCCCGAACAATAGCGGCGTGGAGGGCGGTCTCATCTACCGTGAGCGAGGTTTTGCAGTAGCGCTTTCCATAGTCTAAGCGGCTGATGCAGCGCCAGACAACTCGCTTTTTTCCTCGGGATGTCCAGGTCACGCGCTTATATCGACTTCCGCATTCGGCGCAGATCATCACATTGGATAGTGCGTACCGGGAGTATTTTCCGGTGGCTGTGGTAGCCGTTTTGGTGGAATTTGGCTCCCGGCTCATCCGCCTGGCAAGTTCTTCCTGCGTTTTGTGAAAGAGCTCTCGGCTGATGATGCCAACATGGCTATTCTGTACATAGTACATGGGTGCCTCACCTGTGTTTTTGCGGCGAACCTTACCAATACAGTCAATTGTGACCGTCTTTTGAAGGATGCTGTCCCCGCAGTATCGTTCATTCCGGAGAATACCCTTAATCATGCTCGCAGAGAAGGAGAAGCGTTTTCCTGGTATCTGGAGATTTTCTTCTCTGAGTTTGGTTGAGATCCGATTGATGGTTTCACCTGACAGGTACATATTGAAGATCCTCTCCACGATGGATGCCTCCTCCGGGACGATCTCCGGTTCTCCGTCTGCACCCTTGCGGTATCCCAGAAGGCACTTATAGTTGAATATGGGCTTGCCCTCCTGAAATCGCTTACGAAAAGTCCAGGTGACATTCTTGCTGATGCTTTCGGATTCGGACTGTGCGAACCCTGCGTAGATGACCAGATAGAGTTCGCTGTCGATTTGCAGTGTGTCTATATTTTGCTCCTCGAAGTAGATGCCAATCCCTCTTGCCCTGAGCATTCGGACATGGTCCAGGCAGTCCACTGTATTACGGGCGAAGCGGGAAACGGATTTCGTGATGATATAGTCGATTTTCCCAGACAAGCAGTCGTTGATCATCTTCTGGAACTGGGGGCGCTTATCTGCACGTGTCCCGGAGATGCCCTCATCTGCGTAGAGTCCGGCGAACTCCCATTCGGGCTTAGCGGCAATCATCTCGGTATATACCTTTTTCTGGTTGGTATAGGATGTGAGCTGCTCCTCGCTGTCGGTGGATACCCGGCAGTAGGCAGCAACCAGCCGCTGATGATACTGCTCCCTGTTGACGATCAGGGAGCGTTTTGACTCAATAACCGATATTGTTTTCTTGGGTATCTTGGTTACATTCATTTTCTTCATCTCCGATCTCGACATCGGTTTTGGTATGTAGGATCACCTTTCCTCCGCTGCCAAGCGTCAGGTAGGCGGCGATGTCACTAAAGTAGGCCGGGCTGAATTCCTCCTGGGGAGTCATCAGACTTACCCGCTTTCGGGCGATGGATGCAGCAATCTGTAGATGGGCATCGCTCTCAGCATAAGGTCAAAAGGGAGGTTTTGAAGTTAGCGCAGCTAATGTTAGGCCTGTTTTGCTGCTCCAAAACAATATCATACCAATAAAAATTGCCTGCCGGCCCTCTATGAAGC
>NZ_NFIQ01000129.1 GCF_002159455.1 Flavonifractor sp. An306
CGAGGATGATGCCGCACAGACAGATGACAACCACCACCGCAATCACCACCCCACCGCCTGCTGTAGCCGCGGCGGCCAGAGCCTTAGCTGCCGCGATCACGGCGCGGAGCGCGCGGTTTGCCGCCTGTGCGGCCTGCCTGGCGGTCACACGGGCCGCCTTTGCGGCCTTTTGGGTTCGTGCCAGTCTGGCTCCCGCCTCTGCCGCACGGCGGGCCTGTCGGGCCGGAAACGCTCTTACAGGCGGTTTCCCACCCGGCTTTCCAATCCCAGCCGTTTTGCGAATGGGATGGCCAGCCGATTTGACCGGCACGCCTCGTTCTTTTACTGCCGTCTTTGCGGTGCTGCCCATAGCCTGCCTGGAGGTCTCACCGTGAGGCCGGGGCTGCACACGAGAACCACCTGTCTGCCCAGACACTTGATGTAGCTGCTTGCGGGCCTCCATACCTTGTGGCCGTTTTCCCGAGGGAGGAGCTGCCATGGGGCCGTCCTCTCTCACAGGCAAGCGCCGTTCCAGTTTCCCGCTGCGGAGAAGGTTGCCCTGGCGCTCCCGCATAAAGGACGATTTTCCCTGCTGCAAGGCGCTTGGCGGTGTGGCAGGCGCGGGATCGGAGGCGTCCTTGGTCTTGATATCTCTCTTTTGAGGCGTTTGGAGTGCGGACTGCGGCTGGGGGCGGCTTCTGCCCGCACTCTGCGCCCGGAGCGGATCTCCCGCTTCCTTTTTGCGAAGGCGGTCCTTTGGAGGCAGAATACTGTCATCTCTTGGCTTTGCGGCTTCCGGAGTATCATGACTGCCAGGGTATCTGTCCGGGCCTGCATCCGGGGTGTGCTTTGCACCTTTCTTTCGTTTTCCAAGCAGACGCTCGGCCAGCTGCTCCGCCCGTTTGACACCGCTCACCTCGGCATCGCCCAGCTGGTCACCGCCGAAGTCATCCCGTTGGCCGTGTTGGGCCGTGTCCCGCAGCTGGCCCCGCAGGCGTTCTGTGCCGTCATCCAGCCCCCGCCGGATCAATTCCTTCGGTGCGGACTTGACCCGTTCTTTCAAAGTGTGCTGCACATAGGGCTTCTCTTTAATTTTATCGATATATCTCACCTCCATCTGGCGGGGAGGGGCCAAGGCCCCTCCCTGGTTTTATTACGCGGCCAAGTCAGAGGGCTTGGTGGTCATCAGTTTATAGAGCTGCGTATGACGAGGAAAATTGTCCATGAAGGGCACAATGGCGCTGCCGCACTTGATGAGACCCCGTCCAAAGTCCACATTGGTGATGTAGGAGAGCTGGTTGTCGGAGATATTCAGCAGCCGGGCCAGCTCCAGCCGGTCGGTGCTGGCCTGGTTGAGCATGACCAGGAATTCACTGTTGGCCAGCATGGTTCGGGCTGTGTGGGACTGGAGCAGATCGTCCACATTCTGGGTCAGGCCGGTACAGCAGGCACCGTACTTCCGCACCCGCTTCCAAAGGGTGAACAGGAAGTTGGCGCTGTACTCATGCTGGAACAGCAGATAGATCTCATCGATATAGATCCAGGTATTCCGCCCCAGGCGGCGGTTGCGGGTGATCCGGTTGAGAAAGCTGTCCAGGATCACCAGCATGCCCATGGAGAGCAGCTGTTTGCCCAGCTTCCGGATGTCATAACAGGCGATGCGGGAGCTCATGTCCACATTGGTGGGTTTGGCAAAGGTGTTGAGACTGCCCTCCGTGAACAGTTCCAGGGCCAGAGCCACATCCCGCGCCTCGGCCTCCGGCTGGCGCAGCAGTTCGGCGTAAAAGTCCTGGAGCGTGGGGGCCTGGCCCTGGCAGCCGTCCCGCACATAGTCGTGGTAGCACTGTGCTGTACAGCGGTCGATGATAGACTTCTCCTTGGCAGACAGCTTTCCGGCCCCCACAGACTGCTCACAGAGAGAAAGCAGGAACTCCGATTTCAGCACCACGGGGTTTTCCCCCTCGCCGTAGCCCTGCTCCATGTCCATGGCGTTGATGTGGTTGCTGGAGGTGGCCGAGATCTCCACCACCTGGCCGCCCAGCCCCTCCACCAGGGGACGATACTCACTTTCCGGATCGATGATCAGGATGTCATCCTGGGTAGAGAGGGCCAGGGCGGTAATCTCCCGCTTGGCGGTAAAGGATTTGCCGGAGCCGGACACGCCCAGAACAAATCCGTTGCCGTTGAGGAGCTGCTTGCGGTCGGCAATGATGAGATTTTTGCTGATGACATTCTGGCCGTAGTAAATGCCGCCCCGGTCCCGGATCTCCTGGGCTTTGAAGGGCATGAGGACGGCCAGGGCCTCGGTGGTCAGGGTGCGCAGGGCGTCGATCCGCCGCAGCCCCAAGGGGAGGGCGGTGACAAGGCCCGCGTCCTGCTGCCAGTTCAGGGTGGTCAGCTGACACAGATGCTTGCGTGCGATGGACTGGAGGGTCTCTGTGTCGCTGTCCAGCTCCTCCTTGCAGTCGGCCAAATGCACCAGAGTCACCACAGCGAACATCATCCGCTGATCCCGTGTGGTCAGGTCATCCAGCATTTCCCGCGTCTCTTTCCGCTGCTGCTCCAGGTCGTAGGGCACCACCGCGGAGAAGTTGTTGTTGCTGTTCTGCCGCCGCTGCCAGTTGGTGACGTTGGTCTCCACCCCCAGCAGGCGGTTCTGCATCTCCCGCACAGCCTCATCGGTGGGGACAGGGATCACGTCGATGGACAGCATCATGGTGCGGTTCAGGCTGGTGAGTTCATTGATCATGGAGTCCTTGATGTAGCTGGCATACTCCTTGAGGAACATGGCCCGGCCATATTTATTGCCCAGGATAAAGTGATCCTTCCGAAACTCCATGCTGTCCGGGCAGATGGTGTCCTTGAAGGAGCGCCCTGTTTTCATGCACTCCCGCAGGTCGATATGGAACCGGGCCTCCTCGCCCACCCGGTAAAAGTCGTGGAGCACACGCAGCCGCTCCACCGCGTCCAGCTCCTCACAGTGGGAATCCAGGTGATTGAGCCGGGTGGTCACATCATTCATGACCCGGTCAAAGAAGGTGCGAGCCTCCTCGGGTGTTTTCTTGTGGGCGGATACTGTGACATATCGCTCCTGCACCATGCTGTTGGAGGAGTCGGTGACCTTGTCCAGCAGCATGGCGTTGTACTCCGAACGGCCCCCGTCCAGATGGTCCCCCTGGGGCGGGATCAGGATCTCCTGCTCAAAGTTGCGGCGGTTGAGTTGTTTGTTGTTGATGGTAATCTTGGTGGTAGAGCCGGTGTCCAGGGCATTGAGCAGTTCCGAGTAGCCCAGGAACATGGAGGTCTTGTCCTCTTTGGAAGCGATGGCGTAATTGATGTCGGAAAAGCGGACGGTTTTCGAGAATTTCCCGCCAAACTGAAAAAGCCCATCCGGCCAGAGACGGCGGATGGGGATGGTATCCTGTACGGACTTGGGCACCGAAAGGTGCTCTTTGTCCTGTTTCAGTGTATTTTGAAGGGTTTTAATCAAGTCGGATGGCCTCCTTTATTGATGTGTGTTCCATGAGTTTGACATAGAGATCCTCCGTTCGGAATAAGAGCCGTTTGGGCATGAGAAATTCTGAGCGGATATAAGCCATAAGAAAGCGTTCCAGAGTCATGCCGTTGTAGGTGAAAAAACCGCCCAGGGCAAAGGGAAACGCGGCCAGGATACATACCCAGCCGATCTCGCCGGTTCCAAGCACCGGACGCAGGAAAAAGTACACGGCCAGCGCCACCAGAACGGCCAGAAGGGCAAACAAAAATTGCCGCAGGGACAGGCCGAAGAATAGGCTTTCCTGATAATTGCGTACCTCTTTATTGATACGGACCTCCAAGGTCTCACCTCCTACATTTCTGTTTGGTTTTCATGGACAGACCGTTGCAATGTCTGCCTGGCTATGGTACCATTTGCTCAACTTAGAAAGGGAGTGGATCGTATGGCATACTTGATGCTCGGGATTGTAATGATTTTTCTCTCCATTGTGTTCCGGTTGGCAGCCGTGTTTCGCCTGACCATTCCACTGCTTTATGCGCTGATTGTCTCCACTGTTTTCCATGAGTGGTACCATAGTAATCAACAATTGGGGGATCTGATCGGATATATGCTGCTGGCGGCAGTGGCCCTGTCCTGGGTAATCTCCCTGGTTCGGAAGATCCGTGGCATTCTGCTCCGGCGGAGGGAGGACAAGATGCTGGAGCTTATCGTGCTCAACCGTATGCGGGAGGCACAA
>NZ_NFIQ01000013.1 GCF_002159455.1 Flavonifractor sp. An306
CTTTTATTTTGCGGCCGCCGGAAGTGAATTCCGCCGGCCTTCGGCGCAAAAGCGCCGTCCCGCTGCGCGGGTCCCGTGGGCAATATGCTGCCCGTTACCCCACCAGACTCCCCAGCCACTGGCTCACCGGTATGTATCCCAGCGGCAGAAAAATCGCCGGCAGCATATTGCCCACCCGCAGTTTCTCCTTGGGCAGGCCCAGCATATTGACGCCGATGCCCACGATGATGGTGCCTCCCACGGCGCTCATCTCGTTGATCACCGCCGGGTCCATGCCCTGGCCCACCGCGGCGAAAATCAGGGTCAGGCCCCCCTGGTAAACCAGAATGGGCACAGCGGCAAACAACACCCCCACCCCCATGGCGGCGGCAAAGGTGATGGAGGTCACCCCGTCAATGACCGCCTTTGAGATAATGATGTCGTAATTGTGGTTCATGCCCGCCTCCATGGAGCCGTTGATGGCCATGGCCCCCACGCAGAAGAGCACCGAGGCGTTGACAAAGCCCTCCACAAAGCGGTTGTTGCCCTCGCCCCGGACCAGCCGGCGGCGGAGCAGCTCCCCCACCCCGTCCATCCGCTTTTCAATATTGATGGCCTCCCCCAGCAGGGTGCCCACCACCATGCACACGATGACGCACAGGCTGTCCGCCGTGGCGATCATGCTGGTGATGCCGATGCCCAGCACGCACAGACCCAGGGCAAAGGTGAGGCCCGAGGCAAACCGGGCGCTGATGCGGTTTTTGAATACCAGTCCCAATACGCTCCCCAGAACGATGAGGACCACGTTGATCACGGTGGCAATCATAGCTTCTCCTGCTTTCACACTGCAATGCGTTAATAGCGCTATGATACCCCTTTTTTTCCCATTTGTCAACGGACGACGTATGGCGGACAACCCGTTGGGAATACAGTGGTAGGCGAAGGGAGGCGGCGCCATGAAGCTCGACCGGACATCCATGCTATACGGTACTCTGCTGCTCACAGGCACCGGGATCTGCTCCCAGGCCCTGGGATTTGTATACCGCATTCTGCTGTCCCGGCTCATCGGGGCGGAGGTGATGGGCCTGTACCAGCTGGTGATGCCGGTGTACTCGGTGCTCATGTCCATCACCGCCGTGGGGCTGACGGCGGCGGTGTCCAACCTGTCGGCCAGCTACCACGCCGTGGGCAACCGGGCGGCCATTGCCGCCCTGCTCCGCCGCTGCCTGACGCTGTTTCTGGTCCTGTTCGCCCCGGCGGCGGCGGTCACCGTGCTGTGCTACGACCCCATCTCGGTCTATCTGCTGGGGGACGCCCGCACCCAGACCGGGCTGGTGCTGCTGCTGCCCTGCGTACTGCTCACCGGGGTGGAGAATCTGCACAAGCACTACTTCTACGGCACGGGGAACGTGCGGCCCCCGGCGGCGGTGGAGCTGTGCGAGCAGATCATCCGGGCGGGGGCGGTGCTGGGGCTGCTGGTGCTGTTCCTGCCCCAGAACCCGGAGCGGACGGTGGCCCTCATTGTACTGGGCATGACGGCCTGCGAGCTGTTTTCCGCCCTCACCCTCCTGCTGCTGGCCCGCCGCAGCCTGGACCGGGCCGCCGGCCTGCCGGGGCGGGTCCCTGGCAGGCGGGAGCTGAACCGGAAGGTGGCGGCGCTGGCCCTGCCGGTGGCCATGACCAGCCTGCTGGGCAACCTGATGGGGTCGGCCACGGCGGTGATCATCCCCCAGCAGCTGGTGCGGGCGGGGGCGGAGGTAAGCCAGGCCATGAGTGCCTTCGGCGTGCTGTGCGGCATGACCATCCCCATGCTCTGCCTGCCCACCGCCTTCATCGGGGCCCTGGGCCTCACCCTAATGCCCCGGCTGGCCCAGGCCGCCGCCCTGGGCCGGACCGACCTGGTCCGCAGCCGCCTGGACCGGGCCATGCTGGCCACCTCGGTGCTGGTGCTCCCCGCCATGGCCCTGCTCACCGTGCTGGGCCCCACCCTGGGGGTGCTCCTCTTCCGGGAGCCCACGGCGGGAAACTATCTGCTCCCCCTGGCGGTGGGGGTGGCTCTGTCCTGCTGGCAGGCGGTGCTCTCCGGCGCCCTCAACGGGGTGGGGCGGCAAAGCACCGCCGCCCGCAACGCCCTGCTGTCCGCCGTGGCCGAGCTGGGGTGTACCTACTTCCTCATGGGCCTGCCGGGGGTGGGACTGCGGGGCTATGTGGCGGGTTTTGTGCTCTCCGCCGCCCTGGGGGCCTGGCTCAACTGGCGTGGGGTACACAAGGCCACCGGCCTGAAGGCCCGGTTTTTTGCCTGGTGCGCCGCCCCCGGCCTGGCCGCTCTGCTGATGGGCCTGGTGACCCGGCTGCTCTTTCTCACCCTCCGCTCCCGCGGACTGGCCGACATCCCCAACCTGGGGGTGTGCCTGGTGTTCGGCGGCGTGTTTTATCTGGCCGCCCTCCAGGCCCAGGGGGTGTCCCTCCGCTCCATCTTCCTCCGAAAATGAAGACAGCGGCGGCCCGCAACGGGCCGCCGCTGTCTTGCGCTTACTCCTTGGAGAACTGATCCTTGCCCACGCCGCACAGGGGGCACACCCAATCGGCGGGCACCTGCTCCCAGGGGGTGCCGGGGGCCACGCCGTTGTCCGGGTCGCCGTTGGCGGGGTCATAGATATAGCCGCAGATATCGCAAACATACTTGTCCATGAGAAAATCTCCTTTTCTGAATTGTGTTGCAAAAGGCAGGCGGGGCAAACAGCCTTGCCGAATCCCCTGCCTTGTGGTATGATACGCTTGTTACGCTATTATTTATAACACATGAGGGTACATCGTGAAAATTGGCAATATCACCATAAATACAAAGCTGGCATTGGCCCCTATGGCCGGAGTGACGGACCTGGGGTTCCGCACCGTCTGCCGGGAGCTGGGAGCGGGATATACCGTTACCGAGATGGTCAGCTCCAAGGCCCTGTGCTACCAGGATAAAAAGTCCATTCCCCTGCTGAAGCTGGGGGAGGGGGAGCATCCCGCCGCCGCCCAGCTCTTTGGCAGCGACCCGGCCTGCATGGAGCAGGCGGCGGGCATCGCCGCGGAGGTGTCCGGGGCGGATATCATCGACATCAACATGGGCTGTCCGGTGCCCAAGGTGGCCAACTCCGGGGACGGCTCGGGGCTGATGAAAAACCCCGACCTGGCGGTGAAGGTGGCCGAGGCGGTGCTCCGGGGCGCTGGCGGAAAGCCGGTGACGGTGAAATTCCGGCTGGGCTGGGACAAGGGTTCCATCAACTGTGTGGAGTTTGCCCAAGCCATGGAACAGGCCGGCGTGTCCGCCGTGGCGGTCCACGGCCGCACCAAAACCCAGATGTATGCCGGGAAGGCCAACTGGGACTACATCAAGGCGGTAAAGGAGGCGGTGTCCATTCCGGTCATCGCCAACGGGGACGTATTTGAGCCGGAGGACGCGGTGCGGATTTTGAAGTACACCGGGGCGGACATGGCTATGATCGGCCGGGGCTGTTTCGGCAACCCCTGGCTGTTCCAGCGGGCCCTTGCCGCTCTGGAGGGCAGGGAGATCCCCCCGCTGCCCCCCCTGGCCCGGCGGTGCGACACGGCGGTGCGGCAGTTTGAGCTGTCCGCCGCCCAGAAGGGGGAACACATCGCCTGTCTGGAGGCCAGGAAGCACTACGCCTGGTATCTGAAGGGGGTCCCCTACGCGGGCTACTATAAGGAGCAGATCAGCCACGTGTCCACCCTGGAGGACATCTACCGGGTGACGGCGGGCATCAAGCGGGATCTGAAGGACGGGGAGCGGTAAGGGCCGCCGCCCGGAGCAGGAGGTGAGGAAGGCGTGAAACCGGAATGGGAGCTGGTCCAGCGGGCCCGGCAGGGGGACGAGGACTGCTTTGCCGCCCTGGTGGAGCAGAACCAGGGCCGCATTTACAACCTGGCCCTGCGGATGGTGGGCAACCCGGACGACGCGGCGGAGCTGTGCCAGGAGGCCTTCCTCAACGCCTGGAAGGGCCTGGGGAAATTTCAGGGGGACAGCTCCTTTGCCACCTGGCTCTACCGGCTGACCAGCAATGTGTGCATCGACTTTCTCCGCAAGGAGAAGCGGCGCAGCGCCCTGTCCATGACGGTCTCCCTGGACGACGGCGGGGAGGAGCAGCAGGCCGACCTGCCCGACGAGCGGTACTCTCCCCACGCGGAGGCCGAGCGTCGGGAGCGGCAGGACACCCTGCGGGCGGGCCTGGCCGCCCTGTCGGAGGAGCACCGGAAGGTGCTGGTCCTGCGGGAGCTGGAGGGGCTGTCCTATGGGGAGATCGCCCAGCTGCTGGAGGTGGAGGAGGGCACGGTGAAGTCCCGCATCGCCCGGGCCCGGCTGGCCCTGCGGAAATATTTACTCCAGAGCGGGAACTTTTTCGACGATCCTTCGTCCATAAAGTGAAATAACCGGAATTGGATTCCGGCAAACAAGGAGGGATCGACATGCTGGACTGTGATCAGGCGCTGGAACTGCTCAGCGCAAAGATAGACGGCGCTCTGACGGCGGAGGAGTCCGCCGCACTGGAGGAGCACCTGGCGGCGTGCCCGGCGTGCCGGGCGCTCCTGGCCGATTTTGAGTCGCTCCACATGGAGCTGCCCCGGCTGGCGGCCCAGCCCCCGACCGGTCTGAAGGACGATATCATGGCGGCGGTGCGCCAATCCAAGGTGACGCCCTTCCAGGGCAAACAGAAACAGTGGCGGTGGCGCTCGCTGGCCTCGCTGGCGGCGGTGCTGGTACTGGTGTTTGTGGGCGGCAGCGCCCTGCGCCAGTGGGACGGCGCCGCCTCCCGGGCGGGACAGGTCCCGGCGGCGGGGGGAGAACCGGCATCCAACGCCGCCCAGGACACCACAGCCCCCGCCGTAGCGGCGGCCACCCCGGACGCCCAGCTTGCTGGCGGCACCGAGGAAAAAGCCGGCCGGAACCTGGAGGATGCCGATGAGCCTTCTATCCAGGTCTACACCGAACAGCAGCAGGTTGAGAGCACCGCTCCTCCCGCCACCTCCGCCCCCACACAGGAGATCGCCCCGGCGGAGGGGAACAGCCCTGACCCCGGCCTGCCGGAGGAACGGGTGAATCCCACCGGGCTGACCATCACCCCCGACAGCATGGAACTGACCCAGGCACAGGCGTTGGAAAAGCTGGCCTTGTATCTGGGTTGGGCGGCGGACAGCCTGACGGCGGACAGCTCCGGCGTGCTTACCGGACCCAATGAGGACGGGGTCACCCGCACCATCACCTGCACCGGCCTGAACGAGGCCGGCACCGGCTGGGTCTGCCAGGTGGAGGAGATCCACCCCGGCGCCGACGGTACCGCCAGCTGCGCCACCTACACCGTCCCTCTGGACGGAAGCGAGATTACCCAACCCTGATGAGCCGTAAAAAAGCGCGGGCCGCCGGCCCGCGCTTTTTTGCGCTCTGATGTGACGGAAAACCGCCCTGCCGCGTATTTCAGGTGAAAGGCCTTTTCAACCACTTTGGAAAGGAGGGAGATCGGAATGGATGGAAACGCTCAGGAGTTTTCCACCCATGCGGAGGAATTGGTGGACAAATACGCCAGGCTGGTCTACCAGCTGGCCTACGCACGCACCCGCAGCAGGGAGGCGGCGGAGGATATCTTTCAGGACGTGTTTCTCAGGCTGGTGAGCAAGCGGCCGGTTTTTGACAGCGAGGAACATGAAAAAGCCTGGTTCTGCCGGGTGACCGTCAACTGCGCCAACTCTTACTGGCGCAATCCTTTTCGCCGCCGGACCCAGCCGCTGGACGAGACCCGGGCCGGAGAACTGGCCGCACCCGGCCCCGAGGAGGGCGGCGGGGCGCTGGACGCCTGCCTGGACCGGCTTTCCCCACAGCTGCGCACCGTGGTCCATCTCTACTATTACGAGGGCTATTCCGGCCCGGAGATTGCCGCCCTGCTGGGCAAGGGGGAGTCCGCCGTGCGGATGGCCCTCATGCGGGCCCGGCGGCAGCTGCGGGATTTTTGGGAAGAAGGAGGGAATTCCTGTGTTTGAGCATGAGTACCAAAGCCGCTTTGACGCCGTGGCCCCCAGCCCGGAGCTGGTGGCCGACACCAAAATCAGGCTGCGCGCCGCCCTGGCCGGGAAGCAGCGGCCCCGCCGCCACCTGACCCGCCGGGGGCTGGCCGCTCTGGCTGCCGCCGCCGTCCTCACCGTCTCCGCCCTGGCGGCGGCTCCCGCCGT
Source organism: Flavonifractor sp. An306 (assembly GCF_002159455.1). Classification (GTDB taxonomy): domain Bacteria; phylum Bacillota; class Clostridia; order Oscillospirales; family Oscillospiraceae; genus Flavonifractor. Next base: position 6,205 of record NZ_NFIQ01000013.1, read on the forward strand.
CTGGCAGACCATTCAGAAAGACCTGGGCAACCGGGCCCCTTGCCATCGGCAGGCCCGGCTGGCGCTGAACCGGGAGGAACTCCCCGCTCAGACTCTGGAAAGCTCCGTCACGGATACCGGCGTCACTGTTCTCCAGCCTGACCAGAACCACATGGCGCTGGAGAAAGATGGGGCTGTCTCCATCTCATCCATGGGCTTTGCCGCCGATGGACGCTATCACGTGCGCTTTGTCCAGGAGGGCACTATCTTCCCACTGATGGACAATGGAAGTCCCTGCTATGTGGAGTATTACCTGTATGACCCGGAGAACCCGGATCGCTGGCCTCAGCAGGACGTGGGAGACGTCATCTGCACCGCCGTGCAGGACGGATGGGACGTTTGCCTGCCCAGCCTGACGCCGGATACCCTGAAGTACCTGGAGCTGGTCCAGTTGCGTACGGAATACGCAGCGGGGGGCGGCCGGCTCGAAGGCAACTGGAAGATCACCGTTCCGGTGGAGGTGATGGCTCTGCGCGCCGCCACTCCAGCCACAACTCTGGTTTTCCCCTATACCCACGGCGGAGAGATGCCCTTCGGCCACGACTGGGACGCCCGGTTGAAGCAGCTCACGGTCTCTCCCCTCAGCGTCTGCGCCGACTTTGTTACACCGGAGGGACAGGAGTACCCCTGCCAGCTCACCGGCACAGAGCTCTCTCTCTTACCGTCACTCTGGCCGACGGCTCCGTGCTCACACCGGCCTATTATGACGAGGTGTGGAGCCAGCGGACAGGTTGGGTGATGTGGGAATTTGAAGCGCCCATCCAGCCGGAACAGGTGCGTTCTGTCACACTCAACGGCCAGAGTGTCCCCTTCCCATAAAGAACAACGCGCCGCAGGATCCTGCGGCGCGTTGCTTTTGCATATTCCCTTTCGTTCAGGGGCCCAGCGGGCCTTTCGGCCCCAGCGCTCCGGGTCCCAGCAGCTCGTTATACAGCTTCAGCTGGGCGTCCAGCAGCTCCCGCTGCTCTTTGAGCCCCTGCTTTTCCTCCAGGAGCGCGGCATATTGGCTCAGAAAATCGGCGTCCGCCAGCTGGCCCAGCTTGTACTGGTACTCCAGATTTTTCTTGTCCAGCTCCAGCAGCTCCTCCTGGAGCTTCAGCGCCTCCTTCTCCTGCTGGAGGGAAAGGGCGCTCTCCAGCGACAGGTCCACGCTGCCGCTGAGATACAGCTGATACTGCAGCTCATGGGGCTTCTGGATCTCCCCCAGCAGCGTCAGCTGGTACTCGGCGTTTTTCTTGTCCCACTCGTACTGCTCCTTCTGGAGCTTCAGCTCATACTCCCGGGCCTTGAGCTGGGTCAGGGTCTCGTACTGCGCCGACCAGTCCTCCTCGCCATAGCCGTAGTACCACAGCCCGGCAGGCCGTTCCAGCAGCCGTATCTGCTCCCGAAGGGGCTCCAGCTGCAGCTCGGCCAGCTTCTTGCTCGCTTCCGCGGTATAGAATTGGCTCCACAGCTCGTCGCTGCTCTGGGTCACATAGCTCTGGATCACATTGGGCTCAGACGTCTGGGGCAGCTGCTGAGCTTCCACACCGGGGGCGGCCACGGCCGGGGCACCCACCGTCAGGCACAGGCCCGCCAGCAGCAGAGCGGGCAGCATGTTTCTCCGCTTCATCGGCTCTCCTCCTCTTTCCTTGTCCGCAGGAAAACGCACCTTACAGGTGTAACGTATCATACTCCGGGCCATTTGTGCATACACTTTTCTTTTTTTGTTTGTCCATACAGTCTCTGGAAGGAGCATGCAGGACCCTCCCCCAGGATTTGCGCGATTTTTCTAAAGTTTTTGTTGTAACCGCCGCCGCTTTCATGTATAATGGACAACAGCAGTTTACCGTACTGCTCCGCGATTCCAAATGTAAGGAGAGGAAACAAGTTATGAGCTATTCCGTACAAAACATCCGCAACGTCTGTCTGCTGGGCCACGGTGGCAACGGAAAGACTTCTCTGGCGGAGAGCATGCTGTACTTGACCGGTGGCACCCCCCGTCTGGGCAATCCCGTGGACGGGAACACCGTTTGCGATTATGATCCCGAGGAGACCCGCCGTCAGATTTCCATCTCCACCGCGGTGGCTCCTGTGGAATATAACGGCTGTAAGATCAACGTGCTGGACACCCCGGGCTACTTCGACTTCTCCGGCGAGGTCATCGAGGCCCTGCAGGTCTCCGACGCCGCCATCATCGTCTGCTCCGCCAAGGGCGGCATGAGCGTGGGCGCGGAGAAGGCCTGGAAGCTGTGCCAGCAGCGCAAGCTGCCCCGGCTGCTCTATATCTCCAAAACCGACGAGGACAACTCCGACTACAACGCCGCCTTCGACACCCTGCGGGAGCGGTTCGGCAAGAACATCGCCCCGGTGGTGGCGCCCATCTGGGACGCGGACAAGAAGGTCATCGGCTTTATCGACGTACTCCACAAGCGGGCCTTTGAGGCCGGCCCCAAGGGCGAACGCGTGGAGATCGACGTGCCCGACGACAAAAAGCCCGTGCTGGACGAGCTGTACGACGCCCTGAAGGAGTCCGTGGCCGAGACCAGCGAGGAGCTGATGGACAAGTACTTCTCCGGCGAGGACTTTACCTACGCCGAGATGATCCAGGGCCTGCGGGCGGGCGTGAAGGACCTGTCCCTGTTCCCCGTGGTGTGCGGCTCCGCCGTCTCTGGCCTGGGCACCCGTATGCTGCTGGACATCATTGTGGAGCTGCTCCCCTCCCCGCTGGAGGGCCGCCCCCTGATGGGCGAGAACGAGAAAGGCGAGCTGGACGAGTTCGTCCCCTCCCCCGGCGCTCTGCCCTGCGCCCTGGTGTGGAAGACCGTGTCCGACCAGTACGGCAAGTACTCCTATGTGAAGGTGCTCTCCGGCAACCTGAAGCCTGACATGCAGATGGTCAACTCCCGCACCGGCGCCACCGAGAAGCTGGGCCGGCTGTACGTGATGAAGGGCAAGAAGGCCGAGGAAGTCAAGGAGCTGGAGTGCGGCGACATCGGCGCCATCGGCAAGATGGAGAAGGTCAAGACCGGCGACACCCTCTCCGATCCCCGGAAGGTGGTCAAGCTGGAGCCCATTCCCTTCCCCGAGCCCTGCTATTCCGTGGCCATCACCCCCAAGACCAAGGGCCAGGAGGATAAGATTGCCGCCGGCCTCACCCGCCTGAACGAGGAGGACCTGACCTTCAACTGGGTGAACAACGCTGAAACCCACCAGATGGTGGTCTCCGGCACCGGCGATATGCAGATGGACGTGATCCTGTCCCGGCTGAAGAGCCGCTTCGGCGTGGACGCCGAGCTCAGCGAGCCCCGCGTGGCCTACCGGGAGAAGATCCGCAAGAAGGTGGAGGTCCAGGGCCGCCACAAGAAGCAGACTGGCGGCCACGGCCAGTTCGGCGACGTGTGGATGCGCTTTGAGCCCGGCGACACCGAGGAGCTGCAATTCTGCGAGGAGGTCGTGGGCGGCGCGGTGCCCAAGAACTACTTCCCCGCGGTGGAGAAGGGCATGCGGGAGGCCGTGGTCCACGGCGTGCTGGCGGGCTATCCGGTGGTGTACCTGAAGGCCACCCTGTTCGACGGCTCTTACCATCCGGTGGACTCCTCCGAAATGGCCTTCAAGACCGCCGTACAGATCGCCTACAAGACCGGCATGCCCCAGGCCAGCCCCGTGCTGCTGGAGCCCATCGGCGAGCTGAAGGTCACCATCCCCGACAGCTACATGGGCGACGTCATCGGCGATCTGAACAAGCGCCGGGGCCGCGTTATGGGCATGAACCCCGACGGCGATGGCAATCAGGTGGTGGAGGCCGAGGTGCCTATGGCCGAGATGGGCCGTTACGCCATCGACCTGCGGTCTATGACCCAGGGCCGGGGCTCCTTCACCTTCCACTTTGTCCGCTACGAGGACGCTCCTCCTGCCGCCCAGGAGAAGGCCATCGAGGCTGCCAAGGCCATGCAGGACGAAGCCGACTAACCCAAACCACAAAGCGCCCCGGCCACCGGCCGGGGCGCTTTTCTCATGGTCAGATCTTCTTACGGGGCCAGGAGCCTGGCCCCCTCCTCCGTCTGCTCAAACTGGAGGGAGACCCCAATGGTGCGGAACGCCCCATCGTGGTTCCAGCTCCCCGCCAGCCGCCTCTCCAGGGCGGTGACGGCGGGATACTGGAGCCAGGTTTTCTGGTGGGTATAGTCCAGCCAGCCGTTGATGATATAGCCGTCCCGCACCTCCTCTATGGAATAGGTCAGATATCCCCGGCAGTTCTCCCCGCCGGGGGGCACGGAAAAGGCGGCGAACACGTCGTTTCCGCTGTGCTGTTCCCAGGGCAGGCTGCCGGCGGTACAGGTCCGTTCCCCCAGGAAGTAGTAGGGGGCGGCGTAGCTCTCACCGTTCTGCTCATACAGCACCCGGCCGGTCACCTGACCCGCAGAGCGCCAGCCCTCCGGCAGGTCCTCATAGACCGTCCGCAGCTGGATTGCCTCGGTGCCATGGAAGCCGGGATCCGCCAGCCAGAGGAAGTGGTGAATGATGATCCACCGCTCCTTCTCCCCCGGCACCTCCACTCCAACGCCAGTCACCCGCAGCTTCGGCATGTCGCCGCCGTCCACCGCCTCGTCGTCCACGTCCACCACCACCTGGAGGGCTCCCTCGCAGGCCGCCAGCTCCTCCGCCGTCAGATCATCGAGCACATACTCCGGCATGCCCAGCTGCAGCAAATGGGCCCTGAGCCCTGCCGCCTCACCGTCCGGCCCCGCTTCAACCGGCGTCCACTCCATGGGGTAGCGGCTCCCCAGCAGATACCCGCAGGCGCAGCCCGCCGTCAGCAGGGCGGCAAGGGCCAGTACCAGCGTCCGGTCGCTCACCCGCACCGGGGCGGGCCGGACGGCGTAGCCCGCCTGATCCAGTTCCTTGGAGAGCCTCCACAGACTGCGGAGGACGAGGGCGTATCCCGCCAGCATAGCCGCCAGCAGGAGCCACCCGATCCTGTCCCCCGCCAGGGCCAGCAGCCACAGCAGGGCGTACCACACCATCAGGGCCGCCGCATTCCAGGCGCGGGGCGTTTCCCCCGCTTTCCGCTGCACCGCCCGCAGGCCCCGCCAGAGGCAGAAGAACTCCATAAACAGCAGCGCCAGGCTGAGGCCGGTAAGGGCATTGGCCAGGGAGGAGGCGTGAACCGCCCGCTGCCAGATGGTGGTATTGAGGACCAGGTCGGCGCACACATACGCCGTCCGCAGGACTGTCACGGCATAACAGGCCCCAAACCACCGGTTTTCCCGCCGCAGGGCCCGGAACCCCAAAAGCAGCAGCACCATGCCGATGGCGGGCAGAAGCAAATGAAGATTCAGGACGTTCAGGGTGAGGGTGGTGAGGGCCATCCCCGCCAGCAGCCACCTCATGGCCCTTTTCCACGGGGTCACCCGCTTCACCACATCCTTGGGCGGCAGCCCGGTGAGGCTGCTTTCCAGCAAGGCGTCAAAGTCGTCCCCGCCCATCCGGTTCCACCCCTGGTCACCCATGCTCCTCACCTCCCAACAGGGTGCGCAGCCGCTTTTTCAGCCGGTACAGCCGCCCCTCCACCGCCCGCTGGCTCAGACCCAGCTCGGCGGCGATCTGGGCGGTGGACTGGCGGTAGTAATATTTCCGGTAAAACAGGGCCCGGTCGCTGCCGGGCAGCCTCTCCAGGGCACGCCGCACCGCCTCCTGCCGCTCCCGGAGCAGCACCGCCTCCTCCGGGGTGGGCTCCGGTGAGGGCATATGTTCCTCCACTTGGCCAACCATATACCGGCGGGCCTGCCTTCTGGCGTAATCCAGAGCGGTATTCCGGGCCACGGCGGTGAGCCAGGCGGTCCAGCTCCCCCGGGCCGGGTCAAACTGCCCGCTTCTTTCCCACACCCGCAGCGCCGTCTCGGAAAGGCAGTCCTCCTGATCCTGGGGGTTGGGCAGGATGGGGGCGATGACATAGCGCAGCAGCGGCCCATAGCGCCGCAGCAGGTCAACCAGCTCCCTCTCGTCCACGCCGCCGCCTCCTCTCCCGGTCCTTTCCCTCTACTATACGCCGCCCGGCGGAAAAACCCACGGACAAAAAACGCCTGTCCCCACGCAACATGGGGACAGGCGCTTTTCTCATAAAACCCGGGCCTCCGCCAGGTGGCTCTGGATGCGCTGGATGATCATATCCATGGCCACGGCGTTTTTTCCGCCCTCGGGGACGATGATATCGGCGTACCGCTTGGAGGGCTCCACAAACTGCTCGTGCATGGGCTTGACGGTGGTGAGATACTGCTGCACCACCGAGTCCAGGGAGCGGCCCCGCTTCTTTACGTCCCGCATGATCCGCCGGAGGATACGCACGTCGGCGTCGGTATCCACGAAGATCTTAATATCCATCAGCCGCCGCAGCTCCGGCTCGGCAAAAATCAGGATGCCCTCTATCAGAATCACCGGGGCGGGGCACACCTCCACCGTCTCCGCCGCCCGGTTGTGGATGGTGTAGTCGTAGGTGGGGCTCTCCACCCGCTCGCCCCGGCGCAGGGCCTTCAGGTCCTCCACCACTCGGGGGGTATCAAAGGCGTCAGGGTGATCGTAGTTCAGCTTACACCGCTCCTCAAAGGGCATATCGCTGTGCTCTTTGTAGTAGTTGTCATGGTACAGGATGGAGACCAAATCCCCAAACCGCTCCTTCAAACCCAGCGTCAGGGTGGTCTTGCCCGAGCCGGTGCCGCCGGCGATGCCGATGATCATGGTGTCCATTTCCGTCCGCTCCCCCGTTTTTTCTCCAGTATAGCACAGGGCGGCGGCGGGTACAAGGGTTCCGGCTCATTCCTCCTGGGCCTGAAACAACAGCCGGTAGTCCGTCCCCTCCTGGGCATACACCGCCTCCAGGTCCTCGTCTGCCCAGCCGGTCTGAAACGGGGCGGAAAACCGGACGCAGGTGCCGCAGGAGACCGACAGCTTCCGGGGTACCGGGGCCAGCACCGCCCGCTCCCCCAGTCCGGCCAGCCGCCGCTGGAAGCACAGGGCCCCGTAATGGGTATGGAAGGTGGCGATGTGAGGCAGCTCAGGAGATGGTGAGCTCATAGTCCTCTCCCACGGCCTTCCAGCTCACCTGGTAGCCGTTGTTGGTTGCAAAGCGGCGGATGTTCTGCAAGGGGGTCTCGCTGTCCACCAGCACGGTGAGAGGGGTGCCCTGCTCCAGGGCCTTTTTGGTCATGAGTACCGGCTCGGGGCAGGAATAGCCTCTGGCGTCGATCTGATTCATAGTTCCACCTCACACTTTCTTTACGTTGGCCCCGCCGATGGCGCACACCACCGCCAGGCCGATGATCACGGCCACCTTACCGGCAAAGCTGGGCCCGTCGGTGGAGGAGGCCAGTCCGAAATTGTGGCAGAAGGCGGCCCCCACCACCATACCCAGCACAGCCATGGAGGAGTCGCTGTTGCCGCCACCGGACAGGATCAGCTGCCGCAGGGGGCAGCCGCCCAGCAGCACGGAGCCCAGGCCCACCAGCACCATGCCCAAAAAGTTCCACAGACCGTCGGTGTGGGCCACCGCCTGACCGGCAAAGCCGGGGGTAAAGCCGCCTCGGATGCCCATGGCGCCCACAATCAGGTTGCCCACCAGCACCGCCACAAAAATGGCCACAAAGCCCATCAGCAGGTGGAAGTCCCGGAGCATGATGGCGTCCCGGATGCCGCCGGCCATGCACAGCCGGGTGCGCTGGGCGATGGCGCCCACCGCCAGGCCGGCCACCAGGGCCGCCGCAATGGGGGCCCGCATGGAGCCGGGGCCCTCGGTGGAGAAGAAAATAAAGGCGGGGGCGGCGATCACCAGCACCAGCAGAGCCACGTTGACGGCGGGCATCAGCAGACCCTCCACCCTGGCCTGGGGCTGGGACTTTTTCAGGGAGAATCCCTTTTTCAGGAACAGCGTGCCCGCAAAAATACCGGCAATGAAGCCCACCAGGCCCAGAATGGCGTTGCCGTCGCCGCCGCCCAGGCGGATGACCATCCGCAGGGGACAGCCCAGGAACATGAGGGCCCCCACCATGACGCAGAAACCCAGCACGAACCGGGTCATGGGGGAGGAGCCGCCCCGAACCTTGAACTCCTTCCCCGCCAGGGCCGTGATCATGGCCCCCAGCACCAGACCTATGATCTCCGGCCGGATGTACTGCACAATGGGGGCCCGATGGAGCCCCAGACCGCCTGCAATGTCCCGCAGGAAGCAAGCGATACAGAAGCCCATGTTCACCGGGTTGCCCAGGGCCACCAGCACTACGGATGCGATACCCACCACCAGACCGGCCAGAATCACCGGCAGATGCTCCTTCCACCTGGTCACACACACCACTCCTTAAAATTTTTTAGGAAAACAAAAATTTCGTTCTCTCAGGTGATTATAGCTCCCGGCGGTGAAAAATGGAAACTGGTTTTTCCTATATTGTCAATGCATTATATAGAAAAATCCAATAAAATGTGGTATGCTTTGCACAGGCAAAGGGGCCGGGCGGCAGCGCCGCCCGGCCCCTCGTCCGGTTCTCAGATGATGCGAAGCAGTTTTTCCCCTCTGGGGCGTACCGCCCCCACGGCGGCGGCGGACACGCCGCTGTCGGCCAGCCGACGCAGCAGCTCCTCCGCCCGGTCCTCCGGGATACTGACCAGCAGACCTCCGGCGGTCTGGGGATCGTAGAGGCAGTCCAGCACCTCCTGGGGGAATTCCCCCGCTCTCTCCACCTCCGGCCCGGCAAAATCCAGGTTGCGGTAGGCTCCGGCGGGGATGATCCCGTCCCGGGCCAGCTCCAGGGCCCTGGGCAGGATGGGGACCCGGTTGGGCCACAGCTCCACCGTCAGGCCGGAGCCCTCCGCCAGTTCCTTGGCGTGGCCCATCAGACCGAAGCCGGTGATATCGGTGCAGGCGTTGGGGCGCAGGGGCACGGCGGCCTCCGCCGCCGCCCGGTTCAGGGTGGTCATCACCGCCACCATCTCCCGGTAATCCCCCTCCTCCAGCAGCTCCGCCTTGGCGGCGGTGGTCAGAATTCCGGTGCCCAGAGGCTTGGTGAGCACCAGAATATCCCCCTCTTTCCCGCCGCTGTTGGTGAGTACCCGGTGGGGGTGGACCAGTCCGGTGACGCACAGGCCATACTTGGGCTCCGGATCCTCGATGCTGTGGCCCCCGGCGATCACCGCACCCGCCTCCGCCACCTTGGAGGCTCCGCCGGCCAGGATCTCCCCCACCGCCTCCAGAGGCAGGCAGGAGGGGAAGGCCAGCAGATTCATGGCCAGCTTTGGCACGCCCCCCATGGCGTACACGTCGGAGAGGGCGTTGGCGGCGGCGATCTGCCCAAAGGTGTAGGGGTCGTCCACCACCGGCGGGAAGAAGTCCACCGTCTGCACCATGGCGACGTCGTCGCTCACCCGGTAGACGGCGGCGTCGTCGCTCTCGTCAAATCCCACCAGCAGATTGGGGTCCGCTGTTCTGGGCAGGCCGGACAATACATTCCTTAGGACACCCGGTCCTATCTTGGCCCCTCACCCACCGGCCGTGGTCATGGCGGTCAGGCGCAGCTTTTCATACGGCATCTCGTCACCCCCTTTCTGTTCTCCACTATACCCCATTTTTTCCGAAAATACAATGAGGAGGCGGCTCTTATGCAGCTCAAGCAACTGGAGATCTTTGTCCAGGTGGCCCGTCTGCACAGCTTTTCCCGGGCGGCGGAGGCCCTCTATCTGACCCAGCCCACCGTCAGCGCCCACATGAACGCTCTGGAGGAAGAGCTGGGGACCCGGCTGGTGGTACGCTCCACCAAGGAGTTGCGGCTGACGCCCCCCGGCCAGGTGCTGGAGCGCTACGCCGCGGAGATTCTGGGCCTGTGCCAGCTGGCGGAGCAGGAGGTGCGCACCGCCGCCGGGGCCATCGCGGGCACCCTGTCCATCGCCGCCTCCACCGTCCCCGCCCAGTACCTGCTGCCCCAGGCCCTGCCCGCCCTGCGCCAGCGTTATCCCCAGGTTTTTTTCCAGGTGCGCCAGGGGGACAGCAGCCAGGTCATCCAGTGGATGACGGAAAACGGGGCGGAACTGGGGATCGTGGGGGCCCCCGCCCAGCGGCCGGGCCTTTTATGCGTTCCCTTTCTCACCGAGCGCCTGGTGATCGCCGCCCCCAACACGCCCCCCTACCAGCATCTGGAGGGCAACCTCACCCCTCAGCTGCTGCGCACCCTTCCCTTCCTGGTGCGGGAGCCGGGCTCAGGTACCCGGAAGCAGGCCGACCAGTTCCTGCGCAGCCTGGGGCTGGAGCCCCAGGCGCTGAATCTGGCCGCCCAGCTGGAGAGCACCGAGAGCATCCTCCAGGGGGTGAAATACGGCCTGGGCGTGTCCATCGTCTCCCAGTACGCCGCCCGGGAGGAGGCCGCCGCCGGCCGGATCCTGCTGTTCCACTGGGACAGTCCCCTGCTGGAGCGGCAGTTCTACCTGCTCTACCGCCGCTCCGCCGCCCTCTCCCCGGCGGCCGCCATGCTGCTTCAGGAGCTGCCCTCTTTTTACCAAAACCAGGGCTGAGCCGCCGCACCCTCCCCCTCCGCCCCGCATAGGCTGAGGGTGAAAAAACTGAGATTTGGAGGGTCGCCTATGCAAGTTCAGCCTAAGGTACATTATTTTTTGGGGGCCAACTCCCCCACCGGCTTCTACTCCCTGTACGACCAGCTCATCGACCGGGAGGAGGCCCAGGAGCTCTTCATCCTCAAGGGCGGCCCCGGCTGCGGCAAGTCCTCCCTGATGCGCAGGGTGGGGGCGGCTATGGAGGAGCACGGCCTGGAGGTGGAGTACATCGACTGCTCCGGGGACCCGGACTCCCTGGACGCGGTGGTGATCCCCGCCTTGAAAACCGCTGTGGTGGACGGCACCGCCCCCCACGTGGTGGAGCCCCGGTACCCCGGCCTGGTTGAATCTTACGTCAACCTGGGAGCGTGCTACGACCGGGACGGTCTGCTGACGGTAAAGGACGAACTGAAGGGGTGCATGAAGGGGTACAAGGGCTGTTACCAGCGGGCCTACCGCTGCCTTACCGCCGCCGCCCAGCTGGCGGAGGACAACCGCTCCCTCTTACTGACTCAGTCTCTTGAGGACAAACTGGCCCGCCGGGCCAAGGGCATCCTCTCCCGGGAGATGCGGGAGGAAGGGGACCAGGCCGGCCGGTCGGTGCAGCGGTTTCTGAGCGGCATTACCTGGAAGGGTCCTCTGTGGAATTTCGACACGGTTGAATTGTTATGTGAACGGGTCTACGAGCTGTCCGACCCCTGGGGTCTGGCCCACGGGATACTGGTTCAGCTGGCCGCCGGGGCCATGGCCTCGGGCCGGGACGTGATCGTGTGTCCCTCCCCCCTCTGCCCCGACCGGATGGAGCACCTGCTCATTCCCGCCCTGTCCCTGGCCTTCGTCACCACCACCCCGGCCAATCCCTGGCCCCACAAGCCCTACCGCCGCATCCGCATCGACGGCATGGCTGACCCGGAGCTCACCCGCCGCAACCGGGCCCGGCTCCGCTTTGCCCGCAGGGTGGCCGCCGCCCTGACCGAGGAGGCGGTGGACGCCCTGGCCCAGGCCAAGGGAATGCACGACGAGCTGGAACAGCTCTACAACCCCCATGTGGATTTCCCCCGGGTTTACGCCGTGGCCGACGGCCTGATCTGCCACCTGGAGGAGCGGCTGTGAGGGACTGAATTTTTTGCAGCTTTTTTCTTTCTTCTTGCAAATATAGGGGCAGGCCGCCTCCCGGGCGCGCCGGCGGGATTTCATTATGATAGTCCCGCCGGCGCGTCCGTCTGTTTTTCCCTCTATTTGCAGGCGGTGGAAAAAAAGTTGCACTTTCCGACCAGGCCCCAAATTTCCCGCCGGGGAACCCCATTGACAGAATCGCCGGGGCCCTTTTATAATGCCCTTGACAACTCGACCAAAATTCCCGTGGAAGGGAGGCCATCTTTTGGAACACCTGTTAGCGCCGTTGGTGGGAGACGCCTCTCCCGTCACGGTGATCGGTCTGTGCAAGAACGCCGGAAAGACCACCGCCATGCGCCGGCTGATGGCGGAGCTGGGGGAGGAGCGGCTGGCCCTCACCTCGGTGGGCCGGGACGGCGAGAGCACCGACCTGGTCACCGGCACCGAAAAACCCGACCTGTACGTGAAGGCCGGGGACCTGTTCGCCACCGCCCGGGGCATGCTCTCCCTGTGCGACCCCACCCTGGAGGTGGTGGGTCTCACCGACGTGATGACCCCGCTGGGCCCGGTGGCCATCCTCCGGGCCCTGTCCGACGGCTACATTCAGCTGGCGGGGCCCTCCGCCGCCGGGCAGCTGCCCCCCCTGACCAGGACCTTCCTGGAGCTGGGGGCCCAGCGGGTGCTCATCGACGGAGCCGCCGGCCGCAAGTCCCTGGCAGGCGCCGGGGTGGAGGGGGTGGCCCTGCTGTGTACCGGGGCCTCCCTGGACCGGGACATGGAGCTGGTGGTGGCGGAGACCGCCCACACCTGCTGGCTGTTTTCCCGCAAGCCCCCGGAAAACCCCAGACTGCGGCAGGCCCTGGAGGGGCTGGAGGACCGCTTCGCCCTGTTCACTCCGGAGGGGGAGCCCATGGAGCTCCCCCTGGACGAGGGGGGAAGCCCCCGGTGGAACAAGCTGCCCCGGCAGCCCCTGGTGGTGTGGGCGGCGGGCGGGATCATCGACCCGCTGCTGAAAACCCTGGCCCGGCGGGGGGCTCCCACCACCCTGGTGGCGGCCGACGCCACCCATGTGCTGGCGGGCCGGGCCGCCCTGGACCTGTTCCTGCGCACCGGCGGGGAGCTGCTGGTCCGGCGGGAGCTGACCATCGCGGCGGTGGCCGCCAATCCCTGGTCGGCCTACGGCTGGCACTTTGAGCCGGACAAATTTATTGACGCCCTCCGGCAGGTCATCGATCTGCCGGTGGTGAACGTGAAGGAGGCGCAGGCATGAAACTGACCCTGGAACTGCGGGGAAACGCCGGGCTGCAGTGGGTGCTGGAGCGGCTCAGCCCCCTCTCCCCCTTCGGCCGGACGGCGGCCCGGGATCTGCCCTGGTATGGGCCGGGAGACGAGGCCGCTCTGGAGGAGGAACTGGACAACGTGGCGCTGTCCATGGAGCTGTGGAACGCCGGAAATACCCGGCCCCAGGAGGGGCCCGCCTGCGGCTGCGGCGGGACGGAGCTGGACCCGGCGGACCTGAAGGACGCCGCCTCCGCTCTGCGGGGTGTGACCAAGCAGCTGCCCCTGTTCCACGACATCCGGGGGTCCTTCGACCGGGACCCCGGGGTGCCCTTCGACCTGGTGGAGCTCTTTGAGATCAAGCATTTTCTGGTGACGCTGGAGCGGCTGGTGCAGGCCTACGAGGTCATGCCCGCCCTGTCCGGCATTACCTTCCCCTCCCTGGCGGAGGCGCTGGAGCTGATGGACCCCGACGGCCGGCGGCTGCCCACCTTCACCGTGGCCAACTGCTACCACAACGACCTGGCCCCCCTGCGGGTGGAAAAGGCCAAGCTGGAAAAGGCCATCCGCATGACGCAGGACGACAAGCGGGGCCCCCTGCTGGAGAAGCGGCGGCAGCTGGCGGTGCAGGAGGACCATCTGGAGCTGGTGGTACGCCAGGAGCTGACGGAGAAGCTGATGGCCTGGAAGGACCGGTTCCTGTCCAGCATGGAGACCCTGGGCCGGCTGGACCTGATCGTGGCCAAGGCCAAGCTGGCCCTGCGGTATCAGTGCGTCCGTCCCGCCCTCAGCCGGGACAAGACCCTCACCCTGCGGGAGGTGCGCCACCCCCAGGTGGAGGAGGATCTGAGAAACCGGGGGGAGAGCTTCACTCCCCTGGACCTGGACCTGGGGCCGGGCTGCACCGTCATCACCGGCGCCAACATGGGCGGCAAAACGGTGTCCCTGCGCTCCACGGTGCTCTCCCTGCTTTTGTGCCAGTGCGGCTTTTTCGTGTTCGCCCGCTCCGCCTCTCTCCCCCTGTTCGACCGGGTGGAGCTGATCCTGGCCGACAGCGGCCCGGGGGCCGGCGGCCTGTCCTCCTTCGGCAAGGAGGTCCACCTGCTGGACAACCTGCTGCGGGAGACGGCGGGGCAGTTCTTCTTCGTGGCCCTGGACGAGTTCGCCCGGGGCACCAACCCTCAGGAGGGGGCCGCCCTGGCCCGGGCCCTGGTGCGCCACCTGGGGGGCCTGGACTGCATGGCCCTCATGACCACCCACTACGACGGGGTGAGCGACGTGGCCAGCGCCCACTATCAGGTGGCCGGCCTGGTGCGGGACATCCAGGGCGACGAGGGGGACGACCCCCGCAAGCGCATCGCCCGGCGGATGGACTACCGGCTGCAGCCCGCGCCGCCTGGGGCTCCCTGCCCCCGGGACGCCCTGCGGGTGTGCCGCCTGCTCAAGCTGGACCCCACCCTCATGGAACTGTTCCAGGCAGACCTGTAACCCACCGGAAGGCCGCCCGTCTGGGCGGCCTTCCGTCATGTCACCACGTTAACAATGTCCCGCTATAGCGTACAAAAGTCCCCAGGAGAAAGAAAAATTTTGACCCTCAAATTTTTTAAAAAATAGTTGACAAACGAAAACGGCTGGGGTATAGTGTTTTTGTCAAAAGTGAATAACATGCATGGATAGAGGCGCGGAGCGCAAGGTAGCAGTGCAATGACAAGGGCAGGCGAGCCCGATGTGCATTGTGAATGTCCGCTCCGCCGAAGGGGGACGTGAATCGTACAGCCCTCCCCCTGAGTCGTGGGCCCAGCGCTCACGGATTGTCATGAGTCACATGAAGCGCTATTTATGTCTGAACGAGAGTTACCCCTCCCGCGGACATGAGTAGCATTTTTTTGTTCATGAAGCGCTATCCCGCCGGGAGTATCTTCCAAACGGCGGGCTAGCGTTTATTTTTTCTGAGGAGGCGTGTTATGGAAAAACTCATCATCACCGCGGCCATTTGCGGCGCAGAGGTCACCAAGGAGCACAACCCCGCGGTCCCCTACACGGTGGAGGAAATGGTCCGTGAGGCCAAGAGTGCCTTTGAGGCGGGCGCGGCGGTCATCCACGTCCACGTCCGTGAGGACGACGGCACCCCCACTCAGGACCGGGAGCGGTTCCGTGTGGTGCTGGACGCCATCAAGGAGGCCTGCCCCGGCGTGATCCTGATCCCCTCCACCGGCGGCGCCACCGGCATGACCCCCGAGGAGCGGCTGCAGCCCACCGAGCTGTGCCCCGAGATGGCCACGCTGGACTGCGGCACCTGCAACTTCGGCGACGACATCTTCGTCAACGACATGCCCACCATGCGGGCCTTCGGCAAGCGGATGATTGAGAACCATATCAAGCCCGAGTACGAGTGCTTCGAGATCGGCCACCTGGACACCATCGTGAACATGGCGGGCAAGGGCCTGGTCCCCGGCGCTCCCATGCAGTTCAACTTCGTGCTGGGCGTGTCCGGCTGCACCCCCGCCACCGTGGGCAACCTGGAGTACCTGGTCAAGCAGATCCCCGCCGGGTCCACCTGGACTGTCACCGGCGTGGGCCGGGGCGCCTGGCCCATGGCCGCCGCCGGCATCATCATGGGCGGCAACGTCCGGGTGGGCTTTGAGGACAACATCTACCTGGAAAAGGGCCACAAGGCCGCCTCCAACGGCGAGCTGGTGGCCAAGGTGGTCCGCCTGGCCAAGGAGCTGGGCCGCGAGATCGCCAACCCCGACGAGGCCCGCAAGATTCTGGGCCTGGCCTGAAATCCCGTCAGTACTTATCTCCCCAACCAAATTAGATCATCTCCCCAACCAAACAAAACGAAACAGGAGGAACTTTCTATGCAGAAGAAAGGCAACAAGTACGGCACTCACCGCGTTATCGAGCCCCAGGGTCTGCTGACCCAGGCCGCCAAGAAGATCGACAACACCATGGAGTGCTACTCCAACGAGATCCTGTGCGACGTGTCCGCCCTGAATATCGACTCCGCCTCCTTCACCCAGATCTATGAGGCCTGCGGCAAGGACCTGGGCAAGACCGAGCAGATGATCCTGGACATCGTGAACGAGCGCGGCAAGATGCAGAACCCCGTCACCGGCTCCGGCGGCATGTTCATCGGCACCGTCAAGGAGATCGGCGAGGACCTGCAGGGCAAGATCGACCTGAAGGTGGGCGACAAGATTGCCTCTCTGGTGTCCCTGTCCCTGACTCCCCTGAAGATCAACAAGATCAAGGCCATTCACCCCGAGATCGACCGGGTGGACGTGGACGCCCAGGCCATCCTGTTTGAGTCCGGCCTGTACGCCAAGCTGCCCGACGACATGAGCGAGGAGCTGGCCCTGGCCGCTCTGGACGTGGCCGGCGCTCCCGCCCAGACCGCCAAGCTGGTCAAGCCCGGCGACTCCGTCCTGATCCTGGGCGGCGCGGGCAAGGGCGGCATGATGTGCTGCTACGAGGCCATGAAGCGTGTCGGCCCCACCGGCAACGTGGTGGCCCTGGTCATCTGCCAGGAGGACGCCGACCTGCTCAAGAGCATGAACCTCTGCCACCACGCCATCGTGGGCTCCGCCACCAACCCGGTGGAGGTGCTGGAGAAGTCCCTGGCCGCCAACAACGGCAAGGAGTACGACATCTCCATCCTGATTGTCAACGTCCCCGCCTGCGAGATGAGCGCCATCCTCCCCGTCCGGGACAACGGCACCGTGTACTGCTTCTCCATGGCCACCGATTTCGCCAAGGCCGCCCTGGGCGCCGAGGGCTGCGGCAAGGACGTCACCATGGTCATCGGCAACGGCTACACCAAGGACCACGCCGAGATCACCCTGTCCGAGCTGCGTGAGAATCCCCAGCTGAAGGCCTACTTCGAGAAGAAGTACCTGTAAATTCGCGGTTTCCCCGCCCTGGGCGGGTAAACAATATCTGATGTGACATTCCCGTGGCACCGCATCCGGCCCGGGCGCCGGTGGAGACACTCCTCCTCCCCAACCCTGTCCTTCGCCGCCGTTTCGGTATGGAAGCCTGGCCCGCGGATCTCGCATCCCCACACTGATTGAGAAAGGATGACCTTGTTATGGTAGAGTCCCGCCGCAAGATCCTGTTTCCCAACGTGACCGATGAAGAGTGGAACGACTGGCATTGGCAAGTCAAAAACCGCATCGAGACCCTGGAGGACCTGAAGAAGTACGTGGACCTGACTCCTGAGGAAGAAGAGGGCGTCAAGGCCTGCCTGGGTACCCTGCGCATGGCCATCACCCCCTACTATCTGTCCCTGATCCAGCCCGGCGATCCCCACGATCCCGTCCGGCTGCAGGCCGTTCCCACCGGCAAGGAGCTGCATCAGTCCGCCGCCGACCTGCTGGACCCCCTGCATGAGGACGAGGACTCCCCCGCTCCCGGTCTGACCCACCGCTATCCCGACCGCTGCCTGCTGCTCATCACCGACCAGTGCTCCATGTACTGCCGCCACTGCACCCGCCGCCGCTTCGCCGGCCAGAACGACGCCGGCCTGCCGGTGGACCAGGTGGATCAGGCCATCGAGTACATCCGCAACACCCCCGTCATCCGGGACGTGCTGCTCTCCGGCGGCGACGCGCTGCTCTGCTCCGACGAGCGCCTGGAGTACATCATCGCCAAGCTGCGCGAGATCCCCCACGTGGAGATCGTCCGCATCGGCTCCCGCACCCCCGTGGTGCTGCCTCAGCGCATCACCCCCGAGCTGTGCAACATGCTGAAGAAGTATCACCCCGTCTGGCTGAACACCCACTTCAACCACCCCAACGAGATCACCCCCGAGTCCGCCAAGGCCTGCGCCATGCTGGCTGACGCCGGTATCCCCCTGGGCAACCAGAGCGTGCTGCTGGCCGGCATCAACGACTGCGTCTACACCATGAAGAAGCTGGTCAACGAGCTGGTCAAGATCCGTGTGCGTCCCTACTACATCTATCAGTGCGACCTGTCCATGGGCCTGGAGCACTTCCGTACCCCCGTCAGCAAGGGCATCGAGATCATCGAGGGCCTGCGGGGCCACACCTCCGGCTTCTGCGTGCCCACCTTCGTGGTGGACGCCCCCGGCGGCGGCGGCAAGACCCCCGTTATGCCCCAGTACGTCATCTCCCAGACCCCCAAGAAGGTCATCCTGCGCAACTACGAGGGCGTTATCACCACCTACACCGAGCCCGAGCACTACACCGACTGCCAGTGCGACTACTGCACCGGCAAGAAGAAGAAGGAGCTCATGGGCGTGGCCGGTCTGGAGCGTGGTCAGGCTCTGTCCATGGAGCCCGCCGGTCTGGAGCGTCATAAGCGCTCCCACCACGAGGAGTAATCTTACACGAGGCATACAGCGGACCGCCGCTTTCAGGCGACGGTCCGCTTGCCCCCGTTTATTCAGTTACAAAGAATGGAAGTGATCGATGTTGGAATCCAAGCTGAATCTTGATTTTAAGCTGGTGGAGCAGGCCCGGGCACACGCCTCCCGGGTGGCTGACGACACCCAGCGTTTCATCGACGGCTGCACCACCGTGGCCGTGGAGCGCACCATCTGCCGTCTGCTGGGCATCGACGGTGTGGACGCCGGCGAAGTGCCCCTGCCCAACGTGGTGGTGGAGCACCTGCTGGAAAAGGGCGGCCTGCCCCAGGGCGCTGCCTTCTGGATCGGCAACGCCATGGTGGAGACCGGCAAGAACCCCCAGGCCATTGCCGAGGACGTGGCCAACGGTGCGCTGGACCTGACCGCCGTTCCCGCCCACGGCGAGGCGGAGATCCACGCCGCTCTGGCTCCCATCGTGGAGGAGAGCCTGGCCAAGATCCGCGCCCGCCGCAAGCGCCGCGAGGACTTCATCGCCTCCCACGGCGGCGAGAAGCAGGGGCCCTGGATCTACCTGATCGTGGCCACCGGCAACATCTATGAGGACGTGGTGCAGGCCACCGCCGCCGCCCGCCAGGGCGCCGACGTCATCGCCGTCATCCGCACCACCGGCCAGTCCCTGCTGGACTACGTGCCCTATGGCGCCACCACCGAGGGCTTCGGCGGCACCTACGCCACCCAGGAGAACTTCCGCCTGATGCGTGAGGCCATGGACAAGGTGGGCGAGGAGCTGGGCCGCTACATCCGGGTGTGTAACTACTGCTCCGGCCTGTGTATGCCCGAGATCGCCGCCATGGGCGCCTTCGAGGGCCTGGACGTGATGCTCAACGACGCTCTGTACGGCATCCTGTTCCGGGACATCAACATGCAGCGCACCCTCATCGACCAGTCCTTCTCCCGGGCCATCAACGCCTACGCCGGCGTGGTGATCAACACCGGCGAGGACAACTACCTGACCACCGCCGACGCGGTGGAAGAGGCCCACACCGTGCTGGCCTCCCAGTTCCTCAACGAGGCCTTCGCCCTCCGGGCCGGCCTGCCCGAGGAGCAGATGGGTCTGGGCCACGCCTTTGAGATTGACCCCGACGTGGAGAACGGCTTCCTGTACGAGCTGGCCCAGGCCGAAATGGCCCGGGAGATCTTCCCCAATGCCCCGCTGAAGTACATGCCTCCCACGAAGTTCATGACCGGCAACATCTTCCGCGGCCAGGTGCAGGACGCCCTGTTCAACATGGTGACCATCCTGACCAACCAGAAGATCCACCTGCTGGGCATGATGACCGAGGCCATTCACACCCCCTTCCTGTCCGACCGTTTCCTGGCCATCCAGAACGCTCAGTACATCTTCCGCACCATGCACGACCTGGGCAGCGAGATTGTATTTAAGGAAGGCGGCATCATGCAGAACCGTGCGGCCGACGTGCTGCACAAGGCCACCGACCTGCTGGGCCAGATCGAGCAGCTGGGTATTTTCGAGACCCTGGAGCGGGGCATTTTCGCCGACATCAAGCGGCCCCGGGACGGCGGCAAGGGCCTGGAAGGCGTCGTAAGCAAGGCGCCCGGGTATTTCAACCCCTTCCTTGAGCCCATGATGAAAGGGGGTGCCGGCAAATGAGTTCCGGACTGTATCAGATTCGTGACAAAGATCTGGACACCACTCTGGATCTGACCCGGCTGAAACCCTATGGCGACACCATGAACGACGGCAAGGTGCAGCTCTCCTTCACCCTGCCCGTCAAGGACGACGACAAGGGCGCCGCCGCCGCCGTGCTGGTGGCCCAGAAGATGGGCCTGGCCGACCCCAACGTGGCGCTGCGGCAGAAGCTGGACGAGGCCTTCACCTTCTATGTGGTGTACGGCTCTCTGACCCACTCTATCAACTACAATGAGATCGTGGTGCAGACTGTGGCTGACGAGGCCATGGACATGCACGAGACCGACGAGTTCCTGAAGGAGCGGCTGGGCCGCAAGCTGGTGGTGGTGGGCGCCTCCACCGGCACCGACGCCCACACCGTGGGTATCGACGCCATCATGAACCGGAAGGGCTTCGCCGGCCACTACGGCCTGGAGCGCTACGAGATGATCGAGGCCTACAACCTGGGCTCCCAGGTGCCCAACGAGGAGTTCCTCAAGAAGGCCGCCGAGGTCAACGCCGACGTGCTGCTGGTCTCCCAGACCGTCACCCAGAAGGACGTGCACATCCAGAACCTGACCGAGCTCATCGAGCTGGCCGAGGCTGAGGGCGTCCGCGAGAAGTACATCTTCTGCTGCGGCGGCGCCCGCATCACCCACGCTCTGGCCAAGGAGCTGGGCTATGACGCCGGCTTTGGCGCCGGCACCTACGCCGACGACGTGGCCACCTTCTGCGCCAAGGAAATGGTGCGCCGTCTGGGCAAATAAATTTTGTTTCTCCTCTCTTTTCCCCTCTTTTCTCTGCAAAGGACGGCGGGGCCCCATCGGGGCCCCGCCGTCCTGCATTTTGTTTGATTACATCTCTTCCAGATAGTCCGCCAGCGCCGCCAGATAGAAGGTGGCGTCCATGCGGGTGATGGGTGTATCAGGCAGATAGAGGTCTTCCCGCACGCCGGTGGCGGGCAGGATCTCCTCGGCCAGGCAGAACTCCACTGCCGGCCGGGCCCAGGCGGAAATGGCCGGCGCATCCAGCAGTTCATCCACCTTCGAGGTCTGGGGAGCCTCCACGCCCAGAGAACGGACATAGTTGTAAATCATTACCGCGGCCTGCTCCCGGGTCACCAAGGTCAGGGGCAGGAAATTGCCCCGGCCGTCGCCGCTGACCACGCCGGTCTCCGCCGCCCAGACGACGGCGTTGCTGCGCTCCACGTCGATAAAGGCCATGTTGGCGCCGGGCTGGGGCCGGCCGGCCAGCTCATAGAGCATTTCTACAAACTCCAGTCGGGTGAGGGAGGCGTTGTACGCCCCGGCGTAAACCGACCAAGTGCTGGACTGGATATGCGTCAGCGTTTGGTTCTCACTGGTGGCGTTTCTGGCATAGGCCGCCAGCAGCGCGGCGGCGCTGCCGCCCTGGCTGGCATAGTCCTTGTCCGCCGCCGCCGACCAGGTGACGGTACATGCCGGGAACTCCGGGTCGCGGAGCCGGGCGGCGGATACCGCCACGGTAAAGACCTGCTCGTCCTGCACCGGAAAGCCGTCCGCCGTGAAGAAATTCACCCGTTTCCCCGGCTCGCTGCCCAGGTAGAGCTCATAGTTCATCCCATACAGGAAATCAGCCTCCGCTCCACCGGCGGGCTGGCCCGCATCGGTGACGGTATACCACTGGGCACAGGTATCCAGCCATTGGCGCAGCTGGGCGCCGGTGAGCTCCACCGTCACCACCGGGCTGGGATCGGGAAGAAGCTTGGCACAGTCCCCGAGAGTCAGGGCGGCGGTGCTGCTTTTTTTCTCAAACAGGGCGGCAGGGGTCACCTCCCCAAAGGAGGCGGGAGAGAGCAGCACAGCGTCCGCGCCGGTGGCCCACAGCAGGGCCTCCCCCACCAAATCGCCGGTATCGGTCTGCCGGGCGGCCGCCTGGCTGCCGTCCCAGTCGCCCGACAGGGTTGCCACTCGCTGGCCGGCCGCCTGTTCCGCCGCGGCATAGGAGGGCGCCACCAGCTGGGCCAGCGCCTCGTCCTCCTCATAGTCCTCCAGACGCAACAGGGCGCTTTCCCCCAAAACGGGGTTCCCCTCCTCATCCATGGTGACCAGGGTGCGGGTCAGGGCGGTGCCTCCACCGCAGATATAGGAGACCGGTTCCCCCTCTTTGTTTGGAAGGCTGTCCGCCTGGGCGGCGGTCCCGCTGCCCACCAGCAGATCAATGCCGGTGGTCTCCGCCGCAAACTGGGTCAGGGTATCCCGGTCAGCCTGGCACACCACCACCGTCAGGTCGCAGTCCTCCTCCAGCTCTTCCTGCCAGTATTCCCACTCCCAGGTATAGGTCTTGGCCTTGTTGGCCGGGTGGACAAAGGACACATCCCCATACAGCCGCTGGGGCAGCTGTTGGGCAATTTCCATCCCGCTCAGCCCCAGTACGCCCACCCGGACCTGGGTATCTCCCAGCGGCAGGGCATACACCTGATAATGGGCAATCAGATTTTCCTCGCCCGCTCCGTCCCGCAGGTTGGCCGACAGCACATCCACCGGCGTACCGTCGCCCTGTGTATCCTCCAGGGTCCGGAACAGCTGGCTCCGGTAGCCGCTGCCCAGCCGGAACTCCTCCACGCCGGGCACCAGGGCGTCATAGCCCACAGCCCGGAGGACCTGGGCCACCGCCTGACCGTTCTCGCCAGTCAGGCCGGTATATACCGCGTTGCCGCTGTCCAGCAGCAGCGCGCCGTCCATCTCCTCCCGCTCCCCGGCCATGGCGGCGGATACCTTTAAATAGGAGCTGGTCTCGCTCTGTCCGGTCAGGGGATCCTTGCTGTATATGCTGCCGCGCATCTCGCCCGTGGTATAAATGGCGGCCACAGACGGCGTCTCCTCCGGCTCAGCCGCCAGAGCGGCGGCGCCGGGCAGCAGGGCGGCTGCCAGCAGCAGGGCAAAGGCCCGGACCACAACGCTCCGTTTATCAGCCATAGCAATCGCCTCTTTTCCATATAAAAGGTTGCGCTTCCCCGCCAGGATCCCGGCAAGGGCTGCGTATTTTTTGACAGTTTCATTATAAGGTTGGAATCTGAGGGATGCAATGGCATCCGGTCGAATGTAAAGAAAAAGAAATATTGTTACGTAAATATGGCAAAACCCCCGTGGGACAAGTCCCACGGGGGAAAAAAGTCGATCTGTCTCAGCCCAGCTTGCACAGGGCGGCGGCGGTCCGGGCGGCCAGGCGGGCGTTGTTGAACACCAGCTGAATGTTGGAATCCAGGCTGTCTCCGCCGGTGAGCTCCTTCACCTTGGCCAGCAGGAAGGGGGTGGTGGCCTTGCCGTGGATGCCCTGGGCGTTGGCCTGGGCAATGGCCTCGTCAATGGCGCGGTTGATCACGTCGTGGTCCATGGCGAACTCCTCGGGAATGGGGTTGGTCACCAGCATACCGCCCGTGAGTCCCAGCTGCCGGGACACGTGGAAGGCCTCCGCCAGCTCCTCGGGGGTGTCCATACGGTAGTCCACCTCAAAGCCGCTCTTGCGGGTGTAGAAGGCGGGCAGCTCCTTGGTGCCGTAGCCCAGCACGGGCACGCCGTGGGTCTCCAGGTACTCCAGGGTCAGGCCCAGGTCCAGGATGGACTTGGCTCCGGCACATACCACCATCACCGGGGTGGAGGCCAGCTCCTCCAGGTCGGCGGAGATATCCATGGTGGTCTCGGCTCCCCGGTGGACGCCGCCGATGCCGCCGGTGGCGAAGATCTGGATGCCCGCCATGTGAGCGATCATCATGGTGGTGGTGACGGTGGTGGCCCCGTCGGCCTTCCGGGCCACCAGCACCGCCAGGTCCCGGCGGCTGGCCTTGGTCACGTCCTGACCCTTTTTGCCCAGATACTCGATCTCCTCATGGGACAGGCCGGCCTTCAGACGGCCCCCCAGGATGGCGATGGTGGCGGGCACCGCGCCGCAGTCCCGGATGATCTGCTCCACCTTCAAAGCGGTCTCCACGTTCTGGGGATAGGGCATGCCGTGGGAGATGATGGTGGACTCCAGGGCCACCACGGGCTTGCCCTCGGCCACGGCGGCAGCTACTTCGGGGGCTACGTCCAGATACTGATTCAGATTCATCTTGATTCCCTCCATACTTATAATCACAGTTGTTCCGCCCGGGCCTTCAGGCTTCGGGCGCTCATATCAGGGTTAATGGTCTCGCCGCTCTCCATGGCGATGGCCCCGGCGGCCATGGCCGCCCGGGCGGTGCCCTCCAGGCCGGTGCCCTCCAGATAGGCCCAGGTGATAGCCGCCATGGCAGCGTCCCCGCAGCCGGTGGTGTTCACCATCCTGCCCGGGCAGCAGGGCAGGTGGAGCCGCTGCTGGTGGTCGGCGGCGTACACCCCGTCGCCCCCCAGGCTGACGAACACCCGCCGCAGGCCGGTGTCCAGCAGGGCGTCCACCGCCCGGTCCAGGCTTTCCTGATCCGTGATGGACACGCCGGACAACAGCTCGGCCTCCAGCCGGTTGGGCTTGAGGGTGTGGAGCCTGCCCAGCACCGGCCGCAGCTTCTCCGCCTTGGCGGTGGACACCGGATCGGCAAAGATGGGCAGCTTCACATTCTCCGCCAGCCAGGCGATGGACTCCGGCGGGATATTGGTATCCACCACGATCACCTGGGCGTTCTGCAGCAGACGGGCCCGGCCCGCCAGAAAGGCGGGGGTCACATGGTCGTAGATCTCCATGTCGCTGACGGCCAGGGCCATGTCCCCCTGCTCGTCGGCAATGAACAGATAGGTGGAGGTGGCCGCCCCCGGCACCGTCAGACACTGGCTGATGTCGATGCCCAGCTCTCCGCAGCTGGCGGCGATGCGCTGGGCGTTCATATCGTCCCCGAAGGCGGTGAGCAGCCGCACGTCCACCCCCAGCAGGGCCAGGTTGTGGGCGATGTTCCGCCCCACGCCCCCCAGGCTCATGCGGACCTGGCCGGGGTTGGAGTCAGCGGGCACCAGGGCCTTGTGAGACCGGCCGCCGATGTCCATATTCACGCCCCCCACCACCACGGCGTATGGGGCGGTGCGGACGATATATCCCTTCCCGGCGATGTGGCCCTGCTTCATCAGGTTGGAGATATGGACCGCCGCCGAGGAGCGGGTGATCCCCGCCTTGTCCGCCAGCTCCTGCTGGGAGATCAGCGGATTTTCCTCAATCCACTTGAGGATCTGCCGTTCCCGCTGGGTCATGGCATCGCCTCCTAAACATTTATCTATATACTAATCATATGCTTATTACACAGTCTTGTCAACCCCCTTTGGGAACTTTCTAGAAACGATTTCGTCCAAAAAAGAAAAAAGGAGGGACTGACCATGAAAAAAACCGCATTGCCGCTCGTCGCCCTTTGTCTTGCCCTGCTGGCCGGGTGCGGCCCGGCGGACGGAGCCGCCCTGCCGTCGGAGAGCCCGGCGGACACATCCGCAGTCCTGGTGGACGGGGCCCCCTGGTTTGCCACCTTCCGGGTGGTGGCGGGTGCGGAGACCGGGGAGCTGGTGCTGGCGGCCAACGACGGGACCTCCGGTGAGGTCTACGTCCTGAATACCGAAGGCGTTTCTCTGGACCGCCCAGTGGAAAACGGGGAGCTGATCAACGTCTATTACGAGGCGGTGATGGAGTCCTTCCCCTGTCAGTTTTCCAACGTCACTGCGGTGGAGCACACCGAGACGGAGCGGGACGACCGCTGCGGGCTCTATCTCCAGGTGCTCTCCCACCTGTGGGAGGTGGACCCCGGCCTGAACACCAATCTGGAGGAGCTGGCGGTGGATCTCTCGGAGCTCACCGACCTGAGCGAGAGCGAAAAGGCCGCCGTGACCTGGGCCTTTGGCAATGCCCACGGCCTGATGCCCATGACCGGCACCTGGGAGGAGCTGGTGGAGGAGGGCTACATCGACGGGGAAAACCTGAGCTGGAACGGCAACGGCTGTCTGTTCACCCTGTCCGGCTCCGCCGACGGCACCTTCCAGGCGGACAAGTGGGCCTCCGGTCTGGGGGCGTACGCCTTCGGCGACTGTACCGCCAAAATGGGGAAGGACGGCAGCTGGAGCTACACCATAGGCTACGAGGCTATTTCATGATGTGATAAATTTCTCACATTTCCCTTGACACCCGGTTTCTGTTGTGATATATTCCTCACATAAGATACAAATATATCACAAAAGGAGCTGTGTCATATGTATCTGTCCAAGCGTATCTCCCTCACCCGCAACCGGCAGCTGGGCGCTCTGTGCTGGGCGCTGATCCTGTCCGCCGGCCTGTGCGCCCGTTTCTTCCCTGTCCGGGGTCTGCCCTTTCCCGTCCGGATAGCTGTCGCCGTGCTGCTGGGGGCGGCCGGCGTGGTGGTGGTCTGCACCACCCTGGGCCTGTTCACCGAGAAGGGGGATGAGCGCTCCGCCGAAAACGAGCGGCGCACCAACGCCGCCCTGTTTACCCTCTTTTTCCTGGCCATGGGGGCGGGGCTTTTCCTGCTCAAGGACGGGCGCACCGTTCTGATCGGCAAGGGCGAGCTGCTGGTGATTTTTTCCTCCGTGTGTCTGGCAAAGGATCTGCTCTTTCTGGCCTATGAGAGGTGGTCGGGCTGATGCTGGAGACGAAGATCCGCGCCCTCCGCCAGGAGCGGGGGATGGACCAGAGCCAGCTGGCCGCATTGGTGGGGGTGCGGCGGGAGACCATCAGCAGGCTGGAGAAGGGGCTGTACAACCCCTCCCTCAAGCTGGCCATGGACATCGCCCATGTATTTGGCCGCACCGTGGAGGAGGTTTTTACCTTCCGGGAGGAGTAAGCCTGACCATTTATCCACCCAAAGGGGCCGTCTGTCCGAAAACCGTGGACAGACGGCCCCTTTTTCGCTATATTGGGGGTGAAAGGAGGGGGCGGCATGAAGGTAGATATCCACATTGAGCCGGGCTGTGGGGAAATCTCGGTGACCATCACCGCCCCCGCCCTCACCGACCAGGTCAAGGCCCTGGCCGTCCGGCTCCAGGGCGGCGGGGTGCTCACCGGCTGGCGGGGGGACGTGGCCGTTCCCCTGGGGGCGTCGGAGATCCTGCGCTGCTACGGGGAGGAGAAGGGGGTAAAGGTCCAGACCACCCAGGGGGTGTACGACCTGAAGGAGCGTCTGTACGAGCTGGAGAGCAAGCTGGACCGGCACACCTTTGTGCGCATCTCCCACTCCGAGTTGGTAAACCTGGAGAAGGTCACCGCCCTGGACCTGTCCCTCACCGGCACCATCCGCATGACCCTGGCGGAGGATACGGTGTGCTACGTCTCCCGGCGGTACGTGAAGAAGATCAAGGAGGCCCTGGGGCTTTGAAAGGGGGGAAATCCCGTGACAGACAGACAAAAACAGTGGCTGGTCCGCATCCTCATCGGAGGGCTCATCGGCGTGGCCGTGCTGGTTCCGGTGGGCGGGCTGTTCAACGACCTGGTGAGCGGCGGGCTCCTCGCCACGGGGACCCACGCCCCCTTCCGGCTGGTGAGCTGGGAGCTGGAGCGGCTGGCGGGCCCCGCCGCCCTGGCGGTGCAGCTGGGGCTGTACTTTCTGATGGGGGCGGTGGTGGGAGTATCCACCCTCCCCTTTGCCGACGACGGGGCCACCCTGGTCCGCCGCTCCCTGGCCCACTTCGCCGCCACCGCCGGGGTCCTCACTTTGCTGGTGTGCCTGTGCGGCTGGAACTGGGGAAAGGTGGTCCCCCTGGTGGTGTATCTGGCGCTGCTGGCGGCGGTTTACCTGCTGATCTGGCTGGTGCGGTGGGCGGGCTGGTACGCCGAGGTGGCCGCCATCCGGGCAAAGCTGGGGTTGGTTCCCGGCTCCTCCCCACTGAAGTGGAGGGAGACCCTGCCCTATGTCCCTCTGGCCCTGGCCCTGTGCCTGGGGGTGCCCTGGCTGCTCCGGCAGCTGGAGGGCAGCGGTATGCCCCTGCTCAGCGGCACAATCTACGCCCAGCTGCTGCTGCCTGTGGGCTGTCTGGCCTCCGGCATGTGGCTGGGCAAGCGCCACGGGTTTTGTCCCCTCTACCCGGTGGTGTGCGGGGTGGGAATGCTGGCCGCTGTTTTTCTCCTCTATAATTACACCGTGCTGATCCTCTTCTGTGCCATCGCCTTTGGCTCCGCTCTGCTGGGGGTGGCGGCGGGGGCCTACCCCAGAAAAAAGGAGGGGGATTGAATGGAGCGGCTGTATCTGCTGATGACAGGGGGCGCGCCGATCCTGGGGGCGCTGGTGGGCACACTGGCTCTCACCCTGCTGGTGGGCCGCCTGACCCGGCGGCGGTTCCGCCCCCTCCGGCTGCTTCCCCTGGGCTTGCTGGCCATTCCTTTGACCGTTGCCGCAGAGCAGTACCTGACGCCCCACGGGCCATTGTCCTTCTGGGAGCTGGCCGTGCTGTACTCAGCCGCCGTGGGCGGGGCCATCCTTCTGGGCTGGCTGGTGGGGTGGAGATTCTGCCTGAGGAAGGGAGTGTGATGAAAACATGGAGATGCTCCTGCTGATGTTTTGGGGGCCTCTGGTGGGCACACTGGCCCTCACCCTGCTGGTGGGCCGCCTGACCCAACGGCGGTTCCAGCGGCTCATCCTGTTCCCCCTGGGCTTTCTGGCCATTCCTCTGGCGGGGAGCGTGTACGAGTGGCTGCTGGGCGGTTTTTTCTGGGAGCTGGGGGTTCTGCTGTGGGTAATAATCGGCGTGTCCATCCTCCTGGGCTGGCTGGCAGGATGGCGGCTCTGCCGTGGAAAGGAGAGAGCGCCGTGAAACGGGATGTCAAGCTGTACAATGTTCTGCTGCCCATTTGGATCCTGTACTTCTTCCCCCAGGTGTGGATCATCACCCTGCCGGGTAACCTGCTTATCGACTGCGCGGTGCTGCTGCTCACCCTGGCGGTTTTAAAGCACACCCAGAAAAAGGCGGTGCTGAAAAAGCTGTGGTGGAAGTTCTGGCTGCTGGGCTTTCTGGCCGATTTCATCGGGGCGCTGTTCCTCTTCGGCTGCTGGTATCTCTCCCTGCTGCCGGAGCCCGTGGGCTCCTGGATAGACAGTATCATCTCCCAGGCCTTCCTCAACCCCTTCCGCACCCTGCCCGGATTCCTGTACACCCTGACGGGGGTGGTCATTGCCGGGGTGTGCATCTACTTCTTCGACAAGCGGGCCATGAAGTCCTGCACCCTGCTGGACGGACGGCAGCGGCATATCGTCGCCCTCACCATGGCCGTCGTCACCGCCCCCTGGACCTTCCTGATCCCCCTGTACAACTACTGAGCGCCTGCCCGCGGCACAAGGCTTGAAGCTTTGTGCCGCGGGCATTATAATAGTAAGGTATGCAGCACAGAGAACGGGGGATTGACATGGGGAAAGGCATCAGCTATTTCGGCCTGGTGGCCATGGGGGTGGGGTGTATGCTGGGCACCAGCTGGCTGCTGCTCACCGGCACCTGGCTGGAGACGGCGGGGGGACCCCTCAACCTGGCGGTGGCCTTTGCCCTGTGCATCGTCATCGAGCTGCCCTTCGCCTTCGCCTACATGGAGGCTATCCCCATGCTCCCCCTGCCCGGCGGCGAGGTGGTGTACTCCTACGCCGCCTTCGGCCCCGGCGGCGGCTTTGCCGTGGGCTGGGCGGGGATTTTGATGAACACCATCGTGTTCTGCTGGGTGGATCTGGCGGCGGTGTCCCTGCTGGACGGGCTGTTTCCCGCCCTGGGAACCACGGCGGTGCTCTACCACGTGGGGGAATTCGCCGTCACCCTGCCCAATGTGGTCCTCCAGCTGGCCCTGGCCGGGGGGATCCTGTGGGTGCAGCTGCGGGGGGCCAACGTGTGCGCCTCCCTGGCTAAAATCGCCACGGTGGTACTGCTGGTGATGTGCGCCATTGGCCTTGCCATCTGCTTTACCCACTTTGACCCGGCCGTCTACGCCGCCGACGGGGGCCTGGACTTCAACTTCTCCGGCTCGGCGGCCCTGCTGTCCCTGCTGGTGTTCTCGGTGGCCGGGTGGGAGACCGTGTCCAAGGCCGCCGCCGACGCCACCGGCCCCGCCGCCCGGAAAGCGGGGGCCGCCCTGATCACCTGCCTGTTTCTGGTTACCGGCATCCTGTGTCTGGTGTCCACCGCCGTGGCGGGCTGTATGCCCTGGACCGAGGCCATCGGCCGCACCGCCCCCTTTGCCGACGTGCTGGTGGGCCTCACCGGCCAGAGCTGGGTACGGCCCCTCTTCCTGATCACCGCCTTTGTGGGGGCGGTGGGGGTGATGAACTCCACCCTCTACTCCTCCGCCCGGATGCTGTACGGCCTGGCCCAATTCGCCCTGGTATCCCCCAAATTCACAAAGCTCCACCCCAGATACGCCACCCCAACCCGGTGCATCTGGTTTACCGCCGCCTTTGTGGTACTTACCCCCTTCACCGGCAAGCTGCTGTTTCTCCCCTTCATCAACGTGGCCTCCCTCACCACCATCGTCATGTGGGTGATGACCTACGCCGCGGTGCTCACGCTGCGGCGGAGCAGGCCCGAGCTGCGCCGCCCGGTGTCCATGCCGGGGGGACGGATGACGGCGGTACTGGGGGCCGCGGCGTCGGTCTTTCTGGCGGGCAACATCCTGCTGCCCATGAGCCCCGGCGCTCTGGACGGCCTGGAGTACGCCCTGGCCGCCCTGCTGGCGGCGCTGGGGGCGGGGCTCTACCTCCGGCGGGACCGGTCGGTATCCCGCCAGGAACAGGAAAAGCGGATTTTCGGGGACCTTCTGCGCCGGTAATTGCCCAAAACCCCTTGCAAAATCAGGGGAAAATGATATACTAATCCCCACTGAGACTTCATTTTACAGAAACAGAGGGAACGAACATGGAACGCACCAAAATCGCACAGCTTTTTGCCGACAAAGAGCGCCTGGGCGGCCAGACCGTCACCGTCTCCGGCTGGGCCCGCACCATCCGGGACATGAAGGGCTTCGGCTTCGTGGAACTCAACGACGGCTCCTGCTTCAAGAACCTGCAGATCGTCCTGGACGCCAACGCCCTGGACAACTATAAGGAGATCGCCGGGCAGAACGTGGGGGCCGCCCTCACCGTCACCGGCACCCTGGTGCTCACCCCCGAGGCCAAGCAGCCCATGGAGGTGAAGGCCGCCACCGTGGTGGTGGAGGGCACCTCCACCACCGACTACCCCCTGCAGAAAAAGCGGCACAGCGTGGAGTATCTGCGCACCATCCAGCACCTGCGGCCCCGCACCAACCTGTTTTCCGCCGCCTTCCGGGTGCGCTCCGTGGCGGCCCACGCCATCCACACCTTCTTCCAGGACCGGGGCTTTGTGTACGTCCACACCCCCATCATCACCGCCTCCGACTGCGAGGGCGCCGGCGAGATGTTCAAGGTGACCACCCTGGACCTGGAGAACCTGCCCCGCACCGAGGACGGCCAGGTGGACTACAGCCAGGACTTCTTCGGCAAGAGCGCCAACCTCACCGTGTCCGGCCAGCTCAACGCCGAGAACTTCGCCATGGCCTTCGGGGACGTGTACACCTTCGGCCCCACCTTCCGGGCGGAGAACTCCAACACCCAGCGCCACGCCGCTGAGTTCTGGATGATCGAGCCCGAGATGGCCTTCTGCGACCTGAAGGGCGACATGGACGTGGCCGAGGCCATGATCAAATTCATCATCAAAACCGTGATGGAGAAGTGCCCCGATGAGCTCAACTTCTTCAACTCCTTCGTGGACAAGGGCCTGAAGGAGCGGCTGGAGCACGTGGCCAACTCCGACTTTGGCCGGGTGAGCTACACCGAGGCGGTGGAGCTGCTGAAGAAAAACAACGACAAGTTTGACTACAAGGTGGAGTGGGGCTGCGACCTGCAGACCGAGCACGAGCGCTACCTCACCGAGCAGATCTTCAAGCGCCCCGTGTTTGTCACCGACTACCCCAAGGAGATCAAGGCCTTCTATATGCGCCTCAACGACGATGGCAAGACCGTGGCCGCCGCCGACTGTCTGGTGCCCGGCATCGGCGAGATCATCGGCGGCTCCCAGCGTGAGGAGCGGCTGGACATTCTGGAGGGGCGCATCAAAGAGCTGGGCATGAACCCCAAGGATTACTGGTGGTACTGCGACCTGCGGCGGTACGGCGGCTGCAAGCACGCCGGGTTCGGCCTGGGCTTTGAGCGGATGGTGATGTACCTCACCGGCATCTCCAACATCCGGGACGTACTGCCCCACCCCCGCACCGTGGGCAACGCGGATTTCTAATTCGGCGGGCCTGTCTCTTATCAAAGTCATTTACGTGGTCGATATTACTATCGGAGCAATCCACCATCTTGTGAGAAAGGAGTGACCGCTATGGTAGAGGGCATTATGGGCATGCAGACCGCCCAGATCCAGGGCGCCTACAGCACCGCGCTGATGAAGCGGTCCATGGACGACGCGGAAAGTCAAGCACTCTCCCTCATCAACGACATGGTTGCCTCCGTACCCGCCCCGGCTCAGTACAGCTTTGACGTCTGGGCCTGAGTTGGGATCAGAGCAAAAAGGACGGCCGATCACTGATCGGCCGTCCTTTTTTCGTATTTTTTCAGCAGGTCCTCAATGGCCTCGTCCAGCAGTCTGGATTTGGGCACCCGGGTCTTTGCGGAGAGATCATTAAATGGTTCGACCAGCTTGTTATCCAGGGAAGAAATGAACTTCTTTCGGTTCACCAACACAGATTCCGCCATTTAAATACCTCCTATATGCACACTATAGCATTACCAGTTTTCCGAAACAAGTGGGTTGTATATAGTATGCATATGGTGTATATTATGCCTGGAGGTGGTATAAATGGAGGAAAACAAGACCTGTTCGTCCTGCCGCTATTTCCGCCAGCATTATGTGAGATTGGCCCGCAACCGCTTCGATCCCATCCCCTGCGGACACTGCGGCGAACCCCGGCTCCGGGAAAAAAAGCCGGATACCCCGGCTTGCTCCCGTTATGCTCAAAAGAAGGCGGCCTCCGGCGGGCCCCTTTCTCAGCGATGAGAAAGGGGCGAAAGAATCAACAGGGGGAGGGATTTCGATTTCCCTCCCCCTGTACCCCCTCCTTAAAACGACCAATCAGGGGGGCCTGCGGGCCCCCCTATTGGATGTACCCCCCGGAGGGGCGGTCGCACGTCCTTAATCCTTTGCCAGCGGCAGTTTAACCGTGAAGGTAGACCCCTTCCCTACTTCGCTTTTCAGGGCCACCGTACCCCCGTAGAGCTGCACGATATGCTTGACGATAGCCAGCCCCAGTCCGGTGCCGCCGTTTTTCCGGGCCCGGCCCTTATCCACCCGGTAGAACCGTTCAAAGACCCGGCTCTGGGCCTCGGCCGGGATGCCGATGCCGTTGTCGGTCACGGTGATCACCGCCTGATTGTCCTTGAGCTGGATGGCGGCGTCCACCTTGCCACCCTTTTCGGTGTACTTGATGCCGTTGCTCATCAGGTTGAGCAGCAGCTCCTTCACCCGGCTCCGGGGTACCGCCACCACGGCGGACAGGCCGGACACCGACAGGCTCACGTCCCCCTCCCTGGCGGCGGGGGAGAGCAGATCGGCGGTCTCCCTGGCCACCTCCAGCACGTCGGTGCGCTCGCTGCACTGGTCGATGGCCACCGACTCCAGCTCGGAGAGCTTCAAAATGTCGTTGATGAGGTCGATGAGCCGGTCCACCTCCACCCCGATCATGGTAATGAACCGCTTCTGATCCTCGGGGGAGGCCACCATACCGCTGGAGAGCATCTCAGTAAAGCCCTTGATGCTGGTCAGGGGGGTTTTCAGCTCATGGGACACGTTGGCGGTAAACTCGCTGCGGATCCCCTCCGCCTTTTTCAGCTCGGTGACGTCGGAAATGAGGATGGAGGTACCCACCGGCTGGCCCTCGAACTGCCGCCCGGCCACCGGGGAGACGAACATCCGCAGGGAGCGGGCGCTCTCGGCCAGGGCGTCCACGTCCAGCACCACGCCGGCGTGCTTCTGCTGGCACTCCTGGATGGCCTCCCGCAGGCGGCGGCTGCGGGTGAGCAGCAGGGCCCCGTCGTCCTCCTCCCCCTCGGGGAAGCCGAAGATGGTCCGGGCCGCCCGGTTGATGGCCAGCACCCTGCCGTCCTCGTCCAGCAGGATCAGGCCCTCGGCCATGCAGTCCAGAATGAGGGCCACCTTGTCCCGCTCGTCGGTGATGGACTGGATGTAGCCCCCCAGCCGCTCCATCAGCTTGTCGATGTAGCGCAGGATGGGCCGCAGCTCGTCGTCGGACTGGTACTCCTCCAGGCCGGGCTTGCCGGTGCCGTCCAGCACCCCCTGGAGGGCCTGGCTGACGGCGTTGAGGGGGGCCACCACCCGGTTGGCGGTGCGGCGGGCCAGCAGCAGGGCCAGCAGCAGGGCCGCCGCCGAGGCAATGAGCACGCTCCACAGGCTGCTCACCACCAGGCTGTCAATGGAGGACAGGGGCATGGAGGCCCGGCCGATCATGCCGTCGGCGAATTTCTTGGCCACGTAGAACATGGAGGTGCCCATGGTGTCCGAGTGGCGCACCGCCTCCCCCCAGCCGGTGGCGGCGGCAGACTCCACCTCGGGCCGGTTTCCGTGGTCCTCCAGCCCCTCCGGGTCGGCCCCGGTGTCGGCCAGCACGGTGCCGTCGGTGTCAATGATGGTCAGCCGCTTGCCCGGCGCGGCCTGGCTGAACTGCCGGGCCAGCTCCTGGGGGTCGGTGTCGGCGCTCTGGGCGTCCATCAGCACCAGCAGCTCCTGGAGGGTATCCCGGGCGGCGTCCATCTCCCGGCTGCAGAAGATCAGCACCCCCACCAGGTTGGATAAAAGCAGGGCGCACACCACGGTGAGCAGCGTGGCCCCGATGATACGTTTTTTCATGCAGGTCCCTCCCACTAGGACATTTTATAGCCCACGCCCCGGACGGTGGTGATCACATCCTCCCCCAGCTTCTGGCGCAGGGCCTTTACGTGCATGTCCACGGTGCGGGTCTCTCCGGTGTAGTCGTAATCCCACACGGCCTGGAGGATCTCGTCCCGGGTGAGGGCCACCCCCCGGCGGGTACACAGCAGGCGCAGCAGCTCAAACTCCTTGAAGGTGAGCTCCACCAACTTGCCCCCCTTGCGCACCTCCCGGGCGGCGGGGTCGATCTCCAGCTCGCCGCAGGTGAGCACCCGGTCCCCCCGCCGCTGGGTACGGCGGAGCACCGCCTTCACCCGGGCCTGGAGTTCCATGATGCCGAAGGGCTTCACCACGTAGTCGTCCGCCCCGTTCTCCAGGCCGGAGACCCGGTCCATCTCGGCGGAGCGGGCGGTGAGCATGATCACGGGCACCTCGCT
The DNA here is from genome assembly GCF_002159455.1 of Flavonifractor sp. An306. Lineage (GTDB taxonomy): Bacteria > Bacillota > Clostridia > Oscillospirales > Oscillospiraceae > Flavonifractor. Next base: position 41,533 of record NZ_NFIQ01000013.1, read on the forward strand.
GGTCTCCCGGCCCTCCCGGAGCCGGCGGAGGATCTCCAGCCCGTCCATGCCGGGGAGCATGATGTCCAGGATGTACAGCACCGGGAGCGGCTGGCCGGCGTCCTCAAAGAGCGCCTCCCCCGACTCGTAGGCCCGGACGGTATAGCCCACCGATTGAAAATAGTAGCGGAGCATCTCCCGGATGCTCTCGTCGTCCTCCACCACCGCGATGGTTCTGGACATGGTATCACTTCCTTACCCCAGAATTTCGCCGGTGACGCAGAAAATGGCCCACTGGGCGATGTTCACCCCGTGGTCGGCGATGCGCTCCAGGTACTTGGCGATGATGATGAGATCAATGGCCTGGTCGGCCTCCTGGCGGTTTTCCACAATGAGCTCCACAAGCTCTGCCTTGATGGTGCGGAAGAGCTCGTCAATCTCGTCGTCCAGCGCGATCACCGCCCGGGCGGCGTCGGTGTCCCGGTTGACATAGGCGAAAATGGCCCGCTTCACCATCACCCCCGCCTTCTGGCTCATGGTGCGGATGTGGGCCAGGGCGGAGGTCTGCTTCTGGCCGGTGAGCAGCAGGGAGATCTCCGCAATGTTGGAGCACTGGTCTCCAATGCGCTGCAGGTCGGTGACCATCTTCAGCGCGGCGGAGATGGTGCGCAGGTCCCGGGCCACCGGCTGCTGCTGGAGGAGCAGCCGCAGGCAGCGGTTTTCGATGTCCCGCTCCATCTCGTCCATATGGCGGGTCACTTCCACGGCGGACTTGGCGGCCTCGTCGTCCCCGGAGGCCAGGGACTCGGTGACCACGTCGATGGCGTCCTCCGCGGCGGCGGCCATGTCGATCATTTCGTAATTGAGCTCCTGGAGCTCGGCGTCAAAGGTCTTTCTCATGGCGTACTCCTTCTTAACCAAAGCGGCCGGTGATATAGTCCTCGGTGCGCTTGTCCCTGGGCATGGAGAACAGCTGGGTGGTATCCCCGAACTCAATGAGCTGGCCCAGCAGGAAGAAGGCGCACTTGTCGGACACACGGGTGGCCTGCTGCATGTTGTGGGTGACGATAACAATGGTGTACTGGTTTTTCAGGTCGGAGATCAGGTCCTCGATCTTGGAGGTGGAGATGGGGTCCAGGGCGGAGGTGGCCTCGTCCATCAGCAGGATGTCGGGCTCCACCGCCAGGGCCCGGGCGATGCACAGCCGCTGCTGCTGGCCGCCGGACAGACCCAGGGCGGACTTTTTCAGCCGGTCCTTCACCTCGTCCCAGATGGCCGCCCCCTGGAGGGACTTTTCCACAATGTCGTCCAGGCGGCTCTTGTTGCGGATGCCGTGGGTGCGGGGGCCGTAGGCCACGTTGTCGTAGATGGACATGGGGAAGGGGTTGGGCTTCTGGAACACCATGCCGATCTGCTTGCGCAGCCAGGTCACATCCACCTTGGAGTCGTAGATCTCCATGCCCCGGTACTGCACCGAGCCGGTGATCTTGATGCCGGGCACCAGGTCGTTCATCCGGTCCAGGGTTTTCAGAAAGGTGGACTTGCCGCAGCCGGAGGGCCCGATGAGGGCGGTGACCTGCTTTTCGGGGATGTCCACGCTGACCTTTTTCAGCGCCTGGGTGGGACCGTACCAGAGGTCGAGATCCCGGGCAGACAGGACTATATTCTCATCCATAATGGGGTCTCCTTACTTTTTCTTTAATTTCTTGCCCACCAGCTTGGCGCTGAGGTTGATGATCAGGGTGAGGAGCATCAGAATGGCGGCGATGGCGAAGGCCACGTCGAACTCCGCCCGCTCCCGGGCGTACACATACAGTGCCACAGTGAGGGAGGCGCCGGAGGAGTGGAGGAAGTTATCCACAGAGGCGAAGTAGTTGTTCAGGCTCATGCCCATGCCGGCGGTAAAGAGCAGCGCGGCCGACTCGCCCACGATGCGCCCCACCGACAGGATGCAGCCGGTGACGATGCCGTCCACCGAGGAGGGGAGCACCACCGTGCGGATCATGTGCCACTTGCCCGCCCCCAGGCCCAGGGCCGCCTCCCGGTAGGACTGGGGCACGGTTTTCAGGGACTCCTGGGTGGTGCGGATGATGGTGGGGATGGTGACGATCACCAGGGTGAGGGAACCGGCCAGCAGGGAGGCCTGCAACTCCATCAGCTGGCAGAAGAACAGCATACCCACCAGGCCGAAGATGATGGAGGGGATGCCGGTCAGGGTCTCGGTGGCGAACTCAATGGCGGCCACAAACCGGCGGTTGGAGGCGTACTCGGTCAGATAGATGGCCGCCCCCACCCCCAGAGGCAGGATGATGATGAGGGTCATTACCACCAGGTAGACAGTATTGAGGATATTGGGCAGGATGCCGATGGTGTCCTTGATGAAGCTGGGCTCAGTGGAGAGGAATTCCCAGGTCACGTGGGGCAGACCCTTGACGAAGATATAGCCGATGATGAACACCAGCAGGGCGCAGGTCAGGGCCGCGCAGAAGTAGAGCAGAAACCGCAGGATGCGGTCATAGGCCTTCCGTTTTCCGGAGAGAGGCTGTATTTCCATCACAGTATATCACCCCTTCTTCCGTTTGAGAAGCGTGTTGAGGATTACATTGATGAGCATGATGAAGAGGAAGAGCACCAGGGCGATGGAGAACAGGGCCTGGCGCTGGAGGCCGGAGGCGTAGGCCATCTCGCTGGCCACGGCGGTGGTGAGGAAGCGGACGGACTGAAACAGCCCGGGCATGTTGGCCACGTTGCCCGCCACCATGATGATGGCCATGGCCTCGCCGATGGCCCGGCCGATGCCCAGCACCACCGAGGCGGCGATGCCGCTGGAGGCCGCCGGGACGGACACCCGGAACACGGTCTCGATGTGGGTGGCGCCCAGGGCCAGGGAGGCCTCCTCGTACTCCTTGGGCACCGCCTTCAGGGCGGTCTCAGACACCGAGATGATGGAGGGCAGGATCATGACGGCCAGCACGATGATGGCGCAGAACAGGCTGGCGCCGTCGGGCAAATTGAAGGCCACCCGGACGGCGGGCACCAGCACCATCATGCCGATGAGGCCGTACACCACCGAGGGGATGCCCGCCAGCAGGTCCACGGCGGGCCGCACCACAGCGGCCAATCTGGGAGGCGCCACCTTGGCCAGGAACACCGCCGTCATGAAGCCCACCGGCACGCCCAGCAGGATGGCCCCGGCGGTGCCGTAGATGGAGGTGAGGATGAAGGGGAGGATGCCGAACTTGGGCTCTGCCGCGGTGGAGGCCCACTCCTTGCCGAACAGGAAGTCCACCAGGCCGATCTCACGAATGGCCGGCAGACCGGAGACAATCAGATAAATGCTGATAAACAGCACGAACACGACGGCGATCAGCCCGCACAGGAGGAACAGCAGATTCATGATGACTTCCAGGGGGCGGAGCTTTTGTTTCATGGTAGATTACCGGCCTTTCGTAGGATGGAGCAATCATGCCGAGTGCCCCCTCGCGTTTCGAGGGGGCACGTGGCGTCTGTTTCGGTGGGGCGGGACTCAGGCCAGCGGCACAGCGCCGGCGCCGGCGATCAGGTCGGAAGCCTCGGCGGAGGTGGCCCACTGGACGAAGGCGTTGGCAGCATCGGAGAGCTCCGCGCTGTCGCTGACGATGAAGTTGAAGTTACGCTGAATGGCGTAGGTGCCGTCCAGCACGGTCTCCTCGGTGGGAGCCACGCCGTCCACGGTGATGGCCTTCACGGTCTCGTCCACGGAGGACAGGGAGGCGTAGCCGATGGCGTTGGGGTTGGAGGCCACGGCGGCGATCACCTCGCCGGTGGAGGTGTACTCGTTCTGGTACTTGCAGGCGTCCTCGGTGCCGGTGATGGACTCAAAGCCGTCCCGGGTGCCGGAGCCGGCCTCACGGCCCATAAAGACCACCTGGCCGTCGTTTCCGCCCACCTCGGACCAGTTGGTGATCTCGCCGGTGGCCAGCTGGGCAATCTGCTCCACGGTCAGATTGGCCACGGGGTTCTGGGGGTTGACGACGATGGCGATGCCGTCCTTGGCCACGGTGATGGCCTTCACACCGCTCTCCCCGTCCTTCAGGTCACGGGAGGCCAGGCCGATGTCGCAGGTACCGTCCTTGGCGCCGGTGATGCCGGCGCTGGAGCCGGAGGCGGTATAGTTGATGGTGATGCCGGGCTGCACCTCGGCAAAGCCCTCCTTCAGATAGCCCATCACCTTCTCCATGGAGGTGGAGCCGTTGGTGTTGACAATGCCGGAGATCTGGGTGTTGTCGCCGGCGGGGGCCTCGGACTCCACGGCGGCGGGGCTGTTGGCGCCGGCGGCGGGGGTCTGGGTGGTATCGCCGCTGCTGCCGCAGCCGGCCAGCAGGCCCACGCACAGGGCGGCGGAGAGCATCAGAGCAAGAGTTCTCTTCTTCATGGTATTCATTCTCCAATCATGCATAAAATTCTTCACTTGCGGGAACGCTTATCAGTATATCCGGCAATTGTAAAGTTGTCCTTCAAGCCTTTGTAAAGTCTGTGTAAAGCCCCTTTTTGACATAGGATTGCACGCTTTACACAATCCATACCGATTTGGAGCACAGAAAAAAGCGCGCCGTGGAAGGTTTCCTTCCACGGCGCGCCGCCGGTTTTTCTTCAGTTGAGTCCCAGCCACTGTTTCAGATCCCACAGGTCGGGGGCGATGTGCTCGCAGGGCAGGCGGGCGGCCAGAAAATCCTCCGCCCCGGTGGTGCCGTTGAGCACGGCGCAGAAGTGGGCCCCCGCCCCCTGGGCGGTCTGGGCGTCGATGGTGGTATCCCCGCAGTAGAGCACCTGCTCCGGGGTCAGGCCCTGGGCGGCGATGGCGGCCAGCAGGCCCTCCGGATCGGGCTTGGGCTTGTTCACCTGGTCGCCGCCGGTGACGCTGGCCAGCAGGCCCAGCGCCCCCCGGGCCTCCAGAATGGCTTTCAGGGTGTCGCTGCGCTTGGTGCTCACCACTCCCACGGGCACCCCCGCCCGGGACAGGGCGGTCAGCAGCTCCAGGGCACCGGGGCACAGCTGGGCGGTCTCCACCTGCATGGGCCCCGCCTTCTCGGTGTAGAGTTCCCGGAATCTGGCCCGGTTTTCCGCCGCGGCATCTCCGGTGAGGGCGGTGTATCCGTCCTCCAGGGTAAAGCCGACGGTGTGCCGCACCTGGTCATAGCCCGGCTCAGGCCAGCCCATGCGTTCAAAGGCGTACCGGAATCCGGCCACAATGGCGGGGGTACAGTCCCCCAGGGTATAGTCAAAGTCAAAAAAGACCGCTTGATACTGCATTTCGCCTGTTCTCTCCCTCATTCATACTGTTTCCGGCCGGTGGTGCTGGGGATATGGAGCTCATCCCGGTACTTGGCCACGGTGCGGCGGGAGAGGGTGCAGCCCTGCTGGGCCATCAGCTGGCACAGCTTCTGGTCGGACAGAGGCTTTTTCTTGTCCTCCCCGGCGATGAGCTTTTTCAGCAGCGCCTTGGCCGCGTCGGGGGAAGCGGCGTCCTCTCCGGGGGACACCGGCCCCAGGCTCCGGGAGAAGAAATAGCTCAGGGGGTACACCCCCATGGAGCACTGGATGTATTTGTCCTTGGTGGCCCGGCTGACGGTGGACTCGTGGACCCCGATCCGCTCGGCCACGTCGGCCAGGGACAGGGGCACCAGATGGCCCGGCCCCTTGCGAAAAAAGGCCTCCTGGAACTCCAGGATGCACTCGGCGCAGGCCATCAGGGTGGAGCGGCGCTGCTCGATGGCCTTCACCATCCACTTGGCCTGCCGCACCTTGCCGGTGAGGTACTCCTTCACCTGGCCGTCGTCGCTCTCCTTCATCAGGCGGGTATAGTAGCCGCTGATGTTCAGAGTGGGAAAATAGTAGTCGTTGGTCAGCAGCTCAAAGTGGTCGGGAAAGCTGACCACGATGATGTCGGGGTTGATGTAGGTCAGATTCTCCCGAGCGGCAAAACCGGTGCCCGGCCGGGGGTTGAGCTTGCGGATGTGGTCGCAGGAGGCACGGACCTCCTCCTGGGTGACCTTCAGCTCCCGGGCGATGAGCCCATAGCGGCTTTTGGACAGGGCGTCCAGATAGCCCTCCACAATGCGCACCGCCAGCTGATCCACCGGCGTGCGGCGGATGAGCTGGAGCTTCAGGCACTCGGACAGATCCCGGGCCCCCACTCCGGCGGGCTCCAGGGACTGCACCGCCTCCAGGGCCTTCTCCATGGTCTCCAGGGGACAGCCGCAGTCGGCGGCCAGGACGTCCAGGGGCTCGTCCAGCCAGCCGTTCTGGTTCAGGCTCTCCACCAGGAAGATCCCGGCCTCCATCACGTCGCCCTCCAGCTCCAGCACCTTCAGCTGGGAGAGCACGTAGTAATACAGATTCTCGTCATCGTCCCGCACCGTTCCGTAGTTGCTCAGCGGGTCGTTTTCCTCCTCGGTATCCTGCTGATGGTAGTAACGGTTCTGGGGGTCTGTGGATTCCAGCCACTCCAGCTTGCGCTGGAGCGAGGAAAATTCATCCTGCTTGTCGTAATTCTGCTCCGGCTCCAGGACCGGATTTTCCTGCACGGCCTCCTCGATGTATTCCAGAAGCTCCTGAGAGCCCATCTGCAGAACCTCCATGGACTGCATCATCTGGGGGGACAGCGTCTGCGTCTGCTTCTGAGATAGATTGAGTTCCAATGCCTTTGGCCTCCCTTTGCGAAAAACGTCACATTTCGTCCGGGAGACAGTATATCACGGAACTGGGGCAAATTTCAACCGCCGCCCCCCGGCGGGGATGTAGAAAATGCCGCCAGTCCCGCTTCAGCGGCAGTCCAGGAAGGCCTCCGCCCCGTAGCGCAGGCAGCGGCGCAGCCGGGCCTCTCCCCGCTTGATGGTGCGGGAGACGGTGGACTTGTCCACCCCCAGCCGCTCCCCGATCTGCCGCATGTTCAGCTGCTCGCCGTAGTAGAGCAGCAGGAATTCCCTCTGCCGGGCGGTCACATCCTCCCGCAGGGCCCGGGCCAGATTGTGCTTGAGCCGGGCCATCTGTTGGGAATTGTCCTCCGCCATGGCCCGGGAATAGGCCGCCATGTCGGCGGCGTACTTGCTCCCCCGTCTATAGCGTGTATTTGACATTGCGCCGGTACCCCCTCTCATAATAGCGCTCACACAGCACCGCCAGATCCCTGGCCTCCCGCCACATGGTGCGCAGCAGCTTGATGCGGTCGGCCAGACACACCCGCTGGGCCTCGTCCCAGGTCTCCCGCTGCCGCTGCTCCAGCAGCAGGGCCCGCTCCCGCAGCGCGTCGGCGTTGGTCCGATATTCCACGGACAGTTCCAATAAGGTCATGCTTCTCCTCCTCTTCCTCCTGCCGGAGGTCCTCCAGACAGCGGGTACACACCTCCCGCTCCTGCCCGTACAGCTCCCCCCGGCACCGGCGGCACCTGCCCGCCGGCGGCGTCCGCTGCGCATCCCGCAGCGGGTCTGTCCACACCCGTACCCGGATCTCCGCTTCCCCCTTTAAAAATTTCAAAAAAGCTGTATTTTTTCTCTTGACAAATGGCCTCCTCTCTGATAAAATAATTTTCGCTGTGGACGAGCTGATATGCTGGTGTAGCTCAGTTGGTAGAGCAGCTGATTTGTAATCAGCAGGTCGGGGGTTCGAGTCCGTCCACCAGCTCCATCATTTAATTTCATATGGAGGAGTTCCCGAGTGGCCAAAGGGGGCAGACTGTAAATCTGTTGCGATTTGCTTCGGTGGTTCGAATCCACCCTCCTCCACCAAAAAATGTCTCGCCGATAGGCGGGGCATTTTTATACCCGTTTCTCTCCAAATGGTGTTGCCCCCTCCCTCGTTTTAGAACGTATGTTCTATTGCTTGATTATGTTAACACCATTCGGAGATAAAAGTCAAGGGCTTTCTTCAGATTTTAGTTGCGTTCGGTGATGAACTGTGATAGAATAGCCCCGAAAATGGGACTGGGAGGGGAACGGGATGGAGCAGGAGACCACCATCGGGGCCCGCCTGCGTGCGATTATGGAGGAGCGGGGCTGGAGCTACGAGCAGCTGGGGGACCGGCTGGGGATGAATCCCCAGACCCTGAACCGCTATGTGCTGGGCCAGCGGGAGCCCAAAATCGGCACCGCCGCCGCCATGGCCCGGGTGCTGGGGGTGGACCAGCTGTGGCTGCAGGGCTTTGACGTTCCCCGCTCCCCCGCCGTCCCGGCGGGCGGGGAGCGCCCGGTGCCCATCCTGGGCGTGATCCGGGCGGGGGCCCCCATCCTGGCCAGCCAGTGCGTTGAGGGCTACGCCCCCGCCGGCGTGCCCGACCCGGAGGCCTGCTTTTACCTGCGGGTTACCGGCGACAGCATGATCAACGCCGGCATCCGGGAGGGGGATCTGGTGCTGCTCCGGCGGCAGGAGACCGCGGAGAACGGGCAGATCGTGGCCTGCCTGGTGGACGGGGAGGACGCCACCCTCAAGCGCTTCCGGGTGCAGAAGGGCGTGGTGATCCTCCAGCCGGAAAACCCGGCCTATGAGCCCAAGCTCATTCCCATCCGGGAATTTGAGACGGGGGCCGCCCGGATCATCGGAGTGGCGGTCAAGCTGGTACGGGACTTATAAAAGGAGGAAACTACCTTGGTTACAGAAGATTGGCTGATGCGGCAGGTGGACGCCATGGCCCGGTCCATCGCCCTGCTGGTATTTCACAAGGAAGACACGGCCTACGTTCCCTCCGGGGACGAGAGCGCCGACGGGCTCCATAAGGAGCTGATGGCCCGGCTGGAGGCAGGCGATCTGGGCGGGGCGGAGGACCTGCTGTTTGAGGCCGCCGAGAGCGGCGGCCTGGGCTGTCTGGAGGCCGGGGTGGACTTTTACGCCCGGCTCCACGAGCTGACCGACGCCCAGCTGGAGGAGGCCGGCTTCGGCCGGGACGAGATCCAGGAGGGGCTCCAGGACCTGTCCAGGCAGCTGGGTGTGGTCCTTTAACCGTAAGGAGGGAAATCAACATGATACTTTCGTTTGCGCAGATGGAGGAGACCCCCATGCCCCAGTTCAAGGGGGGCGAAAAGACCACCTTTGCCAAGATGTACACCGATGCTCACAACCGGATCATGCGTAGCCGGCTGGAGCCGGGGGCGTCCATCGGCCTGCACACCCACGAGGGAAACAGCGAGGCGGTATACATCCTCTCCGGCACCGGTAAGGCCCTGTACGACGGGGGCGAGGAGCGGCTGCAGCCCGGGGACTGCCACTACTGCCCGGAAGGCCATTCCCACTCCATTGTCAACGACGGCACGGAGGACCTGGTGTTCTTCGCCGTGGTGCCCCAGCACAACTAAAAGGAGGGCCTGCTGCCAATGGCAGCAGGCCCTCCTTTTAGTTCTCTCTCCGCCGGAATGCTTCCATTTCCAGCTCGTCTCTGATCTCCAGGCCCCGCTCCCCGGCCAGGCCCTCGATGTGATGGGTGAACTCGTGGGACAAGGTGGTGTACAGCTCCTCCTCCCAGTCCTTCTTTGTCCAGTGCTCCAGCTCCGCCAGGGCGGCGAAGGAGCCGTAGTAGAGGTTGATATACCGCCCCATCATGTCGTGGCAGTACTCCCCCATGATATAGAGGTCGTCCAGCTGGCCCTCCGGGTCCTCCTTGGCCTGGGGCAGCAGGGAGATGCCGCCGTTGAGCCGCTGATAAAATTCCTCCGGGAACTGCTCCGCCATCTCGTCCAGCAGGTCGCCCACTTCGTCAAAGCTGAGGATCATACCGCCGCCTCCTTTGGCCTCTTCATGGTCAGGGAGATGCGCTTCTTCTTCTCGTCCACCTCCAGCACCCAGACGGTGACGATGTCCCCCACGGCGCACACCTCGCTGGGGTGGCGCACCCGGCGGTTGGACAGCTGGGAGATGTGAACCAGCCCGTCCTGGTGGACGCCGATATCCACAAACACACCGAAGTCGATGACGTTGCGCACCGTGCCGGTGAGCTCCATCCCCGGTTTCAGGTCCTTCATCTCCAGCACGTCGGTGCGCAGGATGGGCTTGGGCAGCTCGTCCCGGGGGTCCCGGCCGGGCTTCATCAGCTCGCCCACAATGTCCCTCAGGGTGGGCAGACCCACGCCGCAGGCCTCCGCCGCCTGTTCCGGGCCGTAGGCCTTCACCTTCTCCCGCAGTTCGGAGATGGCCCCCGCCGCTACGTCCTTTACGGTGTAGCCGCACAGCTCCAGCAGCCGCTCCGCCGCCTCGTAGCTCTCCGGGTGGACCCCGGTGTGATCCAGCACATTCTTGCTCTCGGGCACCCGCAGAAAGCCGGCGCACTGTTCAAAGGCCTTGGGGCCCAGCTTGGGCACCTTCAGCACCTGCTTACGGGTGGTGAAGGCCCCGTTTTCCTCCCGGAACTTCACGATATTCTTGGCGGTGGTATTGTTCAGCCCCGCCACGTAGGACAGCAGCGGCGCGGAGGCGGTGTTCAGGTCCACCCCCACGGCGTTGACGCAGTCCTCCACCACGCCCCCCAGGGTCTCGTCCAGCCGGGCCTGGGGCATATCGTGCTGGTACTGGCCCACGCCGATGGATTTGGGGTCGATCTTCACCAGCTCGGCCAGGGGGTCCTGGAGCCGCCGGGCGATGGACACAGCGCTTCTCAGGTTCACGTCGTAGTCGGGGAACTCCTCGGCGGCCAGCTTGGAGGCGGAGTAGACCGACGCCCCCGCCTCGTTGACGATCATATAGCTGACGCCGCCCCCCACCTGTTTGATGAGCTCCACCGTCATCTGCTCGGTCTCCCGGCTGGCGGTGCCGTTGCCGATGGCGATATGGGCCACGCCGTGCTTGCGGATGAGCTTGGAGAGCACGTCGATGGCCTCCTGCTTTTTCCGCTCGTTGAAGGTGGGATACACCACCGCCGTGTCCAGCACTTTGCCGGTGGGGTCCACCACCGCCACCTTGCAGCCGTTGCGGTAGCCCGGATCCAGGCCCATGGTGACAAACCCCTTCACCGGGGGTTGCATCAGCAGGGGCTTGAGGTTGAGGCCGAACATCTTGATGGCCCCCTCGTCGGCCTGCTCGGTGAGGGTGTTGCGGACCTCCCGCTCCAGGGAGGGTTTCAGTAACCGGTCCCAGGCGTCGTCCGCCGCGGCGCGGACAAACTCCATGGCCGCCCGGCCGGGCACCACCGCCCGGCGCACGGCGATGCGGGCGGTCTCGCTGTCCAGCTCCACGCTCACCTTCAGAATGTTCTCCCGCTCGCCCCGGTTGATGGCCAGCACCTGATGGCCCATGGCCCGGTTCACCGGGGCCTGAAAGTCATAGTACAGCCGGTAGACGCTGTCCTCCGGCTCCTTCTCCGCCGCCCGGGACACCAGCGTTCCCCGGCGCAGGTACAGCTCCCGCAGATTTTTGCGGACAGCGGCGTCGTCGGAGATGGCCTCGGCGATGATATCGCTGGCCCCCTGGAGGGCGGCCTCCGCCGTCTCCACCCCCTTGTCCGGGTCGATGAAATCCTGGGCCAGCTGCTGGGGATCCACCGGGGGACCCATGGCGAACAGGGCCTCCGCCAACGGCTCCAGCCCTTTCTCCTTCGCCATGGTGGCCCGGGTGCGCCGCTTGGGCTTGTAGGGCAGGTACAGGTCCTCCACCTCCGCCAGGGTGGCGGCGGCGTCAATGGCGGCGGCCAGCTCTTTTGTCAGCTTGCCCTGGCTCTCGATGGAGGCCTTTACCTCCTCCCGCCGCTTGTCCAGGTTGCGCAGGTACTGCAGCCGGTCGGCCAGGGTACGCAGGGTGGTGTCGTCCATGGCCCCGTGGAGCTCCTTGCGGTAGCGGGCAATAAAGGGAATGGTGTTGCCCTCGTCAATGAGGGTGACCACGTTCTGAATATAGCTCTCCTTCTGGCCCAGCTCTCTGGCCAGAATCTGGATCATGGTTTCCATTGGGATGCTCCTTTATGATAGACATGCCTCTATTTTACGCGATTTTAACCGCCAAGTCCAGCGGATCTCCTTGCGCTTTTTTGCCGCAGCTCGTAGAATAGAGGAAAAAGGAGGGGATTGGTATGGACCAGCGGTTGGAACAGCTCAACGCCAAGTGGAAGGAACTGACGGAGCAGGCCTCCCGGCTGAGCCAGGCGGGAGCCCAGCAAAGGGAGCTGGAGCGGCAGCATGCCGAGCGGAAAGAGCGGGTGGCGGAGACCGGAGCGATCTACCGCAAGGAGCAGGACGACGTGGACAAGCTGGAGAAGGGGGGGCTGCGGTCCTTCCTGCTGAGCCTCACGGGGGATAAGGAGGAGCGGCTCACCAGGGAGCGGCGGGAGGCCATGGCGGCCAAGTGCCAGTATGACCAGGCGGTGTCCGATCTGGAATACCTGGAGAACCGGCTCCGGGAGCTGCGGGGCCAGCAGGCGACCCTGAAGCACGTCCGGCAGCAGCTGATGGAGCTGAGCCAGGAGAAGGCGGCGCTGCTCAAGGAGCTGGGAGGCGAGACCGGGGCCCGGCTGATGGAGCTGGATCAGCGGCAGACGGAGCTGGAGCACCAGCTCCGGGAGGTGGGAGAAGCCCTCTCCGTCGGCCGGCGGGCGGAGGTCTGCCTGAGCCAGGTGCTGGACAGCCTGGACAGCGCCCGGGACTGGGGCGTATGGGACATGGTGGGCGGCGGGCTGCTCTCCACCGCCATGAAGCATGAGCGGCTGGACGACGCCCAGGACGGCCTGCGGCAGGTCCAGCGGGCTCTGTCCGATTTCCGCACCCAGCTGGCCGACGTGGGGGACATCCAGGTACCCGATATCTCCATCGGCTCCTTCGCCACCTTTGCCGACTACTTCTTTGACAACCTGTTTGTGGACCTGCATATCCAGTCCAGCATTCAGGACGCCCAGGACGGTGTGTCAAAGGTGCGCTATCAGGTACATTCCGCCCTGCACACCCTGGAGGAGGCGGAGGGCCGCCTGCGGGGAGAGCTGAACGTGGTGGAAAACCAGCGGGAGAGACTGCTGGAGGCCTACTGACAGACTAAACAAAGGGGGGCGGACCGCCGCACGGCGGTCCGCCCCCCTTGTCTGCTGATCAATGGCCGTCCCCACGGCCTTCCCAATCCTGGATGTGCCGGGCCACCTTGGTGTCCTCGGTTTTGATGTGGTTGATGAGCCAGATGCCCAGCTGCTTGTTGATCTCCCCCATCAGTTGGAGGGTGGGCCCCTCTATTTTCAGGCGGTTGGAGAGATCGTCCACCATGCTCATCAGGGCCTCGTGATATTTCTTGTGGTTCTCATAGTCGGGATAGTGAGACTCCATCTGCAGCTGCTCCTCGTGGCGGAAGTGGGTCTGGGTGTACTGCTTCAAAAAGTCCACCGTCTGGGACAGCTTTTCCTTTCTGGTCCCCGCCGCGCAGGCCGCCAGCAGATTGTTGCAGGCCTGGATGAGCTCCTTGTGCTCGGCGTCGATCTGGGCATTGCCCGTCTCCATCTCCCGGGTCCAGGCAAAGGCCATGATCAGGCCGTTTTCACTGGCCCGGGCCGCCTTTTTGATGTTCTTCAGAATGTACATCTTGGCGTCCGCCTGCTGCATCACCAGCTGAGGGGAGATGTTCCCCTCCCCGGTGACGTGTACCACGCCGTAGCTGATGGACATGGGGAACTCCTCGGAGGCTGCCATCAGATTCCGGTCCAGTTCCTCCATCTTCCGCAGGGCCACCGGCGCCTTGCAGTCGGAAAACAGCACGGCAAACTCATCCCCGCCGATGCGGCACACCAGGTCGGTGGCCCGGCTGGTGCGCAGCATCTCCTGGGCCACCGTACACAGGTATTTGTCCCCCGCCGCGTGGCCGAAGTGGTCGTTGGCGTACTTCAGTCCGTCAATGTCCACCATACAGAAGGTAAACTCCGCTCCCGCGCCAATGAGCCGTTCCAGATTCTCCAGGCAGAAGCGGCGGTTATACAGCCCCGTCAGCTCATCCATGTAGGCCAGGCCCTCGATCTGCTCCCGGTACTCCTTCTCGCTGGTGACGTCGGTGATAAAGTGGACATAGGCCATCTTCTCACTCCAGCGGATGGCATAGGAGTGGATGCGGAAGGTCTTTTTCCGCACGTCGCACTTGTACTCAAAGACGCAGTTCTCGCTGTTGCTCTGCTTGTAGTGGGTGATATAATCCAGCAGATCCTGAAAGCCGGAGCACTTCTCCTCCGCGCTCTGGTTTCTGAGGAAAAACTGCTGGGCGGAGCGGTTGGTGTAAATAATCTCCCCGCTGTCCTGGGTGGTGACGATGATCCACTCCTTCAGCCCGTTCATGATGGACTTCATCAGCCCCGCCGTTTCGGTGAGCATGGTGGACTGTTCCTTGAGCTGGGCCTCCCGCTCGGCCAGCTGGCGGATCATCTCGTTAAAGGATCTGGAGAACTCCCCCAGGAAGTTGACGCTCTGGCTGTAGTCCCCGTGAGCCACCCGGTCAGCCTGCCAGGTCAGGTGCTTCAGGGCGGAGTGGAGCTCCTTCAGGTTCCCGGCCAGGAAATTGTGGCGGCTGGGGGGCTTGGCTTCCAGCTCCCCGTTGCGCAGATGCTTGAGAAATTCGTTGGCCTCGGCCAGGCAGTTGGACAGGTAGAACACCGCCTCCTGCAGGTCGGCCAGCTCCTCCGATTCGCTTTTCAGGTCGTCGGAAATGGGCTTGTTCAAAATAATGTATCGGATCTGTTCCACCAAACGGTCTATGTCTTCCCTATTCATTGCCGTTCTCGCCTGTCTTTTTCACATTGGCCTCAAACCGGCACACCCGGGAGCCGGTGGCCCAGCAGTCCACTTCGGTCACCACGTAGTCCTTTTTGGTGTACACCTTCAGAATGCCCGCCAAAAAGCCCTCGTCATAGTTGCAGACGGTCTCCCCCGTCACCGGCAGGCCGGAACAGTCCAGGTCCTCCCCCACCGTCAGCACGGCGTCCCCGGTTTCGGCGTCAAACTTCTCCACCCGGAGAATTCCGATCTTGCTCTCCTCCAGCACCGTGCGCAGGTGGGAGATAAACTGCTCCAGTGGCAGCTCCAGATTCAGCAGATGGCTGGCAAACTCCCGTCCGGCCAGCTCGCCGGCCTGACGGAACAGTTCCACCGTGGCCTGGTTGCCGAAGCGCTTGGCCAGTACATCCTTGATAGTAAACTGGAACAGCCGGTATACATACACCGGCATATCCTCCCCTAAATTTCTCCTGCCGTCCACCACGTCGCCAATGGAATCCCATGTGAACCTATTTTCATCCTCCGGGTCAAACAGTTGAAACATAATGACTATCCCTCCCTTACTCCTTCAGAGCCTGTTAAAGCACGGAATCTCCATCTATTTAGTATTAAATATTCTAGCACGCTCTTCTGTAAATTACAAGGGAGAAAACAGGAATGGGGACGTCTCCGTCCAAAGACATCCCCAAACACCCCATATTCAATCCAGGGTCAAATCCCCCGGCCGGATCCAGCCGATGCGCCAGAAAAACAGGCCAAACAGCCAGCTCAGCACCGCCGGCAGCACAAAGCAGATAAGCACCATCCCCGCCCAGTCGAAGCTGGTGATGGCCGCCTTGGCCCCGGAGGCCACGTCGTTGACCCAGCCGGTGTACACCCCGATGGGGCCCACCATGCCGCAGGTGCCCATGCCGGAGGCCACGGCGGAGGCCGGGTCGTTCATCTCCAGGTGAAACACGCAGGTGGCCAGGGGCCCGGTGATAGCGGAGGTCAGGATGGCGGGCAGCCAGATGCGGGGGTTTTTCACAATGTTGCCCATCTGGAGCATGGAGGTGCCCAGCCCCTGGCTCACCAGCCCGCCCCACCGGTTCTCCCGGAAGGAGAGCACGGCGAAGCCCACCATATTGGCGCAGCAACCCGCCACCGCCGCGCCCCCCGCCAGGCCGGTGAGGCCGATGGCGGCGCAGATGGCGGCGGAGGAGATGGGCAGGGTAAGGGCGATGCCGATGACCACCGACACCAGAATCCCCATCCAGAAGGGCTGCAGAACGGTGGCCCACTTGACAAAATCCCCCACGGCGGAGGCGGCCGTACCGATGGCGGGGGCCCACCAGGCGGAGAGGAGAACCCCCGCCAGAATAGTCACCAGGGGGGTGACCAGAATGTCGATCTTGGTCTGCTTGCTCACCAGCTTGCCCAGCTCGGCGGCAATGATGGCGATGAACAGCACCGCCAGCGGCCCGCCCGCCCCCTTTCCGCCGTCCAGGGTGGTGCTGCCCAGGGCGTTGGCGGCATAGCCCACCGTGGCCAGGGAAAAGAGCACCAGCGGGGGCGCCTTCAGGGCGTAGCCGATGGCGATGGCCATGGCCGCTCCGCTCATGGCGGAGGCGTAGGCCCCCACCGTCACCAGAAACTCCAGCCCCAGCTGCTTGCCCAGGGTATCCAGAATGGTACCGATGAGCAGGGAGCAGAACAGGCCCTGGGCCATGGCCCCCAGAGCGTCAATGCCGTAGCGCCGGGCGGAGATCACCACGTCTTTCCGCTTCAAAAATGCTGTTATCCCTTCCATATCCTCATGCTCTCCCGTCAAAAAATAGGACATTACAGGTGTCATGACACCTGTAATGTCCTATTATAACGGCCGGGAAAGATTTGTCAATCCCCTTTTCGGCCTTTCCGGTAGAGCACCACCGCCAGGATCACTCCGGTGGCCAGGATCAGAAGCCCTACGGCCAGGATCACCGTGGCAATGGTGAGGGGGAGCTGGGCCGCGGACAGTTCCCCACTCCATCCGGAGCCGTAGAAGAAATCGTCCCCCAGCAGGCTTTGGGTCATCCGGAGAAAGGAATATCGCGCCAGCCCGCCCACCAGGGCGATCCCCGCTCCACTGACGGCGATGTACACCCCCGCCAGCCAGCCGTACCGGCAGATGAGCCAGGCCACACCTCTAAGGCCCCGCTGGTAGTCAGGCGGCTCCGGCCGGGGAGACGGAGGGGGCGGCGTCCCGGCGGCGGGCTCCTCCGGGCTGAGCAGCTCGTCGGTGGTCACTCCAAACACTCTGGCCAGGGCCACCAGCTTGTCCACCTCGGGGGTGGCGTCTCCCAGCTCCCACTTGCTCACCGCCTGGCGGGACACCCCCACCCGGGCGGCCAGCTCCTCCTGAGACAGCCTGGCCTGTTTGCGGTAATATAGGATTTTTTCATGCAATGTCATATCCCGTCACCTCCTGACGGTCTCAGCCTACCAGAAAAGCCGGTTGCGGGCCACCAGCAACCGCTGGAATTTTCCGCAACCAGTGGTTGCGCGACCCACTTTTTAGTTTCTTGTAATATGTTTAAATTCGTGATTACCCCTATTGATTTGCGCACTTTTTGTCTTGTGTTTTATATCCTCATTTTCTTGCACCAAATCGCTTTAAGGGAAAATATAAGGGAAAACAAAAGTGTGGTTTTGGCATAAGGCCTTTTCCCTTTTGGGCTGTTAAAAACCGTGGAGGCCAGCTGAGTGCGGCCAGGATTACCGCCTGCTCAGTCTGCCGGCAAGCAGACCACCCAGCCGCCGCCGTGCAGGACCCAACGATCCACCCAAGGGCGGCCAGTTCACGACACCACTGGCAGCAGGTCTCCAAATTCCAGTCCGGCCATGGTTCCCTTATGAACCGAGTGGCGGATCATTCTGACCTTGCACCCTATTTCATTCTGTGGTATCCTGGCTTTGGCGCTGCCGGATAGCAGCGGTCAGCCCTCTTAACGGAGGGCAGCTTCTTTGCTCTCCGATCTTCGGAAAGGAGGGCTGCCCATGAGTACATCCGAAGTTCTTCAGCTTTGTTTGGTCATCATTGGTATTTGCAGCCTGTTTATTCAGGCAAAAAAGAAGTGACCGCCGGCACCCTGACAAGTACGGCGATCACTTCAAAGCACTGTAAGGGCTGACCGTATTCGGCAGCGCCTTTTCTAATATCTATTATAGGCCGCAGCGGCCACACTGTCAAGCCCCGGGCTTTGCCCGGGGCGTTCCTTTCCCCTTTGGGTGAAGCGCAAACGTTGACCACGTTTTGCATCCTTTAGAAACAAGCAGCTGGATACAGTCCACTCAAAATAGCGCTGGATAAAGATATATCAGCACATGCCCCGCAATTCAACAAGCCGTCGCGCCACCACATCGGTATCATATTTCTTCATCCGGCCCACCTGTGTGGCCGGGATTCCCATTGCCACCACCGCTTTCCTGGCTGAGATCCGGGATCCATACCCCAGTTCCTCCATGAGGTCCGTCAGGGTCATCATCCCTCCATAACGCTCCCGGAGGATATCCCTCTTGGCCCGTATCTCATTTGCAATAGCGGACGAGTTATGATATACAGCCATTAACTTTATTCCTTTCTCCCTATTTTCGGGTTTTGCACAGCCATTGCAGCCTTTAGGCATACTGTCGTCGGACGCTAAGCCTAGAGGCTTCCTTTTTCCATATCTCGCTCCATCGTTTCCCCTATGGCCCGGTTGATAAAGCCGTTCACACTCTCGCCGTGGGCCTCTGCGTGGGCCTGAACCGCTGCCCTTTGTTGTGTGGTCATTCTGATTTCAACCCGTGCAAAGCCCTCCATATATGCTTTCTGGGCACGCTTCTGTGCATCGGTTTTCCCTGCCATACTTTCCTCCTTTCTGAGGCCGGTAAAATATCGGCACCTCCTCCATTATGTCTAAATTATACCATACAAATCAATCTACCGGTAGATATATATTGCACAAATCTACCGGTAGATATGCTATAATTCATACTGTCAAGAGGGACAGGGCCCGGGAGCCCGCCACGCCGTTGAAATAGACGAAACCGCCGCAGTACCGGGACCCACCAGAAAACAAGGAGGAACAGTATGAGCACCAATGAACTGGAAAGCAAGATCAGGGAGCTGCGTCAGCTCCAAGCGCTGATCGAGGAGGCCACAGCAGAGGCCGAGACCATCAAGGACGCCATAAAGGCCTCTATGGGTGATTCTGAGGAGCTTCGGGCGGGGGAGTATAAAGTCACCTGGAAGGCCGTCAAGGCCTCCCGCATTGACACGACAGCCCTCCGCAAGGCCCTTCCGGACGTGGCTCAGGCTTTCACCCGAGAGACCACCACTCGACGTTTTTGCGTGGCATGAGAAATGCCCCATATCCCAGCCGGCAAGCAAGAGGATATGAGGCACAGACAAGCCACGGGGGCCTGGTAGGTTCAGTATACCAGGCCCCTCCCATAAAATCAAGGAGGAGTTCCTGCACATGACCACAAATGAATCCCGGGCGGAACTTTCCCGTCTGACCGAGCGGGCCAATGCCCGGCAGCTGGATCTGATTCTCCGCATAGTGAAGTCGATTATCAGAGAGGAGGCACGGGCATGACAAGTAATATCATCCATTTGCCTGTTCGCTTTGAAATGATACGCATTGAAATACTGCCATCAGAAGTGGAACATGTCTCTGTTTTTCAGAGAGACCGCTCCGGCGGGTGGCACGCTTTTATCACCTGCGCTTCCCCAGATAAGGTTTCTGCCTGTATAGAGAAAGCAAACCAGGAGCTGAAAAAGAAATTCGTTACTGGATGAAGAACATCGGTTGAAAATGCTTCTATAGACGCCTTGTGCCTTGCGTTTGAGTATGGGCGGGCAAAGGGCGTGAGAGCCGCCCTGAACCGGGCCACAAATAGGCATAGGGGGCGCCTGGTAAAGGCGCCCCCCTTCCTTATGTGGGCATAGCGGTAGCTCTGACGGAAGTAGATGGTATCTGCTCCAGAAGGATTGTCTGGATCGCGTCAGCCAGGGCTTGGCGGTCCGCAGCAGTGTTGCCGGTGTTCTGGCCGGCGACATTGATCACCGGCGCCTGGCTGGTCAGGTTTACGTTTGCCACATACCGGCGCTCTATTACTTCCACCAGGGACTGAATATCTTCACTGGACATATCAACGGACTTTTCAATGCCCTTCGTACTATTTGCGATGTCCGCCAAAAGCTTATCTGTCTCGGAGCCAGGAACCGCCGGCGGCTCATATTCACTCATAAAATCTTTCATCGGGTCGCTTCCCTTGAACAGGTTTGCGCCCCAGTTGTATCCTGTGTCCCAGGCATCAGAAAGATCAATGTAATCCCAGGCCTTGAAAAACTCCTTATAGGAGCCGCTCTCTATTGCTTTTGCCCTTTCTTGCTCCATTTTGTTGTATAAATTATCTAATCCTGATGTAAAGTTCACCTCAAATCCCGGGATTGAATTCAACAACTTCTCTAACGCACTGGCAATGCTGCTGACCCATCCAATACTTCTCAGCGCCATGTCATAGAACAGGACTTTCACCGCTGTCACTGGGTCATTGAATACATTTCCGATAAAATTCCCCAATGCAGCAAAGGTCCTCTGTATAGGAATTACGATCGTATTTGCCAGGAACGCAAGCAGGGTTAAAAATGCTCCAGCTATGACCCCTGTTGCGCTTACCCCCGCTCCAGTAAAATGGTTGAATGCAGCAACCGCGGCATATATGACGCCAACCAACAGCATAATTATCATAACTATCCATGTAATTGGTGATGCCAACAGCACGCTGTTAAACTGGAACATCGCTGCCGATGAGGCCGCTGTACTTCCCCTAAGTACGCCAAAGCCAATGGAAAGCAAATTTACTGCAAATTCATACGCCGCCGTAGCCGCTGCCGCTATCCGTGTCCAGCTTGCGGCCACCTGGAATATAACAAAAGCTCCCCCTATACCCAGCAGCAGCGGAAGGATGATATCCAGATTGTCTATCAAAAATTCAGCCGCACTGGCCAACGCCCTTATCCCTTCCACTGCCATATTGATTGCAGTCTGCAAAGACT
>NZ_NFIQ01000130.1 GCF_002159455.1 Flavonifractor sp. An306
GGCTTGCGGTGGAGGGGCACGGCCCCCATGAGATCGCCAAGATACTCACACAGGAAAAGGTGGAGTGCCCCGCCTATTATCTGGCCCGCAACGGCAGAGGCAGCCGGAAGAATACCGTGGACACCAGCCGACCCTATGACTGGTACGGCTTTACGGTCAGCACCATGCTGACAAAGCCGGAGTATATGGGGCACACCGTCAATTTCCGTTCTTCCAAGAAGTCCTATCGGGATAAGCGGGTAAAAAATGACCCGTCCGACTGGCTGATTTTTGAAAATACCCATGAAGCCATCGTTGACCCGGAAACCTGGCAGCTCGCCCAGCAAGTGAAGCGGACGGTGCGCCGGACGGATACCAGCGGCGTCGCCAATCCCCTGACCGGCCTTGTGTTCTGCGCCGACTGCGGAGCCAAGATGTATAACCACCGGGGCAAACGCAAAAAGGACGGGCGGGAGTATGGAACCGACTTCTATAACTGCTCCACCTATACCCTGACCTTTGAGCGTGAAACCCAGATGTGTTTTTCCCACACCGTCAGCACCAAAGCCCTGAACGCCCTGATTCTGGAAACCATCCGCTCCACCGCCAGCTATGCCATCCAGAACAAGGAGGAATTCATTCAGAAGGTTCGCAGCATATCACAGGTTCGCCAGCAGGAAGCGGCCAAGGAGCTGAAACGCAAGGTCGCCAAGGAGCGCAACCGCAGCGCCGAGCTGGATGTGTTGATTAAAAAGCTGTATGAAACCTATGCTATGGGCAAGTTGGAGGAAAAACGGTTCGAGCTGCTGTGTGCAGAATATGAAAAGGAACAGGCCGAACTGGAACAGCTGCTTGCCTCTGAGCAGGCACAGCTGGACCAGTTTCATGAGGACACGGACCGTGCCAGCCACTTTCTGGCGCTGGCACAGAAATATACGGATTTCACCGAGCTGACTGCCCCCATGCTCCATGAATTTGTGGAGAAAATTCTGGTCCATGCCCCGGACCGAAGCACCGGAGAACGGGTGCAGGAAATTGAGATTTACCTGAACTTTATCGGGAAATTTGAAGTGCCCATGCCCGAACCCACCGAGGAAGAACTGGCTGCGGAGGAAAAGCGCCGCCAGAAGCGCATCCGCGACCATGAAAAATACCTGCGTCAGAAGGAGCGCAAACAGAAGATTGCCGAGGGGCTGATCGTTCCGGGCGAACCGTACCAGCTGGTGTGCCAGTGCTGCGGAGAGCCGTTCCAGTCTGTCCGCCCCAACGCTAAATTTTGTAAACCCGCCTGCCGGGAGAAGTTCTACCGGCAGGAAAAGCGGAAAGCCAAAGAAACAGAAACATCACAAACTGCATAAGGACTGCGGCCTGCCCAAAGAAAACGGGCGGGCCGCTTTTTTATGCCCTGAAACGGAGGGATTTTTATGACACTCTTTGAACTGGTAAAACAGAATATTTGTGTGCCGGATGCGGCGGAACATTATGGGTTGCAAGTCAACCGAAACGGGATGTGCAGCTGCCCGTTCCATGAGGACCGGCACCCCAGCATGAAGCTGAATGAACGGTATTTTTACTGCTTCGGCTGCGGGGTCACCGGCGATGTAATCGACCTTGTGGCGAGGTTATTTGACCTGAGCAGTTACGAAGCAGCGCAGAAGCTGGCACAGGATTTTGGGATTGGCCCGGACAAGCCGCCTGCGGCAGCTGCCCTGCCCAAACCGGAGCGTCCCCTGCTGAAAGCATACCGGCAGGAGCAAGTGCGCTGCCTGCGGGTGCTGTGTGATTATCTGCATCTTCTGGAAGTTTGGAAACAGAACTACGCCCCATCCAATCCAGATGACAGTTTAGATGACCGGTTTGTGGAAGCCTGCCAGATGCTGGACTATGTGGAGTATCTGGCGGATTTGCTCATTGCCGCCGAACTGGAACAGCGGGTGAAAATCGTGGAAATGCTGAACAAGGATGGCCTGATCGCTGGTTTGGAGGAACGGCTGGACAGGCTGAAAAAGGAGGACGACGCCCATGAAAAACAAAGCGCAGCTTGACGGGATGCCCGTCTGGTTCGATGGAAAAAGCATCAACGAAGCCCTGTTTTGCGAGGAGTTCTTGCAGACGCACAAGATCATCTTTACAAACGGGGCTTTTTTCACGCCCGAAGGCCGTGTAACCGATGAGCTGCCTTTGCGGGGAGAGATTTTTGAGGAGCTGAAATGCTGTGCGGTCAGCAACATTCCCCGCAAAATCAGCAACATTGTGGAGTTGATGAAGCTGGCGGCGCTGGTGGAGGATTTCCCCCCGGAGCCGGATCGGATTCATCTTTCCAACGGCACGCTTTTTCTGGACGGAACTTTTGCGAAAGGAAAGCCGAAAATCGTCCGCAACCGTTTCCCCGTGTCCTACAAGCCCAACGCCCCAAAACCTGTTCTCTGGCTGCAATTTCTGGATGGTCTGCTCTACCCGGAGGACATCCCCACCTTGCAGGAATATATCGGCTACTGCCTGATTCCCAGCAACAAGGGGCAGCGGATGATGGTCATTAAGGGCAGCGGTGGCGAAGGAAAGTCGCAGATCGGCGCTGTGCTGGGAACTTTGTTCGGTTCCAACATGAAGGATGGCAGCATCGGGAAAATATCCGAGAACCGGTTTGCCCGTGCCGATTTGGAACATATCCTCCTGTGCGTGGATGACGATATGCGAATGGAGGCCCTGCGCCAGACCAACTATGTGAAATCCATCGTCACTGCCCAAGGCAAGATGGATTTGGAGCGCAAGGGCAAGCAGAGCTATCAGGGATGGATGTGCGCCCGGCTGCTGGCCTTCTCCAACGGAGATTTGCAGGCGCTGTTTGACCGGAGCGACGGATTTTATCGCCGCCAGCTGGTGCTGACCACGAAAGAAAAACCGGCTGGCCGTGTGGATGATCCTGACCTTGCCGAGAAGATGAAAGCCGAGGTGGAGGGTATTCTGCTGTGGGCTTTTGAGGGATTGCAGCGGCTGGCCGCAAACAACTTCAAGTTCACCGAGAGCCAGCGCACCAAAGACAACCGGGAAGCAGTCAAACGGGACAACAACAATGTCTATGATTTTCTGGATTCTGACGGGTATGTTCGCCTGAAAGCCGATCTATCTGCCAGCTCCAAAGAACTGTACGAGGCATACCAGATTTACTGCACCGAAAACAACCTGCCTGCCCTGAAGCCACGCAGCTTCAGCGAAGCCCTGATCGCCTGCCAGAGCCGCTACAATCTGGAATACTGCAACAATGTGACCAACGCAGCCGGACGGCGGGTGCGTGGATTTCTGGGGATTGAGGTACTGGTGAGAAATCATATATCAGTGTTTTCCGGTGATTCGATGCGTACGTACGTACCGGAAGATGTGCCGGAGGAATGGCGGCGCTGATCCATGTACGTACGTACGCTTTGATTGACCGTTGTTCTCCCTTTTATAGCAATTCAGCGGCTATGTCAGTCAGAATCACCTGTCAAATCCCATGTTAAATCAAGGCAAGTGGAAATCGAAAAGTATTTGCCTATTGGAAGAAATCATTTTGCGAAACCATGCTTCTCGCCCCGGTGAACCGGGTGCATGGAATCATGGGGAAATGCACGGTTTCAAGCCAAGTCACACGTAACGGAAAAGTCGGAAGGTGCGACCTATGGGCAGGACATCACACCGGCAATTCTGAACGGATTTGGTGACAAGGAGATTTTTCACCACACAGCGAAGCGGTTATGCCAGAAGGCGTGCCGACTTCGCTTTTTTATCAAGAAAATTTAGGAGGATTTTTGATGATGACGGTACGCAATGAGATTAAGGCACAGATCGTCCGGGCGGGATACACCATGCAGGAGGTAGTTGACCGGCTCCATGAGGAATACGACTGGTCGGACAGCGTTTCCAACCTGTCGGCCAAGCTCCAGCGGGAATCCATCCGCTACAAGGAGGTTGTGGAACTGGCCGATGTGCTGGGCTATGACCTGATCTGGCAGAAACGGAGGTAATCCCATGACAAGTGAAGAAAAGAAACTGTTGCAGGCAAAGCACCGCTTGGAGGAAGCCCAG
>NZ_NFIQ01000131.1 GCF_002159455.1 Flavonifractor sp. An306
TTTGATGTCACGGCAAGACCCCCCGTACAAATTAGTGCTGGAACGTTCCGCTACGTTCCAGCACTATTATCTCATGGAAGTCTATCCGCCTGCTCCTTTGACGGTTACTCTTGCTCTTTCCTGAGGTGTCCTCCTCTATTTTACGCTTACTTGCATCTCCATCTCGGCTGGTGCTCGATTTTTCCCTCTGAAACGGCTGAAACCCTTGCCGCAGCAAGGGTTTCAGGGGTTGCATCTTTTTCAGCAACCTTAGTTGGTACGGGTAGTGGGGGTCGAACCCACACGGATCACTCCACTGGAACCTAAATCCAGCGCGTCTGCCAATTCCGCCATACCCGCATATTCAGTTTCCCTCTATTTTTACTCGGGGAGGGATTGCCCGAGACAGAGCGTTGCGCTTAATCTGCATCAATAAAAGCAGGTAAAACTCCTGATTTGTCCTCAGATATACAATAAGAGGAAGTTATCACCTATGTCGGTGTTCAATTTTATCTGTTATACTTCCATCTTTATTGATCCGTCTTGTCGCCTTAACCGTCGATCCATCTGGTTGATTAAAGATTTTAGTAACACGAGCAGTATATTTCCCTGCCCAAGTTTCTGTTTTATCCGGACTTTTTGCGGGGAGGGTTGGTAACTTAGCGTTCTGCTTCGTCAACTTTCCCATTAACTTTACCTCCTCGTTAAAGATATCTACCTTCAAAACCTTTCACTGAGGTGACAGCACCTAAATCTCGCATGTCTACCAATTCCATCACAGGCGCATATTCCATTATCCAAAAGGTACTCAATGGAGGAGAGAAGGCTCCGGTTTTCTCTCGAACGAACCCGCTTTCCTTGCAGTTCCACAGATGCCCTTCGGAGCTTGAAATTCAGTTTATCATCAAGGAGAAAAAAAGTCAATTGCACTTCTATGGCGATACAGGTATAATAAAGCCTGTTGACGGAAGAAGGAGGGAGCGATATGGCGCGTGCGCCGAGAGTTGCGGCAATTCAGGATATTTCAGGCTTCGGGCGCTGCTCGATGACGGTGGTGCTGCCGGTGCTGGCCGCCATGGGCAGCCAGTGCTGTCCGCTGCCCACCGCCTATCTGTCCGCCCACACAGCGTTTCCCGCCAGCGATAAGGCCACCTTTCTGGATATGACGGGCCAGATGGCGGGCACAACCAGCCACTGGGCGGAGTTGGGGGTGGCGTTTGACGCGGTATACAGTGGCTTTGTAGGCAGCGAAGGGCAGATCGGGCTGATCGAAGCGTTTTACCGCCGGTTTCGGGGCGGGAATACCCTGGTGCTGGTGGACCCGGTGATGGGGGACCATGGCCGGCCCTATCGCACCTACACGCCGGATATGTGCCGCCGGATGGGGCAACTGGCGGCACAGGCTGATGTGATCACGCCCAACCTGACCGAAGCGGCCCTGCTGCTGGGAGAGGATTATCAGGCGGTGCCCGGCGACGAGGCGGGGCTCCGCCGTTGGCTGGAACGTTTGAGTCTGGCGGGGAAGCGCTCTGTGGTGCTGACAGGTGTGAGTCTGAGCGACGGGGAGATCGG
This sequence comes from Flavonifractor sp. An306, assembly GCF_002159455.1. Classification (GTDB taxonomy): domain Bacteria; phylum Bacillota; class Clostridia; order Oscillospirales; family Oscillospiraceae; genus Flavonifractor. Next base: position 1,552 of record NZ_NFIQ01000131.1, read on the forward strand.
GGCCGGCTTTTTTGACCGCCGCACCGGCCGGACCGGTTTTGCCATGGCCCGGCAGGAGCCGGCCCAGTTCCCCGGTACCGGCGATCTGTTTGCCAGCGTGGTGCTGGGCGCCCTGCTGCGGGGCGAAGGGCTGGAACAGGCGGCACAGCGCGGCGCCAACTTCGTCCAGCGCTGTGTGGCCCACACGCTGGCCCAGGGTACGCCCATTCTGGAAGGGGTTCAATTTGAGCCTCTGCTGGGCGCACTCATGGAACCCTGAACAAAACGCCGCCCCCGACGCATATGCGTCGGGGGCGGCGTTTTCATGCTCAGGCCCGAGCCATGGCGTCCTCCAGGGCCCGCTGCCGGATCTCCAGCATCCGCATCACATAGAGAGAATCGGTGATCACCTTCAGCGGTCTGGAGTAGTCCAGCGCAAACAGCCCCAAGAAGGAGCGGGCGTCCACCCGGATCTGGTCGTCTTCATTGGCAATATATACGGGCTTATCCGCGTGAGCAGCAAGCTGCTGAAGTTCGGCCAGCTCGGAAATAGATTGAAGTTTCAGATCAAAAACCATAAGTCATACCTCCTTGTGTTTGATCGTGTGAGAGTATAGTACAGATGCCTTGCAGATACAATGGGCAGACTAAACGAAATTAGTGGGCATAAAAACGGGGGAGAAGTGTCAAGATGATGAAATAAGAGTTTTATTAAATGTTAAACCGATTAGTTAAAATTAGAAACGAGAAAAAATGTAGTCAAAAATGCAGTATAAGAAAATGCTTAAGCAAAAAATTTGTAAAATATTTTATTATTGACATATGCCAAAAACCTGCTAAAATAAATGGCATAAGTCAGAAACGGAGGGATGGCGATGCCGCGGCCCAGAAAATGCCGGAGGATCTGCGCGCTGCCCCGGTGGAACACCTTTGGTCCGCTGGAGGGGGGCGCGGACGGGCCGGTGGAGATGGCGGTGGAGGAGTATGAGGCTATCCGTCTCATCGACCTGCTGGGCTGCACCCAGGAGGAATGCGCCGGACAGATGGGGGTGGCCCGCTCCACGGTGCAGCAGGTCTACGACCGGGCCAGGCAGAAGCTGGCCTTGGCTCTGGTGGAGGGGCGGCAGCTGGTGATCTCCGGCGGGGACTATATGCTATGTGCCCAGGCGGAGGGCTGTGCCGGGCGGGACTGCGCCCGGCGGCGCTGCGACCGGGGCCGGTGCGGCTGCGGCGGCTGCGCCGGACAGGAAACAGATTAAGGAGGGATTTTCCATGAAAATTGCGGTTACTTATGAAAACGGACAGGTGTTTCAGCACTTCGGGCACACGGAGCAGTTTAAGCTCTATGAGGTGGAGGACGGACAGGTCCGCGCCTCCCAGGTGGTGGATACCAACGGCAGCGGCCATGGAGCCCTGGCTGGGTTTCTGAAGGAGCGGGGCGTGGAGGCCCTGATCTGTGGCGGCATCGGCGGCGGAGCCCGGAATGCGCTGGCCCAGGCGGGCATCCGTCTGTATCCCGGCGCGGCGGGGGATGCCGACGCCCAGGTGGAGGCGCTGCTGCAGGGCAGCCTGTGCTACGACCCGGACACCGTGTGCGCCCATCACCACGACCACGGGGCGGGACACGACTGCGGCGGACACGGCCACAGCTGCGGCTGAAGATTTGTTGGTAAAATTGCGCAGAAAATTTTCAAATTAGTTGTGGCAATTAGCGAACTTCGTGGTATAATCAAAGCAGGGAACCGGCCAGGGCCGGATCCAGCAAGGCCCTCCCCAGAGGGCGGAAGGAGCTGAAAACTATGAAGTTCGTGTTTACCGACAAAAAGATCAATCTGCCTAACAAGGTCCACGCCTATGCGGAGAAAAAGGTGGGCAAGTTAGATCGTTATTTTAAGGCGGACGCGGAGGCCGCCATCGTCTTCAGCGTAGAAAAGGGCCGCAACAATGTGGAGCTGACCATCCGCTCCAGCGGCACCATCATCCGGGTGGCGGAGAGTACCTCCGATATGTTTGCCACCATCGACGCGGCGGTGTCCTCCGTGGAGCGCCGTCTGCGCAAGAACAAGAGCCGGCTGGAGAAGCGCCTGCGCCAGGACGCCTTCTCCCGGACTGTGGATGTGGAGGAGCTGTCCTCCTTCGTTCCCGAGAGCGACGAGGAGGAATACCGCATCGTCCGCACCAAGAAGTTCCCCATCAAGCCCATGACGGTGGACGAGGCGGTGCTCCAGATGGAGCTGGTGGGCCACACCTTCTTCGCCTTTAAGGATGTGGACCATGACGGCCGGTTCTGCGTGGTGTACAAGCGCAACGACGGGGACTACGGCCTGATTGAGGACGAGATCTGATAGTAAGACAAAAAAGAGCCGGCAGGGTACGCCCTGCTGCACTTGTAAAATGAAAGTAGACACTCACAAAAGTGTGGGTGTCTACTTTTTTTCATGGTAAGATGAAGAAAAGGGGGTAGAAAAAATGGGGAAAAAGGGGACGTC